>DASUKV010000001.1:0-9332 GCA_036278555.1 Terriglobia bacterium
AAGATCGCAGGCGCCTTCGGTTTGCAGAATCCGGTTGGCATGGGTGTGCCGGCCAATGAGTTCCAATGCGATTCGCTCGGTATCCTCCGGCTTGAAGGGATTGAGTCCTGGTAAGCGCGCTTGCATCAACTGGCCCGCAAGCTCCACCTGGGGGTAGCGAGCGGGTGAAAAGATGATATCGCTCACCTTTTTGGACGCCCCGACCAGAGCGCGAAGGATTTCCGCTGTCGGAATCACCCTGTTCCCGGAAGGCGCCGGCTCGCTTTCTAAAACGGGTTGCATAGCCGGCCCAGCCAAACCTTCCATTTCCATATCCAAGTGTCCTCTAATCCGCGTCCACTCCTATACCATTTCGGCAAAGCAACGGCGAGTTATTAACGATTCTGGCGGATTCCGTTAGCTGCGCCAGCGGAGGACGGTGGGCTCGGAGATTGGATGTTTCATGGGCTCGCCGGTGCGCCGAGCCTCAAGGTAGGCCTGTTTCAGTTGGAAATACCATTTTGCGGGACGATCCGCATCGTCAATCAGCATCAGGCGGGGGTTATGTTTCAGGCCCAGCGCCTGCTTTTCCATCGTGCGCTGGTCCTGGCCAATAAAGCTACGCGCGAAGAGCCGGAAAATGGACGTCATAAAAGGAACGTAGCGGAAAACGTTCCAGGCCGCGCAAAAATCAATGCGGCACTGGTTCGCGCTGACCGGTGTGACGGTGGCGCGGCTGGAGAACCACTTGCCGCCGCAATGAATTTGCTCGAGACGCATGTTGGGCAGCACAAACTCGATCGCGGTGGTCACCGGCTGCCCGTAAACCCCGAGCAGCTTATAAGCGGCGCTGTTAGCGGAAGGCTTGTGCGCCTGAATGCGGAAGCCGTTCGGAATCGGAAGAAAGGTTTTTTCCTTTTGTTGAATACTGCGCCGGCTCCGCCACCACCAGGCTTGATGGACAAAAGGCCCGTGCGCGGGATCCATCAGGCCGATAATCCCATGATCAACGTTGACGGGAAGATCGGCGGAAAGGTGGGTGATCCGGTACTGCGGGCTGAAAACCGGGAGCTTCGGGGCGGGAGGCGGCGGATCGCTTGTTTCCGGCCCGGGCATGTAAACCCAGATGTATCCGTCCTGGTCTTCACAGGGGAAATGAGTGGCATAAATGCGGTCCACTTTCAGTTTGTCGCCCGGAACCCAGGAGGGAATTTCACGGCACTGGCCGTTCATCAAGTCGAATTTCCAGCCGTGGTAGGAGCATTCGAGAAGCGAGCCCTCCACACGGCCGCAGGAAAGTGGCATCCCCCGATGGGGGCAGCTATCCCGCATGGCAAAGGCGCATCCCTGCGCGTCCCGGCCGATCACCAACGGCTCACCCAGCAGCATCGCCTGGCGCATTTTTCCCGGGCGCACCCGGGCGCTCAAGAGAGCTGGATACCAGAATCCGCGCAGCATTTCGCCGCCCGATGTCCCCGTCGTTGGTCGAGATTCGCCGTTCATCGGTGCCCTTCCAATCGAATCATTATAACCGGAGTCGGACCCCGTCTCCCCACGCGCTCACGACAGCCGCCAATAGGCAGAAAGCTCAACTTGACTTCGGGGAGCGCGCAAAATAAAATTTAAGACTGCCAGCCAGGAGACCTATGGAAGCAATTGGCCCCGTTCAAAGTTTGAAATCCCGGCCGGAGAAAGCCCTCTTGGCTCCGGCACTTGTCATCCTTCTCTTGTTCACAGCCGGATTCCTCACAGTCGGCTTAAGGTCCGCACACGCGGAGGATAAGGATTCCTCCCAGCAGAAAACCAGACAGCTCACCAAGCAGGAGAAGCGCCGCCAAAAAGCGATCCGCAAGGAAATGGAAAGCGCCTATAAGAAGTGGATCGGCGGGCCCATTGGCTACATCATTACTCAGGACGAACGCAACGCCTTCAAGAAGCTGACAACCGACGATGAGCGCGAGCAGTTCATCGAGGCGTTCTGGGAGCGCCGCAATCCGAATCCGGGCAGCCCCGAAAACGAGTTCAAAGAGGAATTTTACCGGCGCATTGCCTACGCCAATGAGCACTACGCTTCCGGCATCCCTGGCTGGAGGACTGACCGCGGCCGCATTTACATCATGTATGGCCCGCCCGACGAGCAGGACAACCACGATTCCGGCGGCACTTATATTGCTCAACCGAACGAGACTCCCTATCTAGGCCCTGGCTCGAACCAGATGACGACGTACCCGTTTGAGGACTGGTACTACCACTACATTCCCGGAATCGGTGAAAACGTCAAGCTGGAGTTTGTGGACCCGACGATGAGCGGCGAATTCCGGCTCACCATGAACCCTTGCGAAAAGGACGCTTTAGCTGAAGTTCCGGGCGACATGACCGGCTGCCAGGGCGGCGCCTCGATCGGAGCCATCTTCAATCCGAACTCGGTGATCAATCCTAGCCAATTGGGCAGCAATAGCATGGTAACCACCAACATCATGCCCGAACGCATGGAGGAATTTACTCAGCTTGACACTTACGCCAAAATCTTCCAGCCGCCGCAAGTGAAATTTAATGATCTGAAAGCCCTCGTGACGCACCACATCACCGACAACCTGCTGCCCTTTGAAGTGCGTACGGATTTCATCCGCCTGACGTCGGATGAGGTGCTGGTTCCAGTGACGGTCCAGATTGCCAATCGCGACCTGGAATTCCAGAATAAAAATGGCGTGATGCATGCCACGCTGGATATTTTCGGACAATTGAGCACGCTGACCGGACGAATCGCGCAAACGTTCGAGAATACGCTGGTGCTGGACGTGCCGAAGGACGAGTTCGCCTCCTACGTGACTCACCGTTCGGTCTATCAGAAAATCGTGCCTTTACGCCCCGGCCGCTATAAGCTGACCGTCGTGTTGAAGGACGATAACAGCGGCCATATGGGTTCGACGGCAATTGGCGAAATCGTGCCGCAATTTCCGGATGACACGCTCGAAACCAGTTCGCTGATTCTGGCGGACCTTATCCAGCAGGTCCCTACCACGAACGTGGGCACAGGCCCGTTTGTGATTGGCAGCACCAAAGTGCGGCCCAGCGTGGGCGATACCTTCAACCGCGATCAGCATCTTGGGATCTATATGCAGGTCTACAATCTTGGTGTTAATCCCAAGACGCATCGTCCTGACGCGCAGATCGAATACGAGTTGACCAAAAATGGCAAATCAGTGTTCACAGCCACCGAAAACGCCGATGACATCAAGAATGCGTCCAGCCAGTTGACGATTGAAAAAACGATGTCGCTTGCGCCTCTGCAGCCCGGTGACTATACCGTGTCCGTGAAAGTGACGGATAACATCAAGAAGAAGACCATCTCACCGACCGCATCATTTGTACTTCATAACAAATGATGCGCTTCCACATTTCCATTCTGCCTGTAGCGGCAGCCTCCGGCTAACCTTGTCCAAATTACGGTCCAACTCCACGGGGCGGGTTGCGGCTTTGCCGCTCGCTGTGCGGAAGGGCTTGGCCCTTCCGCACAGCAAGCGGCAAAGCCGCCCTCTACACGGCGAATTTGGACCGCCGTGGCCTCTGGCCGCCGCTACAACGTTTTCAGTTTGCTTCCCGGAAGCTCTCGTTGTACAATCCCGCGCATGAAAATCACAAGCATCGTCCTGCTCATCCTGCTCGAAAGCATGCTGGGCGCCGCGCTGGTTTGGTGCCAGAATTCACCCACCATTGAAAAACTTGACCCCGCCCTGGGCCAGATTGTGCCCGCGAACGCCAAGATTGAGCGCGTGGCGGGCGGATTCAAGTGGGTGGAAGGTCCGGTCTGGATCCACTCGGGCTATCTGCTCTTCGCGGAAATCCCGAGCAACAGCATCCGCAAATGGACTCCCGGACACGGCGTCAGCATTTTCATGCAACCTAGCGGCTACAAGGGATCGGCGCCGTACGGAGGTCCCGAGCCCGGCTCGAACGGCATGACGCTCGACCGCGAGGGACGGTTGACCGTGGCCGGACACGCGCAGCGGGACATCTGGCGGCTGGAGTCATTAAGTCCCAACGCGCAAGTCACGATTCTTGCCGACAGCTACGAAGGCAAGCGCCTGAACAGCCCGAACGATCTGGTTTACAAATCGGATGGCTCGCTTTATTTTACCGATCCACCCTACGGCTTGCGCACGCAAAGCGAGCACGACCCTGCCAGGCAACTTTCGTTTAACGGTGTTTATCGTATTCCCGGCGCGCTTCAACAGAAGCCCGGAGCGCCGCCCGCGCGGGCAAAACTCCAACTACTGATCAAAAATCTCACCCGTCCCAATGGCCTTGCCTTTTCGCCCGATGAGAAATATCTCTATGTGAGTAACTCCGAGCCGAAAAAGCTCTGGATGCGGTATCGAGTCAACCCGGATGGCAGCCTCACCGATGGTGTTGTCTTTTACGACGCCACCGCTGAGAAGGGGCCGGGAAATCCGGATGGCATGAAAGTGGATCAGAACGGGAACATCTACGCCGCCGCGCCCGGAGGTCTTTGGATTTTCTCGCCGCAGGGCAAACGGCTGGGGATTATCAAGTTTCCTGGCGGAAGGGTGGGCAACTGCGCCTGGGGCGGACGCGACGGTAAGACCCTCTACATCCTGGCCGGTACCACGATTTATCGCGTCCGGCTGAAGATTCCCGGCATTCGCCCGTAAAAAAATATTCCAGGTCGCTGCTATTCCGAGCCCCCGTATTCTTCATTCCAGGGCCAAACTCCGCGAGGAATCTGCACATTTCCGCACGCTAAAAATCCTAATCCAAAGGGAGTTCCCCCGGCTCTGCCGGGGAGACAGTAAAAGTTTGACAGTTCCGGGAGTAGGCACAACATAATCCGTCGTGTTCGGAAAACTCGGACGATACCCCTCACCCGGCTCGCTCTGCTCGCCACCCTCTCCCGCGAGGAGAGGGCAGGGGATCAACGGCCGGATCACAGCCCTCTCCCGAGGGGAGAGGGTGCGCGAGGTACGAGCGCGGGTGAGGGGTCATTTCAGTCCACGACCGCGATCGAGCCGCAGGATCAGGCCCTTTGAGGAGCCGCCAATCATTAAAGCCTCCGACTCTGCCGGACGATACTTACTTTTGCCCAAGGGATGTCCGAAGCTTGAAAATGTGCGACGGACGTATTTCAGTGTATCCTATTGAAGACTACAAATTATAATGACAGCTTTTTCTGTAGCGGCCGGAGCCTGCCCTGACGTAGGAAGGGGCCGCCGGTCTCTACTTCTTAAAAACCGGCGGCCAGAGGCCGCCGCTACAACACTTGAAGAAGGCAGCGAGTAAACCGATGGCGGTATCGCCGGACAAGTTCCAGAAAATCGAGATTATCGAGCGCAAAGATTTCAGCCCTGACCTTTGGTCCGTCCGCGTGCGGACGGAGCAGAAGCTCGCTTTCAAACCCGGGCAATACGCAACCTTGGGCGTGGAGCGCCACTCGAAGCTGGTGCAGCGGGCGTATTCGATTGTTTCAAGCCCTTGCGAAGAGGAGATCGAGTTCTTTTTCGAACTGGTTCCTCAGGGCGAGCTGACGCCTCTGCTCTACGAGCTTAAGACGGGAGACACCCTCTGGATGCGCCGCCAGGCCCGCGGACTATTTACGCTGGACACGGCCAGCGGGCACAAAAACCACCTCTTGCTCTGCACCGTCACCGGAGTCGCGCCTTATGTGAGTATGGCCCGAACGTTCGCCCGATCTCATCAGGAAGGCGCGCCGGCCGAACACCGCTGTTTTGTGATTCAGGCTGCCAGCCGGTCATGGGAATTCGCCTACTGCGATGAACTCCGTGAGCTAGCGGGCGGCTCCGCAAGTTGGCTGCATTATATTCCCGCTGTCAGCCGTCCCTGGGAGGACCCGGACTGGGCGGGAGAAGTGGGACGCGTGGAAGACATCGCCCGGAAGTACGTTGACTCGCTCGCTTTAGACCCCGCCCAGACTACTGCCTACCTGTGCGGCCATCCGCAAATGATCGAGAACTGCAAAGGAATTCTCCAACGCCGCGGCTTCGCCAAAGAATCGATCCGCGAAGAAATCTATTGGATTCCTGCAAAGCCCCCGCGCGTCCCCGCCTGACGTTCTTGTGATCCTCTGTTAAGTCGCGTCTGGCGTAAGACTCCGGCGGCCCTCACCCGGCCTTCGGCCGCCCTCTCCCGCTACGGCGGGAGAGGGCTGAACTCCTGGAAAAGTCCAGGCGCGGCGCTTATCACTGGGCGCTCTCTTATGATAGGCTTTAGGAAATGGCTCGTTACCGCGACTACTCCATTTCTTTCTTTCCTCCGCTGACGCCGAAGGTCAAGCTGCTCCTGATTGTCACCGGCGCCGCCTTCGTGCTCACTTACTTCCCCATGCGGATGGCCGGTTGGTCGCTGCCGTATCTCCTGTTCGGCCTGGAGCCTTACCTCGTAACCCATCACCTGTTCGTCTGGCAGCCGCTCACCTATTTATTCATCCACGCGGGCTTCTGGCACATCCTCTTCAACCTCTACGTGCTGTGGGTTTTCGGACCCGATCTCGAAAGCGTCTGGGGTGGCAAGCAGTTCCTTTTTTATTATTTCCTGACGGGCGTCGGGGCGGGTCTGGTGGACGTTTTGATCGGGCCGAGCAGTCATACGCTGACCATTGGCTGTTCAGGCGCTCTTTTTGGCGTCATGCTCGCCTACGGGCTGCTTTTCCCGGAGCGGATCATCTATTACCTCATCATTCCCATGAAGGCCAAATGGTTTGTGGTCATCATGGGTGTGATCGAATTCGTTGACCTCTTCAGCGTTCACAACTCGGGTGTCAGCTATATCGCTCACCTGAGCGGCCTCGCCATCGGTTATGTGTACCTGCGCGGTCTCCGGCTGCCCTTCGACTTTCACCACCGGTACGACGATTGGAAGCGGGCGCGCCTGCGGAAGCAGTTCGAAATCTATATGCGCAAACAGGAGAAGAAGGACGACTCCGGCCGGTGGATTAATTAGCGCCTTTCAACGGCAGCGCAAGAACTTTTGGTGACGAAGCATCTTCCAGGAAGCTCCTCAAACCTGGTTCACGGGAAAATGGCAAATTCACAATTGCTGGACCTGCTCGATAAAGCTCTGCACCGGATGGCGGGCGGCCCGTCATTCTCACGAGGCCAGGATTATTTTAAGGATGGCCGGGTGCATAGCCTCTTTAATGACGCGGAGCTGCTGGAAGCGACGGTTATTGGCAGCCGTAAGTATCACGTCCGGCTGTGGGTTGAGAAGGGCAAGGTCAGCTATTCTTGCACGTGTCCTGTGGGAGAGGATGGCGATTTTTGTAAGCATTGTGTGGCTGTGGCATTGGCGGGAAAAACTGAGCGGCCGCCCAAGGACTCAAATGGCAAGAACCGCAAAACTCGCGCGCTGACCTTGCAGGACGTCCGGGCGATGCTTCTTCGCGAGGACCATGAAAAGCTGGTTGATACGGTCGTGACTTGGGCTAAGGCGGATGGCAAATTGCGTGACCGGCTCCTGCTGGCTGCCGCCAGAGAGTCGCCGGGCAGGATCGACTTGGCGCCCTTTCGCCGTGCTATCGATAAGGCGTTCGATTCCGGCGACTTCGTTGACTATTATGAGATGGCGTCCTACGCCCGAGACGCGAATGAAGCCATCGACCGCATCGAGGAGATCCTCCGCGACGGCCACGCGGATGCGGCTCTGGAACTCAGCGAGCATGCCCTGCGAGCCGCCGAGCGGGCGATGGACTCGATGGATGATTCCGATGGCCGCATGAGCGACATCCTGGAGCGGTTGCAGGAAGTCCATCTTGAAGCCTGTACGGTAGCCAAGCCCGACCCGGTGGAGCTTGCCCGGAAGCTTTTCGCTTGGGAGTTGCGGAGCGAATGGGACGTCTTTCTAGGCGCTGTCGAGAGGTATGCCGCGGTATTGGGTGTCGCCGGCCTGGAAGCTTATCGCAAGCTGGCGGAGGCCGAGTGGTCCAAAGTGCCGGAGAGACGGCCAGGCAGCCGGGAATCCGGCGGCTACGGAGGGCGCTTCAGAATCAGGTTGATTATGGAAAATCTCGCGCGCCTGTCAGGGGATATTGAGGCGCTCGTCGAGGTGATGGCACGCGATCTTTCCTCAGCGTATTACTTCTTTAAGATCGCCGAAACCTATCAGGAAGCTAAGAAGTACGACAAGGCGCTCGAATGGGCGGAGCGGGGGCTCAAAGCATTTCCTGAGCGCACGGACCCGCGTCTGCGGGAGTTCGTGGCAGAGGAGTATCATCGTTGCAAGCGACATGAGGACGCCATGCAGTTGATCTGGGCGAATTTCCTCGATCACACTGAACTCGATCCATACAAGGACCTGGAAAAGCATGCAAGGAAAGCCGGAGCTTGGGATGCTTGGCGCGAGCGGGCGCTTGCGGAAATCCGGCGGCAGATTGCGGCATCCGGAAAACGCGTGAGCCGGGAGGGGCAGTTCGCCGGCTACTATGACGCGGGCCGCTCGTTGTTGGTGCGAATCTTTCTCTACGAAAAAGATGCGGAAAGCGCATGGCGCGAAGCGAAAGAAGGCGGGTGCTCCACTCCGCTCTGGCTGGAGCTTGCGAAGCTGAGGGAGAAAGACCATCCTAAAGACGCGATCCCGATCTATCTTGGCCACGTTGAACCAACTCTCTCGTTCAAGAACAACAATGCGTATACTGAGGCAGTTCGGTTACTGCGCCAAGCGGGCGCGCTGATGGCACAGGTGGGCCAGCAGGAGGACTTTGTAAATCAGTTGACGCTGATTCGCGCCAAACACAGGCCCAAGAGGAATTTTATCAAGCTCCTCGACCAAGCCCGGCTATAGTGTTTTTCGATTGCCCTTCTTAGCGTTCACAGCCCTCCGGCCGCCCATCATTGGCAGAAACTCGCCGACTTCTCTTCTAGACGCTCTCCCTCCGGGAGAGGGTGGCCGAAGGCCGGGTGAGGGCTTTTGTCTAACTCTCGGAGAATCTCAAGATGCTAGGTAGGCTCAGCCGCGTGGTTTTGGGCTGTTGTTTGATCGCGGGCATCCTTTACGCCGCGGATTTCGCTGTTCGAGACTGTCCTGCTGGACTTTATGTTTCCAATAATTGCTTATGGCTTTGGGTGCGCGGGCAAACGGGACTGCCTGAAAGCCATTTCCTGCACGCTCTCGTTTTATGGATCGTGGGACTCATTCTGCTGGCCGGAATTTATCTCACCGTTCGGTTCATTTTTCCGCATCGAAGGGCGCGCGCGAGGGTGGGAGCAACGGGCGCCAAGCGAGAGTTCGTCGATGAGCCCTGAATCGCAGGAGTGGGTCGATCAGATTGAGCGCCGGGTCCTCCATGCCGTTTGCCAGGGAAAAGCGCTGCCTGAAACCGCGCG
>DASUKV010000002.1:0-3515 GCA_036278555.1 Terriglobia bacterium
ATAGCGAATCTTGCCGGCTTTGCGGGCGGCGAGAAGAGCTTCCATGGTTCCGTCCGGCCCGAAGACGCGCTCCGGGTCGCTCATGCGGATTACTTCGTGAATCTGAAGCAGGTCAAGGTGATCGGTTTGTAACCGCTGCAAGGACTGATCAAGTTGCTGGGTGGCAAGCTCTTTGGTGCGCCCGTCAATTTTGGTCATCAGGAAAACTTTCTGGCGGTACCCGTCGCGCAGCGCCTTACCCATGCGGATTTCGCTCTCGCCGCCGTTATAATCCCAGCAGTTATCCATGAAGTTGACGCCGTTGTCGATGGCCGTCCGAATCAGATGAATGCTGTCCTCGACGGTTGGCTGGACGCCGATGTGATAGCCGCCCAGGCCCAGCAATGACACCTTCTCTCCCGTACGGCCCAACGTGCGATAGGGTATTCCGTGATTCGTCTCCGCCGCGTAGGCCGAGCCTTTCTGGAGCAGGTGTTCGCCGACGCCTGCGCCGGCGACGCCCATCGCAATTTTTCCCAGGAACTCGCGCCGGTCATGCTTTTCTGAGCTCATAAAACCTCCCGGATTGAGAGATGGGGATGAAATTTACAGGACTGATTGTCTCCCGGATAAGCTCATGATACCACGGCTGGTTTTAGTAGGGGCGCTGCTGGCTGCGCCCTGTGCGAAAAGATTCACCACAGAGGCACGGAGAACACAAAGAAAAAATTACAGATACAGAGCGAACTGTTCCTGTTGCTCTTCTATTTTTTGCTCTTCTTTGTGTCCTCTGTGCCTTTGTGGTGAAGACCTGGGCTTTCCCGGCCCTGATCACTCGACCCGCGTCACCTCTTCAGCGATCCAGAATTTCCCCGGCTCCAGGCCCGCGCGCAAGGCCAGCTCGTGGGCCATCAATTGGAGGTGAAGCGAATCCACGAGGGTCCCCATTCCGAGCTTTGCGGTTTCCACGCGGACGATGCGCAAGTTCGTCGCCTCTCCCACCTCCATATCAGTCAGCAACAGTACCCGCCCACCATGAGAGCGAATCTCCTCTGCCAATCTCACCAGGAACTTGGCGGTCACGGCGATCTGGCTGCGCGGCCGGAGCAGGTCTTTACGGGCGATCACAATGTACCGGTGCGAAGGATGGACAATTTCGATGGGGCCGTGCTGGAACTGCGCCGCGCTGATCGCTTCGATTCCGAGCCTCGCCACTTCTTTCAGGGTTAAAGCGCCTTGATAGGCGGTTGAGAGGTCCGCGCCGCGCGCCATAATGGCCGTGTAAGTGGGATGGTTGAAAAACTCCACGGTTGCGGGTATCAATTGCCCCTGCCGCTCGATCACTGCTTCCTGAGCGTCGATCATTTGCAAAAGGGCATGCGTTACCAGGCGGGGGTCCTGTTGCGCAATGGCGAACGCCAGATACATGAGCACCGCCACGCTTGAGATGTAAGTCTTGGTGGTTACGACGGATTGCCGTCCCGCCATCATGGGCAGGAAAAAATCCGCTTTGCGCGCGAGGGTGCTTGCTTCCACGTTCACGACCGCCAGCACGCCCAGCCCCCCGGAAAGCGCGCGGAGCAGGTTGGTAATCTCAATGGTTTCTCCGGATTGGGAAATGACCACCAGCAGCACGTCCGGGCCCAGGATCTTGATATGGTGGTGCAAAAGCTCCGCGGTTTCCCAGGTGAAGGCCCGGATTCCGAGCGACGTCAGGTATGCTTGCGCCGGATAAGCGGCAAAAAGGGATGATCCCATGCCGGTAAATATAACCACCGGAGGCCAGCCCTTGACGAGATTACGCAGCGCCTTGGCAGGTATGGCGCCGGGACTCGCGTAGTACTTCCGGACTGCCGCCAGCATCGCGGGCTGCTGCAGGATTTCTTCCATCAACGGGGTCATAGGCTTCCCTATAGAAAGGAGATAAACTCGCGGGGTGAAGTGACGGCGCCCGAAGCCGGTGAAGCTGCCGCGCGATTCTCACGCGCGCGTTTTCAGCATACCTCAAAATAAAGCAAACAAAAATACACGGGCTTGGGAAAAGTGGGGCAACACGAATGCGATGAACCGTGGTGCTTGGAGCGGAGGGGATGATAAAAGCAGCGCGATTCAGCCGCGCAGAAATTTGGCGGGGTTGACCGGCGTCTCACGCACCAGCACCTCATAATGGAGATGCGGTCCTGTGGTGTGGCCCGTCATGCCAACGGTCCCGATGATCTGCCCTTGCTTCACTTCCTGCCCTTCGACCACGTAGATTCTGCGCAAATGGCCATACTTGGTACCGATGCCCGCTCCGTGATCGATGAGAATTTCGTTGCCGTAGCCCGCATCCGGTCCGGCGTGGAGCACAATGCCATCCGCCGCGGCGCGCACGGGAGTTCCCGACGGCACGGCAATATCCATACCGGCGTGGAAGTCTCCGCCCTCACCGCTGAAGGGGTCCGTGCGCTCGCCAAAACCGGAGGTCACTTCGCCCTCGACAGGCCAGATGCAGGGGATATCCGCGGGGTTTACGTTGGGGTTTGAGAGAAGGCCAAACAGCGCGGAATTTCTGAATGCTGCGGCGGGCGATTGGGCGAAGAGATTGAAGGCGTAGAGTGAGGCATCGTAACTGGAATCGGCGCTGGAAGTGTTCGTTAAAGAAGAACCTGCCGGAGAGGCCAGAGCCCGGTGCGCGTGAGCCGTCCTGCTAAAACCGTAGCTCACCGCAACCTCAGAGGCTAAGGATTCGAGCGATGTGAGTTGAGTGTTCGTATGCTTGACGACGCCTTCCAAAAGGCGATACTTGGTCTGGAGGTTTTCGCGGTCCGCGCGCAGATAGTTATAATTCGAAACCTTTATCAGCATTCGCGCATAGCTTTTGGCAAGCGCCGTCAACATCACCACGCCGGCCAGGGTAAAGGCCAGGAGCGCATAGAGAGCATACTTCGGAACTTGGATTTTGAAGGGCCTGCCATGCGGTCCCAGCAGAAGCAGGGTATAAAGCTTTGTTCTCTTCGCTTCAGTGGTGAATATCATAGGGCTTCTCGCTGTTGCCATCCTTCAATCATCGCACAAATGGTGGAACGAGCGGCGTGAAAGCAGGCGCTCTGCGGAACAGAAGGAAATGCTATGGGACCGGGCAAGCCTTGTCAAGCGCAAAGACGCTCAAATCCGCAAATCAGTCCGGATTATAGTCTAGTTGGACTGTTTTTCTAATATGCTGAACTACTAGGATTTATCAAGATCGTTACCTCCCGTTGTCAGGGAGTCTGAGCCTTAGTTAATCACCTGCGATTCCGGCGTATAGGAAATTTTAATCATCCGGCCCGCGTACGATAAAGGAGAATTATGGGAGGAGTCTCGCGCGAGGAATTGTTCCGAAATGAGAATGAGCTAATCCGCTGGCTGCGAAAGCGCGCGCCCCGTGGCACTCGAAGCGTTTCTTTGGGCATCGGCGATGATGCCGCCCTTGTGCGTCCGCGTGCGGGCTATCAACTGATTCTGACCACCGATATGTCGATTGAGGGAGTGCACTTTTTATCCGGCCTCCACTC
>DASUKV010000003.1:0-12818 GCA_036278555.1 Terriglobia bacterium
CCATCGCATCAACTGGCGCGCCGTCGGGCAGGAGATCGAGACGAATTCGTACTTCCCAAATCGCACCAACGTGGAATTCATCAAGGTGATTTCGGAACGGGAAATTGAGGTGAGGTACTGGGAGCGGGGCGTGGGCCAGACGGCGTCTTCCGGCACGGGTTCGTGCGCCGCGGTGGTTGCATCAATCCTGAATGGGAAGACCCGGCGCTCCGTCCGCGTACGGACGTTAGCCGGCAACCTTGACGTTTCCTGGCAGAAGGACGGTGAGATCACGCTGATGGGCCCGGCCGAAAAGATCGCACACGGTATTTACTTCCACGGCGCTCTCCATCGGTAGAATGCCGTCCTCCCAGGCAGGCTTGCGCTACAGGATCAGCATGCAGTCACCGTAGCTGTAAAAGCGGTAGCGCTCGACGATGGCGTGCGCGTATGCGCGGAGAGTAAGCTCCCGTCCTGCAAACGCGCAGACTAGCATCAGGAGGGTCGAGCGCGGAAGATGAAAGTTCGTCAGGAGCGCTTTGGTCGCTTTGAACTCGAAACCAGGCCTGATGAAGAGATCGGTCTCACCGCTCGCTCGAACGATCCTGCCGTCATGTAGGTGCGCAACGTGCTCCAGTGTGCGCGTGCAGGTGGTGCCCACCGCGATCACTCGCCGGCGCTGATCCAGCGCGCTCTGGATTGCCGCCGCAGCATCCTGCGGGACGCTGAACCATTCAGCATCCATCTTGTGCTCCTCAACCTGTTCGGCGCGCACCGGGCGAAAAGTTCCCGGACCCACGTGCAGCGTAATCTCGCAAGTCTCGATTCCCCGCTCGCGCAGTCCCTCGAGAGAGCGCGGAGAAAAGTGCAGCCCGGCGGTGGGGGCCGCGACCGCACCCGTCACTTTGGCGTAGACCGTCTGATACGTTTCCCGGTCGGCCAGATCGTCCGAGCGATGAACGTAGGGCGGCAGCGGAACGTGCCCCAGGCGCTCAATCTGTTCCTCGACGGTTCCGCTTGACGCGGTCAGGCGCAACCGCCGCAGCCCGTACCGCCCGCGCTCCAGGACTTCCGCCTGGAGCTCTCCACCACCAAAAACCAGCACCTCACCCTCGCGGATTTTGCGCCCCGGGTGCACGAGTCCTTGCCAAACACCGCTGCCTTTGTTCCTGATAAGCAGCAGTTCAGCCTCGCCGCGTAGAAACTCGTGCACCCGCGGATTGTTCTTCCCGATTTGCTGCGCCCCCGTCCCCTGACGGCGGCCGAGCAATCGCGCAGGAAATACTCGAGTGTTGTTGAAGACCAGCAGATCACCGGGTTCGAGAATGTGCGGCAGATCACGAAAGGTGCGGTCGTGAAACGTACCGGTGGTGCGGTTGAGGACCATCATGCGCGACGAGTCGCGCTCGGCAAGCGGGTGCTGCGCAATCAGGTCTGGCGGCAGCGCGTAATCAAAGTCAGAAAGAAGAGTCATGAAAAGATTGTAACAATTTGCAGGGCGCCTCCCATGCCGCAAACACAGGATCGCGGCACAGCGGGCGCAGGCCATTCGTGTTAAAGTCGGCACATGGCCCAAGCTGAAGTCAGAATCACAAGCCGTGCGATTGATCGCATCGTTTCCGGCCACCCTTGGATTTATCGCAGCGATGTGAGGGAAACGGAGGGCATCGAGGCGGGGGCCGTGGTACGGCTTCGAGATCGCAAGAACCACTTCTGGGGACAAGCGCTTTACAGCAGCCAATCGCAAATTGCCTTGCGGCTGCTTACCCGCGAAGAGCGCGAGTTTGACCGCGAGTTTCTTGCCGAGCGCATCCTCGAGGCCGCTGCCTTCCGCGACCAGATTGCGGCGGACGCGCAAGCCTATCGTGTGGTCTCCTCTGAAGGCGACCTGCTGCCTTCGCTGATTGTTGACCGCTACGCGGATTGCCTTGTGCTCCAAACCCTGAGCCAGGGCATGGAGCGGCTGAAGTCCACCGTGGTTGAGATTCTTCAAGAGCATGTCAAACCGCGCGCAATTCTGGAACGGAACGACGTCGCCGTGCGCGCGCTCGAAGGTCTGCCGGAGCAAAAGGGCTTGCTGGCGGGCGAGCGCGTGCGCGAAGTCGAGCTGGAAGAAAACGGCGTCCGGTTCCGCTTTGATCTGCTCGAGGGACAGAAAACGGGCGGGTTCCTCGACCAGCGCGAGAATCGCACGGCGGCGCGGGAATACGCGCGCGGCCGGCTGCTGGACTGCTTCTGTTATCAGGGCGGATTTGCCCTGGAATTGGCTCGCGGCTGCGATTCCGTCCTGGGTGTCGATAGCTCCGCGGAAGCTTTGGCGAGCGCGCGCAGCAACCAGAAGCTGAATGACTTTACAAATGTGGACTGGCTTGACGCGAACTGTTTCGAATTCTTGAAAGCGGCGGATCGTAACGAATCGCGCTTTGATACCGTGGTGCTTGATCCGCCGGCGTTCGCGCGGCAGCGGAGCAATCAAGAGGCGGCTCTGCGCGCTTACAAGGAATTGAACCTGCGAGCCTTCAAAATCCTGAATGCCGGAGGGTTTCTCATCACCTGCTCGTGCTCGTTCCATGTGTCCGAGGCCGATTTCCTGGGCGCCATCGCCAGCGCAGCGCTCGATGCGCATCGTACCATTTCGGTTGTCGAGCGGCGTTCGCAGTCGAGGGATCATCCCATTCTGCTTACGGTGCCGGAGACCCATTATTTAAAGTGCCTCATCCTGCGCATCCTGTGAGGCCGCACGGACCCGCCGGTTTCCATATTGCCGTTCTACTCGCTATGATAAACCTTGCTTGTGCTAAGGCGGGCTGAACCCGGTTGTGTTCCAGAAAGGGGAATCGCCATTCTTTTTCATTCTTCATCTCATGCTTTTACCCTGGCCGCGCTGATCGCTTTAGGGTTTGTCCTGGGCATGCGCCACTCGACAGACGCCGACCACGTGGTCGCAATCATGACCATCGTGAGCCGGCAGCGCAGCATCAAACCGGCAGCCTGGGTGGGCATTTTCTGGGGGTTGGGGCATTCGTTCACCATCTTTGTCGTCGGAGTCGCGATTATCCTGTTCAACGTTGTAATTCCTCCCCGCATCGGTTTGGGCATGGAAATGGCCGTGGCCATCATGCTGATTCTGCTTGGCATTTTGAACCTCACCGGAGTAATGCGATGGTTTACGGAGCGCATGACGCCCTCGGCCGTCCTGCACTCCCATCCCCACCGCCACGGATCGATCGTGCATTCCCATCCGCACTTGCACTTCGGAATTCAGGACGACAACCGCCACGAGGAAATGAATTTGGGGTGGTTTGATCGGACGCTGGGACGGCTGGGACTTTACCATACGATTCGTCCGTTTATCATCGGCATCGTTCATGGCCTTGCGGGATCAGCGGCCATCGCACTGCTCGTGCTCGCCGCCATCCATAACCCGTACTGGGGCTTGGTTTATCTGGCCGTCTTCGGAATCGGAACGATCGCCGGAATGATGCTGATTACCGCCGCAATGGCGGCTTCCTTTGTGTACACCAGCGGGCGCTTCGCCCGCCTTGACCGGCACTTGGCGACGATTGCGGGGTTTATCAGCCTGGGATTTGGGTGTTTCCTGGCGGTTCAGATCGGATTCTTTGAGGGCCTGTTTTTGAGCGTACCCCATTGGACGCCACACTAAGGTCTTGTGACGTCAACTCGCGCCACAAGACCTCACCCGGCCTTCGGCCACCCTCTCCCAGAGGGAGAGGGCTGGGTGCGAGGGGTAGTCGGCCACGCCAAATGTCTCCTCCAGGGGGAGGACTGGGGTACGAGCCGTAGCAGTCCACGCCAAATGTTTCCTCCAGAAGGAGCGCTGGAAACGAGCGCCGGAGGATCACGTTAGATCTGCGAGTAGGGCGCCGGGCTCAGGAAAATATTCGTGATATTCGTGATGATCTCCGGGTCCGTATAGCCGGGCGTTGTGCTCAGCTTCTTCCACTCCGGGTCGGAACCGAAAGCCTTCCAGTTCTTCTCGCGCTGTTCCATATTTTCAAAGGTCAGCATGTAGGTGAGGTGCGGCATATGGCTGCCGACCAGCGCATTACCGAAGAAAACCGGCCGCAGCCCTGTGCGCCGGAAGATGGCGATTTCGCCCGTGTTGAACATTTTCACCTTTGTCTCATTCGCTTTTTCGCTGGGATTTTCGTACGTGCGCAGCTCAAAAATACGAGGCCGGTTTTCATTGGCCGCGGGTGGAATTTCGATTTTGGGAAAACTCTCGAACGCTTCCAGGAAAACGTTTTCGAAGCGAACATAAGCTGGACTCGTTGCCGGCGCGTTGAGGTAGTCTGCGGCGCTGCTCTGATATTCCTGATCCTGCGCCAAGTGCTTCCGGATGCGAACCATCGCGTCCGGCGAGGAATAGGGGACAAGCACGTAGATGGCGGGATTTTCCGGCCCGGCCATGCCGTGGAACACGCCGACAGGCTTGGTTCCGGCGCGGTTGAGCGCCGGCACCAGAGCTTCGCGCAAGTAGCCGCCCACGAGCCTGGGCTGCGGACCGTTCCGCAGCTGATAACGTGTCAGTTCGTAGAATTCGCGCCGGGTGGCCATTCCTGCTCCTTGTCCTTCGCCGAAGTTGTTGAGGCTGGATAAACCCGTCAAAGCTGAAGCGGCCAGCGAACTCGCCAGCCAATCGCGTCTTCTCATGTTCAATGCCTGCCCTCCGAAGTAATGTTTTGCGTGAAGCGCCGCCGGAGACTAAAACCTTACTCGCATCTCCACATAAATCTGCCTTGGGCCGGCGTAATGGGTGCCGCCAAAGGTGTTGCTATTGTCCAGAAGAAAGCGTGCGTTCGTCAAGTTCAAAGCGTTCAACGTGACCGTCCAGCGTTCCGCAAAAGTCTTGCCCAGAGCAAGGTCCACGACGGAATGCGATGGCAAGTGGTCCGGTCCATCTCCATCGAGGAACCCCGAGCCATACCCATAGGTCACCGAGGCCCAACTCGCGCGAGGCAAGGTCACACTAACGACGTTGCTGAGGGTGTTGCGCTGGTCGTGATCGAGAAAGAAATAGCCCGGCTCGGGCGGCGAGAAGTCCGTCAGCCCGCCCGTCATAGCGCCGAGAGCCTGGGCGATCTGGTTGGAATACGCCACGCGCCATTCGAGACGATGGAAAAGCTGAGGGGATCGCAAAGTGACTTCTGTTCCGCGTATCCGCGCCGCTTGGATGGTGAGGGGAAGAAAGATGTTGGAGTTGCCCAGCTCGTCGTGATCGAAAAAGTTTTGCGCGTTGGTGTAAAAATTATCTACATCCACGAGCCAATGGCGGAACGGGATCGAAACTCCAAAATCGCGCTGGCGGTCCCGCTCGCCGCGCAGAGGCAAAAAGCCAACACCCTCATTGAGGGCAAATTCCAGCAACGGTCCGGAAATAGTATCGAGCGGCGGAGGCTGATAGTACGCGGCAAAGTAGCCGCGCAGAATCCAGCCGAGATGAGGCACGCGAAGCGCGGCGCCCACGCGCGGGTCCGTGGCCGTCTCCGTCCCAAGACCCGAAAATCTGGTGAATCTCACACCGCCGTTGAACGAGAGCCAAGGCGCGACTTCGTAGCGATCTCCCGCGAAAACCGCTTCCATATTTCCCCAAGGCCTCAAGCTTTGAGCAAGGGAATTCCCCGCCGGAGAGGCTCGCAGGCTGAACAATGTGCTATCGTGCTGGCCGAAAATTTCAGAGCCGAAGAGAAAATGATTTTTCCCTTGCGTGCCGGCAAGTGTCGCCTGGATACCGGGATAGCTGGACGCCCGGTTCTGATTAAGAACGAAAGGAGTATCCTTCGGGCCGCCGATATAGTCCGCGCTGTTGTAGTGAAAGAAAGGCGAAACGGTGAGGAGGGCGCCTTCCGAAAATGCGTGCACCCAGGAAAAATTAAGGAATGCATCGCGCTCGCGGTCGAGATCACGGATGCCGGCCTGCTGCTGCTCGGGGGTGTTCGGAATCTGATACTGATCTCCACGCAGCGATCCCACCAGCCGAAATTGGTTCTTGGCCGAAGCGTTGAACATGAAGGACCCAAAGCCGCCCAGCCCGGCTTCCCGGCCATGAATCACGTCGGGGGTTGGAGTGAGGAGGCCAAGGTCCGAGCGGTTCCCGTCCAAACTCACGTAATAGGCCGTTCGCACGCTATGGCTGCCAAAGTTGATCTGGTCATCAGTGCGGTTGAAACTGCCGTAGGAGAGGACAAGATCGCCTTCGTTGTTCCGGTTAAAGCCCGAGGGGGTGACTACATTGAAGAGACCGAAAGTGCGGTCGCCGTATTCGGCGGAATACCCGCCGCGCTGCACCTGAAGCGACGAAATATCCCGGGGACTGATCAAAGGTCCCACATTGCTGGCAATATTCGTGTTGGGCACAGGTACGCCGTCCACCAACCATCCGGTTTGATGGCCTCCCCGCAGGTGAAGCTGATCGTGCACCATATAGGCCCCTGGCACAAAATCCGTGATCATCGCAAGGCTATTGGTGAGGGTCGCGCCCGGCGTGCGGGTAATTTCCTTTGCAGAGACCAAAGTTTGCGTCGTGGCGGATTGCGTGTTCAGCAGCGATGGCACGCCCGAAACCTTCACCTGCTGCCGGGTGCGGCCTAAGTCCATCCAGAAGTGAACAACCGGGCTGTTCCCTTCAACAACGTCCCGGGTTTCCGTGAGGGGATGAAAACCCGATGCGGTCACCGTGACCACATATTCGCCCACTGGAATGCTTCCGGTTTCAAATTCACCGTTCGCATTCGATCGCAGGATCTTCGACCAGCTTGAACCCTTCGCGCGAACCGTGATTTGCGCGTCAGGAATGGGCCGATGCTGCGGGTCGTGTACGATTCCGCGCAGATTGCCCATGCCCGTCGCTGCGATCACACCACTTACCAACACCAGCAGGGCGCAAAGAGCCAGGAGAGTGGCGCGTCTCATATGAAACTCCTCCATGATTTCGCACTGCGGCCCCACAGGCGCGTTAGCCTGAGGACCGCGGTAAAAGTGATTTTGGGAAGCTTGGTGCTATCCGGTTGCTGAAAAAGCTGCTCAAGCAGGCATTCTGAGAGAGCGGCGATAAAAGCCCTCACCCGGCCTTCAGCCACCCTCTCCCGAAGGGAGAGGGCTGAGAAATCGCTGAGTTTCTCCCGAGGAAGAGGGCCAAGAAGCCAGTGAGTTTCTGCCAATGTGGACGAGGCTGTAAACGCTCAGGATGACAGGCACAGAATGCTTTTCAGCAAACTGCTAAGAGGCGAAATTAGGAGGATGGTAGGCGGGCTGCAAATATCCTTTTAAGAGCGCGACATCCCTCAGAAGGCGCAGCCTTGATGTGACATGGAGTCGAGGAATTACACTGTAATCGATTGGATTGAAGTAAAGCGAAGTATGGCTTGTGGTGATGAAAAGTGACGGGGCCTGCGAAATGGAACAGGGACATGACATGGAAGATGAGTTTTTCTTTGAATGGTGCTCCATAGGGCAATGGGATGGCATTGAAGAATGTGACGCGCCCATTGGGCACCTGCCCCTTTGGCAGCAGGCGGCCGCAGCGCAGCAGGCAGACTTACCATGGCCTATGCGCAGATTTCCGAGCCAGGGAAGGCTCGTGAGCCCGAACACCAAAAGCAAGACGCAGGCATGAAGCTCCCTTCCCATGCTCCTCATTCTAGCACGCCCGGAGGATTGCCTAGAACCTGTCGCAAAATCGAAATTAGGCGTTGTAGTGGCGACTTTACGTCGCCATCGGTGTGCCCTTCGAACTCGAAGATGGCGGCATAAAGCCGCCGCTGCCGGTTTTGCAACAGGCTCTAGACTTGCAGCACGTCGCCGTCGCGGGCGACCAGTTTGTAAAGCACCGGCCCAAGGTAAATTCCGAGAAGCAGCCGGGAGACAAGGCCCGCAACGATCACAATAGCGAAGGGCCGCTGCGTATCCGAGCCGATATTGTGCGAAAGTGCCGCCGGCAGCAGGCCCAGGCAGGCGACCAGCGCGGTCATCACAATCGGGCGCAAGCGCACGACCGAACCTTCAAGTGTCGCCGCATGAATATCCCTGCCGTCCAGCCGCAGTTTATTGATGTAGCTGAACAGGATCACGAAGGTTTCAACCGCGACACCGATCAAGGCCAGCAGACCCAGAGCCGATGAGACGCTGAACGGCGTGTGCGTCAGCTTCAGCGCGACGAGCGCACCCACCGGTTCCGTCATGATCACCGCCAGCGCGGTGATGACCGGAAATTTGACGTTGCCATAAAGGGCGAAGAGGATCAAAAAAATGAGAAAGATCGTGAGAGGACCGATCACTTTGATCTGCTGTTTCGCCGCAAGGTATTCGCTGTATTCGCCGCCCCAGCGCATCTGGTAGCCCGGCGGCAAATGGACCGCCTTGCTCACCGCGCGCTGCCCCGCCGCCACCGCGCCGGCCAAATCGCGGCCTTCAACGGAGTATTGAACGCCGATGTAGCGCGAATTATTTTCGCGGTAAATGAAGGCAGCGCCGTTGCCAACGCGAATATCCGCGAGCTGGCTTAAAGGAATCTGCTGGCCTCCGGGGTCGCCCACCAGCAAGTTGGAAATTTGCCGGGCGTTGCTGCGGTACTGCGGCTCCATCCGGACGACAAGGTCAAATTCTTTTTCGCCCTGAATCACCTGGGTGACGGCCTCGCCGCCCACCGCCGCCTGGACGACGGCTTCCACGTCGCTCACGTTCACGCCGTAGCGCGCGCACTTGGCGCGGTCCACATCCACCAACAGGCTGGGCTGCCCGAGCTCGCGCACGACCACCAGGTCTGTAAAGCCCGGCACTTTCTCAAGCGTCCTCTTCACCGCCAGGGCCTTCGCCTGAAGGACGCTGAGATCGCTGCCGTAAATCTTCACGGCGAGCGCGCTCTTAAGGCCGGTCAGCGCTTCGTCCACCGCATCCTCCGCGGGTTGCGTGTAATTGAAAATGATGCCTGGAAAGGTTGTGAGCCGCCGGTTAATGTCAGCGATCAATTCCTGCTTGGTATGAATCGGGCCTGTTTTCCACACCCGCTCGTTATAAGGGTGAAGGCCGACGTAGAACTCATCGTTGAAAAACCCGGTGGCGTCGGTGCCGTCATCCGGCCGCCCGAGTTCCGAAGCGACAGTGGTGACCTGAGGATAAGACATCAGCACCTTTCGAATCTGCGGTGAAATTCGGGCGGCTTCCTGCCAGGAGATGGTGTACGGCATAGTGGCGCGCACCCAGAGCGCGCCCTCGTCCATGTGGGGCATGAATTCCGCGCCGATGAAGGGGACGAGCAAAAGCGTCAAACCGAAGACGATGGCGGCGAGCAGAAAAGTGAGCTTGGGGTATCTTAAGCACCACTCCAACTGCCGCCGGTAAACTTCCTTGAACCATTCATACCCGCGGTTCACCTTTTCCCGCACGCCTTTCTTGAACCAGTAAGAGGAGAGCACCGGCACCAAAGTCAGTGCGAAAATCAAAGAGCCGATGAGGGCGAAGACCATGGTGTCCGCCATCGGTTCGAATAATTTCGCCGAAGCTCCTTGGAGCGCGTAGATGGGCAAGTATCCGGCAATGATGACCAGGATCGCGTAGAAGATGGGACGGTCCACCTCCGCCGCCGCCGAGAGGATGGCGTCAAAAAGGTGATAATTCTGGCCGTGCCGCGAGCCGAGCTCACGGTAGATGTTCTCCATCATCATCACGGCGCCCTCGATGAGGATGCCAAAGTCGATGGCGCCGATCGAGAGCAGATTGGCGTCCACGTTTCGCGCGTGCATCAGAATAAAGGCGAACAGCAGCGAAAGCGGGATGGTGATCGCCACAATCACCGCCGCGCGGAAGCTGACGAGGAAAGCGATCAGGACGACCACCACCAGCAGCATGCCGCGCAGAAGGTTGTTTTCGACGGTCTTGGTGGTGAGGTTCACGAGGTCGCTCCGGTCATAGTAGGGCGCGATCTTCACGTCGGGCGGAAGCACATCGCGATTCAAGTGGGCCGTCTCTTTCTCAACCCCCTTCAGGACGTACTCCGTTTTCTCCCCCGTGCGCATCAGGATGACGCCCTCGACCGCATCGTCCTGATGCATGTATCCAAATTCGCCCAGCCGCGGCGCGTGCCCGATCTCGACCTTGCCGACGTCTTTAACCCGAACCGGAGCGCCCTTCTGGCTGGCCAGGACGATGTTGTTGATGTCCTGGGTATCCCGCACCAGACCGAGGCCGCGGACGTAATAGAATTGCCCGCCTTGGGAATAAAATCCGCCGCCCGTGTTGGCGTTATTGGCGGCAAGCGACTGCATCACTTGCGGGATGGTCAGATGAAAGTTGAAAAGGCGGGCCGGATCCAGCAGCACCTGGTATTGCATAACCTCGCCGCCAAATCCCGAATCGTCCGCGACACCCGGAACCGAGCGATAGGCGCGTTCAAGCACCCAGGTCTCAAGCGTCTTCAACTGCATCGGCGTGCGGTCCGGGCTTTCAAGAACGTAACGGTAAATCAGGTCGCTGGGGCTCGAAAGCGGCGCGAGGCCAGGCGTGACTCCGGCGGGCAGGCTCGCCTGGCTCAGCCGCTGAAAGGCCCGGTCGCGGCAGAAATAATTGTCCGTGCCGTATTTGAACGTCAGGATCACATCGGAGAGGCCGTAAAGCGAAATCGAGCGCATGAACGTGAGGTTGGGGATGCCGTTCATCACCACTTCAATCGGAACCGTGACCAGCCGTTCCGTCTCTTCCGCGGCGTGGCCGGGCCATTGCGTGATGATCTCAACCATGGGTGGCGCGAGGTCGGGATAGGCCTCGATGGGCATGTGGATAAACGAGATGGCGCCGACAATGGCGATGGCCGCCGCCATCAGCAGGATGAGGAATCGCTGGTGCAGTGCAAAATGGACGATGCGATGGATCATAGGGATGAATGCAATTCGCGGCTTTCCCGCCTTGCGCGCCGCTCATTCAGGGAGCCGCCGTCTGCGCCCACGCGGGCTACATTTATCGCAAGGAATTTGCGAATTGCAGGAACAAGCTTCCGTCTGCCACGACGTGCTCGCCGGACTTCAATCCGGAAACTATCTGAGTTCTGCCGTTCTCGGCCGCGCCAAGCTCTACGAGCCGCTCCGCGAATTCGAAGGGCTTCGCTTCGACATAGACGAAGGGCCGGTTCTCGTCATTGCGCAGCACGGCGGCGGTGGGCACGGTGAGCGCGTTCCGCAGCACTCCGGCATCAACCACCACGGTGACGTACATATCTTTCTTGAGCCGCTCTCCGGGATTGTCTGTCACGATGCGCACCTGCAGGGTCCGCGTGGCAGGGTCGAGCGCCGGAGCGATATAGGAAATGCGGCCATGAAAAGTCATCGGGTAAGCGTCGGTCTGGATGGCGACACGGTCGCCACGATGAATGTACCCTAAGGCGCTTTGGTAGACGTTGGCCAGCACCCAGACCGTGCGCGTCTCAGAAATGGTGAAACACTGCGTTGAGCCGCCCTGAACCACCTCGCCGGGCGCGACGGTCCGGTCCACAATCTGGCCGGCCAGGGGCGCGAGCACCGGAATTTCCGGCGACGCAGGCTGCGCGAGCACTTCCTTGGGATCATTAAATCCCAGCACCGTCAGGGCCTGCCACGCCGCGTTCAAGTCCGCCTGCGCTTGCTCTTGGGCGGACTGTGACTGCTCCAGGTCCCGCGTGGCAATCGCGTGATGCGCATAAAGGTCCTGGGCGCGCGTGTAATTCTGCTTCGCAAGCCAAAGGGCGTCGCGCGCTTTCAGGTAATCGGTGCGCATTTGCGCATACTGCGGGCTGCTGACGTAAAGCAAGGGCTGACCGCTGCGGACCCTTTCGCCGGGGATCCCCACAACGCGCGCGACGATGCCGCTCACCTGAGTGATAACCGGCGTCGTTGCGAAACCGTTGAACGTCACAGAACCCGGCAGGCGCAGAACGTTGGGAATATCCTCGGTGGACGCCCGAACGAGCTGAAGATGGCTCATCTGAGCCTGCGAAATCGTAAAGTAAGCGGCCTTGTCCTTGCCGCTGGGCGCCCAGCCCTGCGAGCCCGAGGAGGAGTCGGCGCTTACAGAATGTCCGCCGCAGCCCGCAAAGGTGAGCGCGAGCAGAAAACAACCGAGAAGGCTTGCCAGCTTTATGAAACCCAGATTCGTTGAGTAATTCCTTGCGGTACTGATGCCGGTATTTGGCCCCCTCACCGGTCCCGCGACGCGGTCCCAGCATCTCAGCCCTCTCCCTTCGGGAGAGGGGGGACCGCATCGCGGTGGGTGAGGGTCTTCAACAGGCTGTGAAAAAACCGCGCTCTGACGAAAATTGTGTAACGATCCTATGTTCCAGAAGACTAGTGGCGTGCACCAGGCCCGGCCCGCGGCGGTGGGACATTTTTCAGTCGCCGGCAGATGGCTGCGCGTTTTGTGTTTTGATTCCCCGGTTTTCATGGCAGGTTCCTCGTTCCGACAGCCTCTTTAAGCTGCTCGATGGAAGTCATGTAGGCCGCGAGCGCCTGGCGATAGGACATCTCGGTCGAGCGGTAGCTGCGCTCCGCATCGAGAAAATCCAGGAGACTTGCTGCGCCGCGGCGGTAAGCGTATTCGCTGATGTCGCGCGATTGCTGCGCCTGCTTGAGATATCCCGAGGTGTAAAGCTCGACCACTTTGGAGTTTGTCTGCCAGCCCGCATAAGCGTTCTGAACGTCGGTTAAAACCTGATCGCTCGTGGCAGCCTGGAGCTGCTGCGCCTGCGTGATGGCGTAGTGCGTGTGCGCGATCTCTCCTTGGTTGCGGTTGAAGATAGGGATTTCGATGTTGGCGAAAAAGGTCGCGTTATTAAGCCCCGCCACGTGGGTGTAGTC
>DASUKV010000004.1:0-2392 GCA_036278555.1 Terriglobia bacterium
GCTGGCAGGAATCAATGCGTGAAGAAACATGGTCATTTTCCTTCACCGTTGGCTCTTTTGCTGCTCAGACTGACGGCTGCCATAGTAGGCTGGCTTCTTCCGCTCCATCTGCACGGTGTCCCCGCCGCAAAAGTCATCAAAAGCCTTCTCGCACTCTTTGCCGACGAAGCCTTCCAGATCGAGCGTCGAACTCCCCTATTCATCGATGGTAATGGTGATGGTCTTTTCCGGCATCGCTTACCTCCGCATTGCAAATTGGAGCCGCACGTGTTGCCCGCTGGAAGTCGCGACGACTTCGCGCTTCTTGAGGATGTATCCCTTGGCGCGGGCGGCAGCCAAGGTTTGCTTTTCCTTGTAAAGCTGCTGGACACGCCCCAGCCACCGCGCCCCGTATTGGTAGTCCAGTTCGTCACCGATCTTGCTCAACTGGCCGTCCGCCTGCCGCACAAAACCGATGTCACCGAATGCTCCCGGCAACTCTCGCCGCCGGATGATGACGTGCGCGATCTTGGCTTCCTGCCCAGAATAATATTTGTTCAGTGTGGCGCCCTCAGCATGTATTTCTGGCTTGTAGCCCATCTCACGAAGCGCCTCGATGAGGTACTTCTCTTCCTTCACCTCAGTCAATGTAACGGCGTATTTCGACATCCCGGTTCTCCGTTCTTTTCCTTTGATGGAAAAATGACTTTCGGTTAAAATGGAACAAATGAAGCGAAAGACTACCGTCTACCTTGAAGACGGCCTCCTGCGTGCTGTCAAAGTGGCTGCGGCCCGCACGGGTCAGCGCGAATACCAGGTAGTTGAACAGGCATTGCGCTCCTACCTGGGCTTGGAGTTGCTCGAAAGGGTGGGATCACGGCCTTCCTTGGGCGAGAAGGATGCTTTATCTCTGGCCTATGGCGAGGTACACCGGAGCCGAAGGCGCTAAGTGTACCGCGTGGTCCTTGATCCGGGCGTGTTGATCGCCGCCTTAATTTCCGCCAGAGGCGCCCCGCGAGCTCTCCTACGGGCTTGGCTTGAAGGCGCCTTCGAACTCCTAGTCTCTTCCAACCTGCTGGCCGAGCTTGGCGGGGTGCTCGGACGCCAGAAGTTCCGGGCCTATGTAAGCGAGCGCGACGCGCGGCTTTATGTGGCCTTCCTCGCACGGTTCGCCACGCGATGTCCAGACGCGGCTTCGCCGGTCAGGCTGAGCCTGGACCCAGACGACGATTACCTTCTCGCCCTCGCACAGAGTCAAGGCGCCGACTTCCTCGTTTCAGGCGACCCCCACCTTTGCCAGCTCGAAAAAGGCGAACCTCCTGTCCTCACCCCAAGAGCCTTCTTGAACCGTCTGGAGTAGGAAATCGCGCGACGTCACCGCCCCACGTCAAGCGACCGCAGTTTCAGTTCAAGGTCTTGGAGCATCGAAAGGGCAAGATTAAGGCATTGTCTTGCTTCCTGGAGATAATCGTCCCGCTGCTCGGAGATTGTAGCCAGCCCCGCGAACCTCAAGAAATCCTGCGCCCGCTCGAGCTGTTGCTGAATGGCCTTGGTCATTCTTTCCCCGCCAACCCCTCATAAAAGTGTGCTCAACGAACTCAAGAGCCTGTTTGAGGCCTTTGGTCCAAGCTATAATGCACGGAGATTCTGCCCGGCGCGCTTTCTTCCCACCTGCAATCGAGCGCTTCGGATTCCAATCGGGATAGTGCGTGACCATCCGAAAACAGCGTGATTAAGAATTTAGCTCAGAGCCTTGCATCTGACAACGCCACGGCTTAAGTCGGGTGACCCGCAGGGCCATCGATTACGATCGCATCGGCATCAGGATGTACCGGAACTGGCCGAGTTGGTCCTCCACCGGTCTGAACTCGGCGGCGCTCTGCTCATCTTTCAGGGCAATCTCCACCTGGCCGGTTTTCACAGCACTGAAGAAATCGAGCAAGTAGAGGCAGTTGAATGCAACCCGTAAAGGTTCCCCCTGATAGCTGGCATCCACCGACTCGGTGGCCTCGCCCGCATCGCTGTTCGTAGTCGAGAGCGTCACTCGTCCAGGGTCCAACATCAAAGAAATGCCGTGGTTGTGCTCGGATGCGAGCAGCGACACTCGTTCAAGCGCCTCGCGAATGGCGTCAGCCTCCACCGTCACATTGATCCCGTTCGACTGCGGGAGAATCGCTTCGTAGTTCGGGAAATCTCCGGAGATTGTGCGCGCGATGAGAACTGAGTCAGCCACGCCAAAGAATAGGTGGCTGTCATCCTTCGCGATGGAGATCGGCGTGTCGCTTTCGTGAGCGCCCGCCAGCCGCCGCAGCAACCCCAGCGCCCGCCTGGGAATCAGCAGCCGCTCTTCGCCTTTCAAACCATCCGCCGCGACACCCTGCCCCGCCAGTGACAGCCGCGAGCCGTCTGTGGC
>DASUKV010000005.1:0-10563 GCA_036278555.1 Terriglobia bacterium
GTCGGACGTTCTCCCCGATCCAGCGCCCATAACACCCGATCCCGCAAGTCTTGCGAATACGATTGCATCTCTGCCGCTCCTTTGCCGGCAGAGACATTATCGCACATAATGTATACACTTAAATTGGAAACGCTCTAGCCTCTGGCCGCCGCTACAAACTGCCGCTATTTGACGTAATTGTGATCGACGTACCACTGCGCGGCGCGGCGGAGGGCGTCCTCCGCCGATCCCGGATGAAAGCCCAGCTCACAGGTGGCTTTTGAAGAATCCACAAACATTTTGTGCCGGGCCATGCGAACGCCTTCGAGCGGTATTTGCGGCTCATCCCCGAAAAGAGCGGCAATGGTATTTTCCACATAAGCCACGCCGAGCGCCGCGATGTGAGGAATCCGCCAGCGCGGCGCGGGCCGTCCGCTGAATTCCGCGAGCACGGCAAAGATTTCCTTCAGCGTCATATTGCGTCCGCCCAGAAGATACCGTTCGCCGATTTTGCCGCGCTCGGCGGCGAGCAGGTGCCCCTCCGCCACATCCTCCACCGGAACAACATTGAGGCCCGTATCGACGTAAGCGGGCGTCCTTCCGTTCAGGAAATCGACGATCATCCGTCCGGTGGGCGTTGGCTTCCAATCGCCAGGACCGACGGGCGTGGTGGGGTTTACGATCACCACCGGCAGCCCCTCGCGCGCGGCGCGGAGCGCTTCCTGCTCAGCAAGAAATTTTGACCGCTTGTAGTGGCCGGTCATTTCACCCAGACGGGTTTCGGTCTGCTCATTGGGTAGAGCTTCGCCGCCTGGCGCGACGACCGTCCCGACGGTGCTGGTGTAGACGAAGCGCTCGATTCCGGCCTCGCGAGCCGCGTGAAGCAAATTCCGCGTTCCCTCGACATTGCTCTCAAAAATTTCTTGCGGGTCCTTCGACCAGAGGCGGTAATCCGCGGCCACGTGAAAGACGCGCGTAGCACCCTCGAGCGCGGGACCCAGGGTGGACGAATCCCGCAGATCCCCCAGGGCAACCTCAATGGGCAGGCCTTCGAGGAGGCTAAGGCGGCTTGAGGGACGCGCCAGCACGCGCACCGGGTCTCCGCGCGCGGCGAGCAGGCGCACCACGTGGCCGCCCACGAAACCGCTGGCGCCGGTAACGAGAGAGATCACTGAATCTGGATGAGGGACGGCTGAAGGGACGCAGGTTTCGGGCTGGTCAGATTCCATTTCAGCATCTTCCAGCTATCGCCGAGCCGGCGATTTGCGCCCAGGACGGCAGAAGGCTCATAGCCCGCGTGCACCATGCAGTGCTCACAGCGCGGGTCGCGCCCGCGGCCGTACTTCTCCCAGGGCGTCGAGGCCATAAACTCACCGAACGTCGCGTAGTGGCTGTCGGTGATCAAATAGCACGGGCTCTTCCAGCCGCGCGGGTTATACGTGGGATTTCCCCAGGCGGTGCACATCAGCTCGCGCTCGCCACGCAGATACTCGAGGTAAATCGGCGATGTCATGAGGTTGTGCTTGAAAAGAAATTCCGTCGCCGCGCGGAATTTCTCACGGACCTCCTCGCGCGACATGAAGATGTCCCGAGTTTGAACGGCGGCGTAAGAATAAGCCGGAGAAATCATGTGGCCGTCCACGCCGAGCGTTTGGAGGTAATCCAAAAGTTCAGCGATTTCGTTCAAGTCCGTCTGCTTGAAGATTGTCGTATTCGTGCACACCATGAAACCGGCATCTTTGGCAGCCTTAATGCCTTCGACCGCTTCTTTGAACACACCCTTACGCTCAACGCAAAGATCGTGCGTTTCTTCCAGGCCGTCCAGGTGCACATTGAAGAAAAACCGCGTCGTGGGCCGGTAATCCTTCAGCTTCTTGCGGATGAACATGCCGTTGGTGCAGAGATAAATATGCTTTCTCCGCTCGAGGACTTCACGCACCAGGCGAGGCAGCTCCGGATAAATCATCGGCTCGCCGCCGCAGATCGAAACTACCGGGGCCCCGCATTCGTCGACCGCGGCCAGGCACTGCTCGACAGTGAGCTTATCTTTGATCGTGGACTTATATTCCCGGATGCGTCCGCACCCGGTGCAGGTAAGATTGCAGGCGTGTAAGGGCTCGAGCATCATCACCAGAGGGAACCGCTCCGCGCCGCGAAGCCGCTTGCCTCCGATATATTTGGCCAGGTCAACAGTCATCCCCAGCGGAAATCTCATGATCGCCTCTCCTTGGGTTGTTCTTGCTGTAGCCGCGGTCGCCACTACAGCATTTGATGCCACTATAAGTCGAATCCCCGGTAAGAAATAGTGTGCCGCGTTTTCGCACCTTTCGTCAACTCACCGGTTCCAGGCACTTCTGAGGGCGATATCTTTGATCTCAGCCCTCTCTCCTGCGAGCGAGCCATCATTCTTGATCTCAGCCCTCTCCCTCCGGGAGAGGGGGGACCGCGGAGCGGTGGGTGAGGGTCCTAACCGGCAGTTCCAGTCATCTGCTTCTCCGAGGTCATAGCGCAGTTAGTGCTCACAAAGTGCTAATTCGTGCTCTCCTAGCCTGCGGCCTGGTAATAAAACGTCGGGGTCTGGAGCTTTTCGAGAGCTTCGGGCCAGCCGGGGGCTTTGTCCGCGACAGTCCACTCGACGAACGCCGCGCCCGGTCCCGCCCATTTCTCAAAGCGCCGCACCGCCGTTGCGTGCGGCTCCGCGGACACAAAGGTGTTCACGCCGCCGCGCTCGTTCCACAGGGAAAGCGTCCAGAAGCGTTTATGAGGCAAATCCGTCCGCAAACTGTATCGGACCAGCGCTGGCGACCGTTTAAGCTGCCGCTCGATGCGGAGCGACATCCTGAAGAACGGAATCAAATCTCTCCAGCTTTTCAGGGGCAGGAAGGTCGCGATGCAAAGCAGGTCCCCAGAATCGTTCCGCGGATTCACGTCAGCCCATTTCTCCATGGGAGGCGACTCCTCGCAGGCAGGACGCTAGCGGTCCGGCGCCGCTCACTGGGGTACCAGACGGCCTTTGCGGAGGTAAAATGCGCCCCCGCGCCAGGTGACGCGATTGTAAAAAATGCTGGCCGCCCACGTGGAGAACGCAATCGCGTCGCGCGCCGGCACCAGCCACCACTTCCGCCGCAACACGCCGTCACCCAAGCCCCAGATGCCCACCCTCCACGCCATAAGATAGCGGGACGCGAGATAAGCGGAGAGATAGAAGCCCGCCTCGCGGGCCGAGCGCGAAGCCACCATGGCAAGCAATGAGATCGGCAGCCCTTGCGTGACGAGCAGCCCAAAATGCCCCCACGGGCGCGAATGGCGCACGCCCGCCGACCACCGCAACTGGCGCTGCCAATATTCCCGAAATGAGGCGGAAGGCAGCACCATCGCGACCGGGTAGGACAGCAGCTCCACGCGGTAGCCTTGCGCGGCGATTCGGCGGCCCAACTCGTAGTCGTCCAGCAGATAATCCGAAAGCGCTTCAAAGCCGCCGATGGCGTTCAGCCGCTGCCGGGTAACGGCCATCGTGGCGCCCAGGGCAAAATGGACGCCGGAAAATTGCCACGCCACGAGCACGCCGGCAACGAAATCGGAGCTCACTCCGATCGCTTCCAGCGCATCTCCCAGCGTGCTCTCCTGCTCGCCGCGGTAAAGGCACGTGACGGCGCCGGTCTCGGGGTTCTGAAACGGCGCAGCGATCGCCCGGAGGCAATCCGGCTGAACGCGAGTGTCGCTGTCACTCGCCACCAGCAGGTCATGCCGGGCTTCACGGGCAAGGCAAGCCAGAATCGAGGCCTTTTCGTTCGCGCCCTGCTCGCCGAAACCGACAAAAAGACGGATGGAGCGCTCGGGAAAATCGCGGATCAACTTTTGAATGATCGGAATGACGGGATCGCCGGGACGGCGGACGCCGAAAAGGATTTCGTACGCGGGATAATCCAGGCGGCAGAAACTGGCGAAGTTTTCGTAAGCTTCGCGGTCGACACCGCGCACGGGCTTCAGAATACTGACGGGCGGGATAAAATCCGCCGGTGTTTGCCGGGTGCGGCTGAAAAAGCGGCTGGCACAGAAAGACGCAACGACGTAATAGGCGAATGCCAGAAAGGGGGAAAAAAGGACCACTTCCCGCAGATCATGCAACAGAATGGGATGGTGCGGCAGCATTTTTTGCCAACCAGCGGTTCAATCCCCCTCATTGTGAGGTGATGCCGGGCACGAGATTCCTGGAAAATCCGCGTATCCGCCGCGGCCGCATTATTGGCTCGGAGCCGTATCGTTGGCCGGCATGCGGACGATGGGGCGCGGCGGCGCGCCCTGCTGAACGTATCTCAGGCGCTCGGCCCGCAGCCGGAGAAAGCTGACAGCCTCGTGATACAAACGTTTCCGCTCATGGCCATTCCACAGCGCATCCTTCACCAGCCGCCACACGATCCGGGGGCGGAAATAATAATCGTCATAGAAGCGGTTCACCGCCGCCATCATATCCTGCCGGCTGAGGCCCGGCATCTCAATGTGCGGCAACTGGTGGCCTCCCTCGTCGGTGACGGCGGCGTGGGCCATATAGTTGTTTCGCGTGTAGTAGTCGTAAAGCTCCGTGCCCGGAAAGGCGTGGGCCACGGATACCTGGATGGTTTCAACATCAAGCTCTTTCGCGTAATCGATAGTCCTCGCAATGGTCTCGGGCGTCTCGCCGGGCAGCCCGATAATGAAATCGCCGTGGATTTTGATCCCGGCCTTTTTGCAATTTTTGGCGAACGCCTTGGCCATCTCGACGGTCGCGCCCTTCTTAATGTTCTTCAAAATCTGCGGATCGCCGGATTCAAGTCCTACGATAAACAGCCGCGCGCCGGCATCCGCCATCGCCGCGAGCGTCTCATAGTCGCTGTGCACCCGCGCCGTCGAAGACCAGCGGAAACCCAGCGGCTTAAAGTTCTTACAAATTTCAAGCATCCGGTCTTTGCGGATGTTGAAAGTGTCATCGTCAAAGAAAATCTCTTTCATCTGCGGGAACAGCGTCTGCGCGCGGCGCACTTCCGCCACGACGTTATCCACAGATCGCACGCGCCAGGCGTGGCCGGACATCGTCTGCGGCCACAGGCAGAAAGTGCAAAGCGCCGGGCAGCCGCGCGAGGAATAGAAAGAAATGTAGGGGTGAAGCAGGTAGGGAATGCTGTAATTTTCGATGACCAGATCGCGCCTGTAAACTTCGCTCACAAAGGGAAGCCGGTCAAGGTCCGCCGTCTGCAGTTGCGGGCGCATGGGGTTTGAGACGACCTCGCCGTCCTTGCGGTACGAGGCGTTCTGAATCTCAGCAACCGGCGTCCCCTGGGCGAATTCGACGACCGGGTAATCAAACTCACCGCGAACCACAAAGTCAATCGCCTCACATGCGTTCAGGCACTCGGCGGGTTGGGTCTGCACCGGCGGACCCACAAAAGCGATCTTCAGGCCGGGCTTAGCCTGCTTCATGGATTGCGCCAGGCGGTAGTCATTCTGGAGACCCACCGTCGACGTGAACAGCACCACGAAATCATAGTCCCGGGCAATCTGGACGGTTTCAGCCGGGGAAATGTCGTGAGGACAAGCGTCCAGAAGACGGCTGCCCTCGAGCATCCCGGCGGGGTAGCTAAGCCATACCGGATACCAATAGGAGGGAATCTCCCGCGTGGCCGGGTATCGGGCGCTTGATCCGCCGTCAAAGCCTTTGAAACTCGGCGGATTCAGGAAAAGCGTCTTCATCACAGAGGGCATGGAACGGAGAACTCCTTCAGCCTGAGCATGAGAAATCAATATCGAGTGTACAGGAAAACAACAGAAAACCCAAGGCTTTGCATCGAAAGTGTCAGAAAAACAGGAGGTTAGATGCCCCCCAGGAGCGGAAGCAGGGCATCAAGACCAGAACTCATTACCAAACTCTAATGCAGGCATTTCAGATAAATCATCGTCATATCATCCTGCAGTTCGGAACTGCCGGTCCAGTCCGTAAGCGTCTGGTAAATCTGCTCAGTTAATACCTCCGGGGGAGCATTAATGGACTCCCGGAGAATTTCCAGGAGCCGTTCTTCACCGAATTCCTCGCCGTAGGAGTTTTCGGGCTCCGTCATGCCGTCGGTGAAGGCCAGGAGTAAATCGCCTGGCTCAAGTTGAACCTCCGCCTGCTCGAACTTCACGTGCGGAAACATCCCAATGATGGTTCCACCTCTGTCGAGCCGCTCAAGGCGCTCGCGCCGGAATAGAAAAGGCGCCGGATGGCCTGCATTGGTATACGTCAGCCTGCGGGACTCCGCCTGATAGATTCCGTAAAAAAAGGTCGCGTACTTTCCTTCCGGGGTGTTCTCGTAGAGTTGCCGGTTTAATCTTTCGACCACCTCGGCGGGCGAAACCGCAACGCCGTCGCGCGCATTCCGGGCAGCGCGGCCGTCATAAAATTGGGAGTGGATGGCTGATTGAATCGTTGCCATCAGGAGCGCCGCGAAAATGCCTTTGCCGCTCACGTCCCCCAGCACCAGCCCCGCGTGCTCGTTGCTCAACTTCAGGAAGTCATAATAATCGCCGCTCACGCCGCGAGCCGGATGGCAGACGCCAAACATGTTTACCCCCGGCAGCTCGGGCGTATGCTGCGGGAACAAAAGGGCTTGCACCTCGCGCGCGATTTTCACTTCGCTTTCCAGGCGCAGCTTTTCCTGTGACTCAATCATCAGGCGCTCGACCGACGCCGTCATCGTGTCAAAGGCTCCGCCCAGCGCGCTGACTTGGTCGCGGGCCGGAAGATCGATGCGGTGTGAGAAATCCCCCTTCTTTACCCTCTCGGTTGCAATCTGCAGCTTGTTCACCGTGGAAGTGATGGACCGGGTCAGGCCGATGCCGAAGGCCAGCGCGACAATTTCAATAATCAGGAACACGATGCAGACGGCGATGAAGATATCGACGGGAACGCTCGAATGCCGCCCCAGAGTGCGGAAAAGTTGCCCATTCAGCGCATAAACCCTGGAATACACGGCCATGACAACCGAGGTATTCCGCCGGTGGAAATCATTCGACCGCCAATCGACGGGATTGATTTCAGAAACTCCAAACACGGGAAAGTCGAGCCAGCTATGCGCCTCCGGGCGCGCCAGGGAACTTGAGTGGATGGCGTTGAGGCTCGGGTTCGGATTGGGATTGGAATTGGGCTGCGCCGGATTCCCGCCGCGGCCTTCGTAAACTTCTACCGGGCCAATACCCTCCCCCACCTGGTTCAGAAGTTCCGGCGTAATCGGCATGGAAAGAATCAATGCCAGGTTCCCGGCAGGCGTCCCCACATGATCAACAGCGCGCAGCGCAATCTTTCCTTCGTCCGTCGTGACACCGGCCCACTCCTCCTGGGTGAGCCAGGGCGGCATCGTAATCACGTCATCCAGCCGCTGCCCCGTTAAGGTGAAGGCCTCAGCCTCAACGCCCACCCGCAGAGTGATTTGAAGGCCAGGGTAGCTTGAAGCATAGTGGCCAAGGTCATCCACGTAAAACGCGTGAAGTTCGCCGATAAGCTGCGCGGGCTTGCGCGCAGCCGTATGGATGGCCTCACGGGCGACAACCCGATTGAGCTGCTTCAGTTCGTCAAAATGGTTATCGAGCCGTTGACTTACCAGAAAGGCTGCGAACTGGCCGTTGATAATCATGGCCCCAATTACAACCAGCACGAGGATCAGAACGATGGGGACAAAGGCGATAAAAACGTAGGTCACGGCCAGGCGACCCGAAAGCCGCCAGAGCATACGCTGTCGAACGTAGGTGATCAGGCGGACTAAATAATACACGCCGGCAATCATCAGGCCGATGAAAACCAGCAGCCACAAAATGCTGCCAATAAGACGAGTCCCGTAGGCCAATTCGTACAGCCGCACGGCCACTCCGCAAACGATCACCGCAAGGGTGAAGCGCGCCATCCGGCGATGAGACTCACGTCGTAAAGCCTGAAGCATGAAAACCCACTTCGCCCCTCACCCGGCCTTCGGCCACCCTGTCCCCAAAGGAGAGGGCTGAACAACCAAGGGAATAGGCCCTTTCCCCAAGCGAGAGCGCCGAAAAATCATGGAACCACGCCCTCGCCCCCTGGGAGAGGGTGGCCGAAGGCTGGGTGAGGGGCGGCCGCCGGAAAACCGAATCATCTGCCCGCGGGCTTCACAGCGGTTTCAGCGGCCTGCGCCACCTGCCGCACTCTGCTATGCCTCCGGCTATAAAGGGAATAGACAACGAGGCCAACGCCGAGCCAGATCAGGAAAACTTCCCAGGTGAGGAGGTGCAGCGAGAACATCATTCCGAGCGAAAGGACAATGCCCATGATGGGCACAAAAGGCACCCAGGGAGTCCGGAAGGGCCGGTGTAGGTCCGGCTGCCGCCGCCGCAGCACCCAGATTCCCGCGCAAACAATCGTGAACGCGAAGAGCGTGCCGATACTGGTCAGTTCGTCGAGCGTCGTGATTGGAAGCCACGCCGAGAGCACCGCCACGCAGACTCCCACCACGATAGTGGTGATGTACGGTGTGCGGAGCTTCGGATGGACCCTGCCCGCCCATTCCCAGAGCAGTCCATCGTGCGCCATCGTAAAGAAAATCCGGCTCTGCCCCAGGAGCATCACCAGCATGGTTGACGTGAGTCCGCCGATGGCGCCAATTTTGACAAGAAAGCTGCCCCACTGGACACCGGTAACGTCCACTCCCAGCGCGATGGGGTCGGCGACGTTCAAGCGCGTGTAGGAGGCGAGACCGGTAAGAACCAAGGCGACCAGAATATATAGAATTGTGCAGATGATCAGCGTGCCGAGGATGCCGATCGGCATATCCCGCTGCGGGTTCTTCGCTTCCTGCGCGGCAGTGGAAACCGCGTCAAAACCGATGTAGGCGAAGAAAATGATGCCGGCGCCGCGCAAAACTCCGCTCCAGCCGAAGTCGCCAAAGTGCCCGCGATTGGGAGGAATAAAGGGATGCCAGTTGGACAGGCCAAGGGACCAATGGCCGGCAAGAAAGATGACTCCGAGCCCGATGAAAACCAGCAACACCGAGACCTTGATGATGACAATGGCTGTATTCACATTGGCCGATTCCTGGATGCCTTTCACCAGGACGGCCGTCATCAAAAGAATGCCCACAAGCGCCACGAGATTCGCGCGCGCAGTGATGTGGGGGAGGCTCGCGAGCGCTGCTTGTGACAAGCCCGCCACCGACATAAGCGTCTCCCATCGGCCGTGATAAAACACCGTCTCGGTTCCCGGAGCATAGCTGAGCTGAGGAGGCAGATGGATGCCGAAATCCTGAAGAAAACTGCTGACATAGCCGCTCCAACCCACCGCAACTGTGGCAGCGCCAAAGGCGTATTCAAGCACCATCGCCCAGCCGATGATCCAGGCCACAATCTCACCAAGCGTCGTGTAGGCGTAACTGTAAGAGCTGCCCGCAATGGGGATGAGGGCGGCAAACTCGGAGTAACAAAGCCCTGCAAAAGCGCAGCCGACCCCGGCAATAATAAACGAGAGCACGATGGCAGGGCCGGCAGCCGTGGCCGCGACGGGTCCCGTAAGCACAAAAATGCCGGTGCCAATCACGGCGCCAATGCCCAACGTAACGAGGTTCAAGGGGCCGAGAGCGCGCTTGAGGCCGCCTTTTTCCCCCTCGGTCTCAAGGAGCATTGTCTTCAGGTCTTTTCTAGCAAAGAGGTTGAGGCTCATGGAATGAAGTCGTCCTTAAACCGTAGCGCCGCCATCCCTTCACTACGTTCAGGGCAGGCTCTGGCGGCATTCGTAGTGGGGTGCGCTGTAGCGGCGCTGTCTGAGCGCCGGTTTTAAGAAATAGAGACCGGCGGCCAGAGGCCGCCGCTACAGCCGGCAAGATGCCGGCGCTACCTGACGCGGCCGGCGGCTTCCAAAAACTCCCGTGCCCGCGCACTGATATCCGGCGTCCCCAGCAGCGCCTGAATCACCGCAACGGAATCGGCGCCGCTCGCGATCACACCGGGCGCATTTTCTGGCGTAATTCCCCCGATTGCAACCAGAGGCTTGCGCGTAGCCTTTCGCGCTTCACGCAATCCCTGGAAGCCCACCTCAGGGTCCGGCTGATCCTTGCTACGAGTCGGGAAAACAGGACCGAAGGCAATATAGTCCACCGGCAGCCGGTCAGCTTCCTGAACCTGGGAAATTGAATGAGTGGATACCCCGATCACCCTACCCGGAGGCAGTATACTCCGGGCCATTGCGGCGGGCAAATCATCCTGACCCAGGTGAACACCATCGGCGCCCACCGCCAACGCCACATCGGCACGGTCGTTAACAATGAAAATGCCTCTCGCGTCGTGGATAACATCCACGATCTCCTGGCAAGCGTCGAAAAGCTCGCGGGAGTTGCCAAGTTTATTGCGATATTGAAACAGGCGGACGCCGGATTCAAGGAGGGTGCGGGTGACTTCCGGCATCGAACGGGGGGAAACTTGCGCGGCGTCCAGAATGGCATAAAGGCGGGGGAAAGGAAGATTCATAACGCTCGTTCCGCAGCCCGCCTAAATCTCGCCCTTCGCGCCGTTGCGCGCGAAACGCGCCATGAAGTGAGTGTCAAACTTCCCAGCGCG
>DASUKV010000006.1:0-12968 GCA_036278555.1 Terriglobia bacterium
TTGCCAATTCTTGACCGTGGCGCGAGATCAGAACGTCCCGAGCGTCCTCGCGCGGCGGCACCGCGGCAATGTAAAGACCTTCCGGCTGTTCCACCGGCATGTCCTTCAGGCTGTGGACAGCAATGTCCGCGGAGCCGTCGAGCAATGCCTCTTCGATTTCCTTGATGAAAAGTCCTTTCGTTCCGGATCGGATCAACGAAGCGGTTGCCAGTTTGTCCCCTGTGGTTGTGATGGGCTTGATCTCCGCTTCGTAACCCTGTTCTTCAAGCTTTCGCTTCACCCATCGCGCTTGCCAGAGCGCCAGCTTGCTTCCGCGAGAACCAATGATGAATTTCATAAAAACAGTGACGAGTGATGAGTGACAAGAGACAAGTGGCGAGTGCGCCTCTTGCTCGTCACTGGCCACTTGTCACTCTTCATTGTTTTTACTCTGTCACGCCGAAAATCTTACGAATCGTCTGCGCGAGAGTTCCGCGCTCGGGGTGCCCCGCGGCATTCTTAAGTTCGGTGATCGGCCCGTGCAGAATCTTGTTGAGGATGGCCTGGGTGAGTCCGTCGACGGCGTCCCGCTGCTCCGGCGAAAGCGCGCCCAGGCGGCTGCGGAAGCGCTCCATCTCATTTTCACGAATCAGCTTCAGGCGCTCCTCGACGGCCATAATGGTGGGGGCCACCTCGCGCGAAGCAAGCCGCCGCATCATCTTCTGTGTTTCCTGCGAGATAATTTCCTCAGCCCACGCCGCCTCACGCTCGCGCTGTTTCTTGTTGGCCTCGACCACTTGGCCGAGATCGTCGATATCGTAGACAAAAGCGTTGTCGAGGTCATTCACGGCCGGGTCCACGTCGCGCGGCACCGCGATATCCACAAAAAATACCGGCCGGTTCTTCCGTGCTGCGAGCATCCGCTCCACATGCTCCTTGCGAATCAGGAAATGCGGCGCGCCGGTTGAGCTGATGACGATGTCTGCCTCATGCAGATGGTGGAAGATCTGGTCAAATCGAATGGCGCGGCCGCCGAAGGCCGCGGCAAGCTCCATCGCGCGATCGTACGTGCGATTGCTCACAAAGATGCTCTCGGCTCCGCTTGCCGCAAGATGCCGCGCCGCCAATTCGCTCATCTTGCCCGCCCCAAGAATGAAAACCGATTTTCCTTCGAGGCTCCCGAAAATTTTCTTTGCCAGTTCGACCGCCGCGTAGGACACCGAGACTGCGGCGCTCCCCACCGCCGTCTCGCGGCGGACGCGCCGTCCCACTTCGAGCGCGTGGTTGACGACTTCGTAGAGTTCCCCGCTTAAGGCGCCCGCCTGCTGCGCCGTGGCAAAGGCTTGCTTCACCTGTCCCAGGATTTGCGGCTCCCCGACGATCATCGAATCCAGACTCGCGGCCACACGGAACAGGTGCTCCACCACCTGTTCCTGCCGCCGCCAATATAGGTGCTTTTCATAGGGCTCCAGGCTGCAGTGGTGGTAATCGGCCAGAAAGCGGCGGATGAGGGGTTCAGCCTCCGAATCGTGCGCGGTGTTCGCGGCCACTTCCACGCGGTTACAGGTGGAAAGGATGATCCCTTCGCGGATCCCCTCGCGGCGTACCAAGTCACCAAGCGCGGTGGCTAGCCGCGCTTCAGAAATATTCATCCGCTCGCGCACCTCAACGGGCGCGGTGCGATGATTGATTCCGGCGAGAATAAGGTTCATACGTAAAAGTCAGTGACAAGTGACGAGCAAGCAAAGTGGCCACGGTCAGCGCTCTTCTGGCCGTGGGCCTTCCGATCCGTCCATCTCCAGTGCACCATCAAAAGCCGCGAAAACTGCAAGGCAGGAGCAAACAATTTGTAACGTACTCGTCACTCTTCACTCGTCACTTGTCTCTCGTCTCCGCCCTAATGAATCCTGCTGATGGTCGGAAAATATCCGTGTTGCGAGCTCAGGAAGCTCGCTCCCAGAAAGGTCACCATCATCACGGCAAAGCCGAAAATCGCAACGTAAGCCGATCTCCGCCCGCGCCAGCTTCCACTAAATCGCGTGGAGAACAGGACCAGATAAATGAGCCACGTGAACAGAGAAGCCAGAATCTTAGGATCAAGCTCCCAGCCCCCATGCCAGGCGCGGCTGGCCCATACGCATCCCGTCAAGATGCCCACCGTGATCGCAAGCAGCCCAAAAACCAGCGAGCGATCATAAAGCCGGTCGCAAACTTCAAGCGACGGCAGCCGGTCATAGAATGAACCAGGGTGCTTCGATTTCAACTGCCTCGCCTGCAAAAGGTATACCACCGCGGCGATAAAAGTCAGGAACAGCGCGGTGTAGCCCAGAATCATGGCCGAGACATGCGCGATCAGCCACCCCCCGGCAAGCTTGGTGGACAAAAAAGGCTGGCCAGGGTAGAGCGCAGCCGCCAGCATCGTGATGAAAACGAAAGGAAGAATCAGAACGCTGAACCACGTCAGGCGGTCGCGCCGGGAAGCCAGAAAAAATGCCAGCGTAATATTGAATGCGAAAAATGAAAGAGCGCTCTGCACATCGATGAAGGGTAGCCGGTCAAGCCGCAGAGCGGCGATGAGCAGGGCCGCTCCGTTCAGAACCAGCCCCGCGGTCAGCGCGGTTAAGGCGGCGGAATTGAGCGAAGGGCGCCCGCGGATTACGGAGGGCAGCGTGAAGACGATTCCCAATCCGTAAAGCGCCAGCGCACCCCATAAAAGGCCGGTAGGCATAGAACTCACTTTCAGCTTAAAAGTATAACATTGCCACAGCCTTAGCCACTTCTTAGGCTTTCATCCGCACGCCCGGGCGAGCCTGACGCAAGGTATAATCATGAAGAAATCTTCATTAGAAGGAGTTTCCATCATGTCGACACTCGCGAGCAAAACTTGCGTTCCTTGCAAAGGCGGCGTTCCACCGCTCAAAGGCGCCGAACTCCAAAAATTACAAAGCGAACTTCCAGGTTGGAATGTTGTCGAGGAGCACCACCTTCAGAAAAGCTTCACCTTTCCTGATTTTGCGCAGGCGCTCGCCTTCGTAAACCGTGTCGGCGGGTTAGCCGAACAGCAAGGCCATCATCCCGATATTTTTCTCACCTGGGGCAAGGTAGAAATTAAAATCTGGACGCATAAGATCAGCGGGCTTACGGAAAGCGACTTTATTCTGGCGGCCAAAATTGATGAATTGTCGGGACTCTGAGGCATTGGGGAGCCCTGAACACACCCACCTGCCAACCCCTTTGACCCGTCGGCCGATGCAGGTAGATCTCCGCCCGAAAGGCAAGGCTCGTTAAATCTTAAGAGACTTACGAATGTCTTTCAGCAGGATAAAAAGGTGAAGGGGGTCCGTGGGAGAGGAAATAAAGTCGAATTGTTCGTAGTAGTGGCGCGCATTATCGTCCTTCGCATGAACTGCAATCGCCCGGATACCGGCTATGGCGGCAGCCTGCAAAGTGCGCAAAACAGCATCTTTCAGTAGACCGCGACCTACGCCCCTCTTTTGCCAATCCTTATGAACGGCTAAACGGGCCAACAGCATGATCGGAACTGGATGTCTGGCAAGGCCCTGGCGCAAGCGTTCAGGGGAGTCCGCATACTTCACCTCTCCCACGGCCAAGCTGTAGTAGCCAACCACCACCTTATCTACAAGACCTACATAGGTTTGGGCGGCATTTGCGCCCTGATTCTGCAAGGCATGCTTCAGTAACCAGTTATTGAGGTCCACTTGTCCACAATCGAAGCCCTCGATAGGATGGTCTCGCCGGAGCTTCTCGATGATCGGGTGGCCAATCACCGGGACGAGCCACTGTCAAAGAATCCAGGTTTCTCTAATATTTTTTTCATACGAGGAAGGGAACGAGGGGGAGTATCGAGGGCAGATTGGAAGGCCATCCACGTCTCTGCATCTAAGTAAAAGGTACGCCGATCCGCAAGCATTTCCTCGGCGCGCGAAAGAGCGCTCTCAACCACGAACTCGCTCATGGAGCGATGTGTAAACGCCGCGGCGCTCTGCAACTTTAGCTTCGTTGCGGGGGAGACCCGCACCTCAAGTTTTTCCGTACGCCGTTCTGTTGGGGCTGAAGAGCTTGGCATAATTCGCCCTCTGAAAATTAGTATCGGCGGTTGTCCCCACAATGTCAACACAATTGAGGTAAAAGGCAGCAATAATTCTGCGCATCAACCCGTCTGGCGAGAAGTCGAGATTATGCTTGGACAGCCACTGTCGCTTCCGTGCGGGTTACGGGACGGTAAAGGGTATCGCGCTCGCAGGGTTCCTGGCCGGCCTCACGGATCAGACGCATCAGCTCCGGGCGAGTCATCACCTGGGGAGTCGTGGCTCCGGCGTCGTGGTAGATCTTTTCTTCCACTACCGTGCCGTCTATATCATCCGCTCCAAAGCGTAGCGCGACTTGCGCCACGCGAGGCGTCAGCATAATCCAATAGGCCTTAATATGGGGGAAGTTGTCCAGCAGCAGCCGGGCGGCGGCGATGTTCTTCAAATCTGTAAACCCGGTAGTATCCCGGTAGTCTACGTCCTTCCCCAGCGTGGTGTTAGCAGGGTGAAATTTGAGGGGAATAAACGCCTGGAAGCCGTGTGTTTCATCCTGCAGCTTGCGAAGCTGTAAGAGATGATCCACGCGGTCTTCGGCTGACTCAATGTGGCCGTAAAGCATCGTCGCGTTTGAATGCAGTCCTAACTGATGCGCCGTGCGATGGACTTTCAGCCAGGCGTGCGCGCCGATCTTGTGATCGCAAATCTGGCGGCGAGTGGCCGGGGCAAAAATTTCCGCGCCACCTCCCGGCAGCGAGCCCAAGCCCGCCTCCCTAAACCTTTCCAGGATCTCGCGATAGCCAAGCCTTGTGATCTGTGAATAGTAGGCGATTTCAACCGCTGTAAAGGCTTTCAGGTGGACGGCAGGAAACCGTTCCTTGAGGCCGTGAATCAAATCAACGTAGTAACTGAAGGGAAGATCGGGATGCAGTCCGCCAACGATATGGAACTCTGTAATTGCTTCCGTCCAACCCCGTCCCGCGACGCGAAAAGCTTCTTCCAGCGCCATGGTATAGGCGCCGGGGGAATCCGACTTGCGGCCAAAAGCGCAGAGGCGGCAACTGGCGACGCAGACGTTCGTAGGGTTAATGTGGCGGTTGACGTTGAAATAAGTCCGCTTCCCATGGAATTTTTCCCGAACGTAATTGGCAAGGCGCCCGACCGTAAGCAGGTCATGGGAGCGAAACAGGGCGACGCCTTCGTCAAACTTCAGCCGCTCGCCCGCAAGAAGCTTCTCGGCGACCGGCCGGAGGGTGGTATCTTCGATGCATAACTTCTTGGAATCCATGCACTTAACTCGCGCAGACGGAGAGCCGTCTGGGTCTTATCTTACTATCGCCGGGGTCTCGAATGCAAACGCCAGGAAGCGGGTTTGATCGTGCGCTCGAATCACCCAAACCGTGTGAAATGGCAGGCAACTTGCTTCACCATGAAATTCTTAAAACCCGCATGCCTATTGGCTGAGGGGACTTGACAAAGGGTTTACCATATGTTTTCGTACTTGTTTACAGCGCCACGAAACCGAGGCCCTCAGGAGGAGGAATCCTCGGAGCATGGTAGCAGGAATGGCATGTTATCGACCGAGCCCAATCTAACTGAACCCCGCCACGAGGCGGCCTTTTTTTACGGACTTTTCCTGCGTGGGCAGCCCCTTCAAAAGCTGCGAGCCGATATTGATATCTCGCCCGAGATTCTCGAACGCTGGCAAAGGCTCGCCATGCAGGACCCGTGGTACCGCAGCGCTGTTGAACGGATGGTTACTTACCGCAAAGAAGTCCTCGCTATTTTTGACGCCCTGGTCTTCCGCGAGATGGATGTTCCCGCCCGAATGCAATAACTCCTGATTTTACAGCTGAGCGGCTCTGGAGACCGCCGTACGAGCATTTCAATCCTCATTAATACTGCCGCGCGCCCTGATAATTGAAAAAAAGCTCCATACCTGCAATCTTTGGTAGTTGCGGCGGTGAGCTTTCTACGATAGCCTAGCCATCTTTTCACGTCCCTTAGAACATATCCTCAGCAACACGTCCGGCGCTTGAAAGCCGGACGATGCGCGGCCATGGATTCGATGTTGTTTTGCGAGGCGAAAGGGAAGAAGGGCGGGGGTGCGTATGCGGGGAGATGATCCAGTCCATCCGCGGCGCTGGAGCGGTTGTCCCCCAGATTTTCCACATCGCCGCACCGCCAGCTATGGCGTAGCGCTGCCGAAGAACGCTCGAGAGAACGAACTTATGATGAAACGATCGGGTACTGATGAAGAGGCTTAACCGGAACAACTGGGTGGGCGGCTTGCTGCTGATTGCCGGCCTCATTCTTGTCATCAACGGCGCATATCTGGCTGGATTTGCCACTCCCGATCTCTTTTACGTTATCAACAGCCTCCTTCACCCCGTCCTCGGAATTATCGCCGCCATCCTGCTGGCCCTCTTCATTTCCAAGCATCGGGACGAGTTCAAGAGCCTGGCCGGCGCTTGGCTCATCGCTTTAGCCATCGGGGCAACGGCTTTTGGAATCTATCTGGCGATTGCCGGGATGACGCGGCGGCATAGCTTGGCGCTCTATATCCACGTTGCCTTCGCGCTGGCTGTGCTTTTTGTTGTGCTCCTCTTTCTGCGGCGCCGGGCTGCACGCGCCGTGCAGCCGCACAGCGCAGGGTTCAGGAGCGCCTGGCGATGGAGTTTGTGGGTGTTTGTGGCTTCCGGCGTGTTTTATTGCGCTGCGGCATTAGGCCATCATTACTTCCCGAACCAGGAATATATCGTGCGGAATCCGAAGGCGCCGCTGACGATGGGACAGGAAGGCGGCGGCTCAAACAGCCTGGTATTTCCAAGCTCGGTTCAGACGAATACAGGTAAGCCCTTGCCCACCAAGTACTTTGAGGACGCGAAGTCCTGCGAGCCGTGCCATCCGGATATTTATCACGAGTGGTACAGCTCCATGCACCACTATTCCTCCTTCAACAATCAGTGGTACCGGAAGTCGATCGAATACATGCAGGATACGGTAGGCATCAAGCCTTCCCTCTGGTGCGGCGGATGCCACGACCAGGCGCTGAGCTTGACGGGATATATGCAGAAATACCCGATCCGGAAGATTGAGGATACACCTGCCGGCCAGGCGGGCCTCACCTGCATTTCCTGCCACGGCATCGTCCATGTGGGGAGCACCATGGGCCAGGCCGATTTTGTGATGAACTATCCCGGGCTTGCTGTCTATGCCGAGAGCCGGAATCCTCTGATTCAAGCCCTGCACTATTACGACGTGAAGCTGAACCCCAAGGCCCACCGCAGCGTCTTTTTCAAGCCCTTTCACTATCAGGCCCAGCAGCAAGGCGAGTTCTGCTCGGTGTGCCATAAAGTGCACATGGACGTGCCGGTGAACCATTACCGCTGGCTGCGCGGCTTTGACGAGTACGATAACTGGCAGGCGAGCGGGACGGACTGGCAGGGTGCGCGCTCGTTCTACTATCCTCCCAAACCCCAAAACTGCGTCAACTGCCATATGCCGCTGGTGCGGTCGAACGACTTCGGCAACGTCGACGGTTTTGTCCATTCTCACCGTTTTGCCGCTGCGAATACAGCGGTGCCGGCATCTCACGATGACGAGCCGCAAATCAAAGCCGTGGAGCATTTCCTGAAAGGCGCTCTCAGCGTTGATATTTTCGCGCTCGCCGAAGAGCCTTCCGCGAGCAAGATGGGACCGGGCAGCCAGCGGTGGGCGGCCACGCACCCGGAAGCGCCGGAAACGGCCACCACCTACGCGGTGGGTGAGGAATCCTCCGCCGGAATGCGCTCTTCGATGACGACCTTAGCGCAGCCGGTTAAGCTTGAGGCGCCACTCGGGCGCGTGAAGGCGATCCTTCATCGCGGCGAGACCGTTCGCTTTGAAGTGGTGGTGCGGACGCTGAAACTGGGGCATTTCTTCCCCGGCGGCACGGTGGATTCTTACGATTGCTGGCTGGAACTTAAAGCGCAGGACAACAAGGGCCACGTGATTTTCTGGAGCGGCAGCGTGGCGGATAACGGCCGCGGCCCGGTGGACCCCAGCGCCCATTTTTACCGTTCTCAGCAGCTTGACGCGCACGGCAATTTGATCAACAAGCGCAATACGTGGTTCACAAGAGCCGTGGTCTATACTCACCTGATTCCGCCCGGCGCCGCGGACACGGTTCATTACCGCTTGAAAATACCTAAAGATTGCGGCGATGAAATTACGCTGACCGCCAAACTGAATTACCGCAAATTCCGCTGGTGGTACACGCAGTGGGCGTTTGCGGGAGTGCGCGACCCGAGCATCCCGCATCAGGTCCACACGTATAACTATGATGACGGCCACTGGGTGTTTACCGGCAGCATGAAAGATGTTGCGGCCAAGGAAAAGCAAATTCCGGACGTACCAATTGTCGTGATCGCCCGGCAGAGCATTACGCTGCCGGTTGAGGGCAAGACCGGGAAAGAGCCGCCCTTTGCGCAGGAGATTGCACTGAATTCCGCGGATATCACCCGCTGGAACGATTACGGAATCGGTTTGCTGCTTCAGGGAAATCTAAAGGGCGCAGAACGCGCGTTCAGGACGGTGACGAAGCTCAATCCTGAATATGCGGATGGCTGGGTGAACGTGGCCCGAGCGATGATCCAGGAAGGGAACACGGACGCGGCGAAGCCATTGCTCGTGAAAGCTCTGAAGCTCAATCCGAAGCTCGGCAGCGCTCACTATTTTTACGGCCTGGCTTTTAAGGCGGACGGAGAATACCCGCAGGCTTACCAGCAGTTCTCTCTGGCTGCGGCGCGCTACCCGCGTGACCGTGTGGTGCGCAACCAGATGGGGCGGCTGCTCTTTCTCCAGCGCAAGTACAAGAGTGCGGTGGAGCAATACCGTCAAACCTTAAGCATTGACCCGGAAGACCTGGAAGCCCACTATAACCTGATGCTCTGCTATCGGGGGCTGAATGATAACAAGCTCGCCGACCGGCAGGAAAAGCTCTATCTGCGCTTCAAGGCTTATGAAGCTTCGGTTGCGATTACCGGGCCTTACAAGCGGACGCATCCCTACGACAATAACGAAGCGCAGCCAATCCACGAGCACGTATCGGGGCCGCTTGGGAATTGGAACCCAGGCGCTCCGGCGAAGCCGCTTTATTCGTCTCGCGTCGCGTCAAAATCCCGCACTCGTGACTCACGAAGCGTGGTGATGGAAACTGCGGCCGCGCCGGGATCGGGTGCTCCTCATGCCGCATTTTAGGCAGTAGCGGCGCAGAGGGCGGCTCTGCCGCTTGCCTTGCGGAAAGCCTCTGGCTTTCCGAGCAAGTACGCAATATTTAGACTTCCCACTAGGCGCGAAGGCTTAGCCTTCGCGCCTAGTGGGAACGGGATGAGTCTGGCTGCGGCCGTCCGGAAGGGCAAAGCCCTTCCGCAAGTCAGGCGGCGAAGCCGCAGATCGCGTTCAGGAAGTTCGGGTTTGGTTTACCAGCCGGCGGTCGCAGGCCGCCGCTACAGCGGCGAATCACTTAGGAGGTGCGGCATCTCATTGAATTCAGGTTATCTTACCGGCGCGTTAAATCGCGGTCTTTCCCGCCGGGATCTTCTGAAAACAGCTTGCGCCGCGATTGCCGGAAGCGGACTTCGGCTTTCTTCTGCGCTCGCCGCCCCTGTCTCACGCCCCATCCGCTATGCGGAGATCACTCGCACGGCGGGAATTCGCTTCGTCCATTACACGGGGGCCTTCGGAAAGCGCTACCTGCCTGAGACGATGGGCTCCGGCTGCGCCTTCATCGACTACGACAATGACGGAAATCAGGACATTCTTCTAGTTCAGGGGAAGGACTTTCCCGGGCACTTCCACCGGCGCACCACGCAGAAGCTCTACCACAACAACGGCAATGGCACTTTCACCGACGTTACCCGCCGCTCCGGTTTGGGGTTTGAGATGTACGGCATGGGTGTCGCCGTGGGCGATTATGATAACGACGGCTACGACGACCTTTATCTCACCGGCCTGGGCGAAGCGCGGCTGTTGCACAATGAGCGCAATGGAACTTTCAAGGACGTGACGCAATCCGCCCGGGTGAATAACACGGGCTTCGGCGCGAGCGCGGCCTGGGTGGATTATGACAAAGACGGCCGCCTTGATCTTTTCGTTTGCAACTACGTGAAATGGTCCGAAAAGACGGACATCTACTGCTCGCTCGATGGCCGCAATAAATCCTATTGCACCCCGGAAGCTTACCAGGGCGATACCTGCCGGCTATTTCACAACCTGGGCAATGGGCGGTTTGAAGATGTCACGGGGAAAGCGGGTATTTACGATCCGACCGGGAAAAATCTCGGGGTGGCTGTGGTTGATTATGACGGCGATGGCTGGCCAGACCTCGCCGTCTCGAATGACACGCAGCCGACGAAGCTTTACCGCAACAACCACAACGGAACGTTTACCGAAGTGGCCGTCGAGGCGGGCATTGCTTTCAGCGAAGACGGAATCGCGCGCGGCGCGATGGGCATTGACGCTGATGACTTTGACGATTCGGGGCACCCCAGCATCGCCGTCGGGAATTTTTCCAATCAGATGCTGGGGCTTTACCACAACGAGGGCAACCGCTTTTTTATCGATATTGCTCCGTCTTCGGAGATAGGCCGCGCGAGTCTCCTATCGCTTTCCTTCGGCCTGTTCTTCTTTGACTATGATCTCGACGGCCTCGACGATCTTTTTGTCGCGAACGGCCACATTGAGCCGGATATTGCCCGCATTCAGCCGCAAGTCGCCTACGCCGAGGTCCCCTTGGTGTTCCGCAACGAAAGCCACGATCACTTCCAGAATGTTGGGGCGCAGTTGGGTTTCACGCAGAGATTGGTGGCGCGCGGCGCGGCTTACGCGGACATCAATAACGACGGCGCTTTGGATATTCTGCTCTCGACCAATGGCGGTCCGGCCCACCTTTACCGGAACGAAGGGGCGGACCAGCGCCACTCCCTGCGCATTAAGACCGTCGGGACGCGCTCAAACCGCAACGGCTTGGGCGCGCGGGTGAAGGTGAAAACTCCGACCGGGGTGAACGAGCAAAGAGTCCATTCGGGATCAAGCTATTGCTCGGCCAGCGAGCAGATTCTGACGTTTGGGATGGGACAGGAGGACCAGGCGCAGAGTGTCCAGATCGCGTGGCCGAGCGGCCAGCAGGATGAGATCAAGAATGTGAAGGCGGGTTACACGCACACCGTCCAGGAAGGCGGGAAGATTCTCTCATCGCGGCCATTCAAGCGATGACTGTAGCGGCGCTCTATGAGCGCCGAATGGAAGCACGAGCGGCGCAGAGTTGTCTTGTAACTCTGCGGTAGTTCGGAAGGGGATAAAAAGCCGCGGAGTTAAACGACAACTCCGCGCTACCTGTATGCCTGATCTCTCAAAAAGAAAGCTTATAGAATGGGTTACGGTCAGTCTTTGCGCGATGAATTTTCTCTTTGAAAAAAGCTTTTAGGTCCCCTTCGCGGTCAATGATGTCGACAATTTCTCGCAGCTCGGTAAGGACAAACACCTTCTGTGTCAGCGCCGTTTTTGCGTCCTCGATCGCTGCGGGGGAGAAGCCCGAATATGATATAAAGATGCCACCCACGTCCCCACGGCTATACACGCTGACCAAGTGAGATGCAAGCTCTGGTCGACCAATCGGCGCGCTCCACCATTTCATTTCCACGATGTAAAGAACCCCGTCAATTTCAACCGCTCCGTCAATCTGCTCGATTACTCCCTGTCCCTTCTGGCTCTTTACAACAAATGCCTCTCTAACGAGAACCCCCGCAAAGGAAAACACGCTGTTAAGAATGCTCTCCAGCTGTTTGCCCCGTTTTTGCGGATCGGTTTCGCTGAACAACTTGAAAAGGGAAGTTTTGATAGCCTCGCGTGTTTCGGCCTCTTTCTGCTTACCTAAAATGCTCGCTGCATAGATCGCCTGACGACTCTTGCGCTCTTTCTCCCGCTCCAGATTCATCCGAGTGAAACTATCTTTGACATTCACGACCCTTTGAATTTGAGCCACCAGGCCCTGGGCTTTCAGGCGGTCGCTTTCCCAGCAACTGGAGAAGTTCTCAATTTCCGAAATGCGTTTGATGACCTCCCGGCGGAACGCTAGCGCGGGGTCGCCCGCATCGTTCAGGCGACACAAGATCGACCTTGCAATCTCGTGCTTCTTTACGCTATCCCTGTCCTGCCTCAGCTTTATTTTCCAGTCTCCGAGAAACTTCTCGGGCACGCCCGCCCCAACAAAGAAGTCAATGACGGCCTGCTTGGAACGGAACAAGGCAGGCACGACGTCGCACAGTAACTCTAAAAGCTCAGGGGGATAGTGATAGGAAGTACCCACCTGAATGCTTGTGCGATTCCTCTCCGCCATCTGATCCCCACGCAGAGTCGTTCTGTAACTCTGCGATATTTCGATAGAGTGTTACTTAAAAGCCGCGGAGTTAAAAGACAACTCCGCGCTACCCGGCTACTTCTTAAAACCGGCGGCGAGGACGCCGCCGCTACAGTACTCCTGCCTCCGCGAAGGCTTTGCGCATGGCGGCGGCTGCGGTTTTCACGGCCTCGTCAAGCGGCATGGCGCGCAATTGGGCGTTAAAGGGTTCAGGCTGAACAGGGCCGTCGTAGCCAATCGCAACCAGCGCGCGCAGGAATTCCTTGATGGGGATCACGCCCGTTGCTGCGGGTAGCTCGCGGTGATCGTCCCGAAGCTGATCGAGGGGCAAATGCGGCGCATCATTCAAATCCACCGTGATTACGTCATGGTCGCGCAGGGTTTCGATATCCGCAGCCGTCTCCCCGGCGTTATACCAGTGCCAGCTATCCAGTTGAATGCCCATGTTGTCCGTCCCGATAGCGATCTCGAGTTCCTTCGTCTCCGAGAGCGTATGAATGAAAGGCTGATTTTCGCTGCGCCATAGCGTGCGAGGCGCGACG
>DASUKV010000007.1:0-16842 GCA_036278555.1 Terriglobia bacterium
GTAACATCATAGCCATGTGGGCTGCCGCGCCGGGCCTGGAGCAGGGGGGAGGCGTAAAGGTCCGTCACGCCAAGACTGTGAAGATATGGGACCAACTCCAAAGCATCTCTGAAGCCAAAATCTTTGTTGAATTGAATCCGGTAAGTCGAGTCGGGAATGCGAAGGATCGTCATCAAAACCCTGGCTGAGTTTGTGTGAAAGTCGGACGGTTGGGAAGCAGGGTAGCCACGGCATGGCTTCTATGCCGTGGGTTTTTCCCTGCCCCACACCTCAAGGCACGCAACCCACATGGCTGTCCGATTTAGCTGCGCGGAGACGGCTTTGCCGCCTGTCTTGCGGAAAGCCTCTGGCTTTCCGGCCAATGCTCACATTTTAGTGTTCTGGCTGGGCGCGAAGGCAAAGCCTTCGCGCCCACCCAGAACAGGTTGGTTTTGGGCTCCCGGAAGGGCAAAGCCCTTCCGCAAGTCAGGCGGCAAAGCCGCAGGTCGCATCGGTAATATCGGAACCTAATTTGGACAAGTATGGCCGAAGCCTGCCCGGTCTTTTCTTCTTAAAGTCGGCGGCAGAGTTAGCGCTACAGCATCTACCAAAAAGAGAGAGAATCTTCCACAGAGGACGGGCTTGAAGCGAAGGAGGAATCATGAAAGCAGCCGTAGTGAAACAGAAAGGCGGGTCGCTGGTTATCGAAAATCGCCCATTGCCCGAGCCGGGCGAAGGCGAGGTGCGCGTGAAAGTCCACGCCTGCGGAATCTGCCATAGCGATCTATTCGTCATGGAGGGCATCTGGCCGGGATTGAAATTTCCTCGCGTGCCGGGCCATGAAATCGCGGGCGTGGCGGACGCGGTGGGCGGCGGGGTGCATCGCATCCAGCCGGGCGCGCGCGTGGGAGTGGGCTGGTACGGAGGGCATTGCGGCGAGTGCGCCGCGTGCCTCGAAGGCGATTTCATCCTCTGCGAGCGCGGCCTGATCACCGCCATCCATTCCGACGGCGGCTACGCGGAGTATATGATCGCTCGGGCGCAGGCAATCGCGCCCATCCCGGAGGGCATCTCCTTTGCGGAAGCGGCGCCCCTGCTATGCGCCGGAGTGACCACGTTCAACTCGCTGCGCCATTCAGGAGCCCGCGCCGGAGACCTGGTCGCCGTACACGGCGTGGGAGGGTTAGGGCACCTCGGCGTGCAGTTCGCGCGGGCGATGGGCTTCCGGGTGGTGGCGATCGCGCGCGGCGAGGAAAAGGCCGCGCTGGCGAAAAAGCTTGGCGCGCACGACTATCTCGATTCAACAAAAGGAAACGCGGCGCAGGCTTTGCAGCAGATGGGCGGCGCGCGCGTAATTCTCTTTACCGCCGTTTCCGGGCAGGCCGCTTCGGAGATGGTTCAGGGGCTGGGGCGGAATGGCTGTCTGGTGGTCCTTTCCGGCGCGCCCGATCCGATGACGGTGAAGCCGGGAGTCTTGATCGGCAACCGCCGCAGAATCCAGGGCTGGCCTTCCGGCCAAGCGTCGGATTCCGCCGATACGCTTCGCTTCGCCGCGCAAACCGGAATTCGGCCCATGATCGAGACTTTCCCGCTCGATCAGGCGAACACCGCTTATCAGCACATGATGGCGGGCAAAGCGCGGTTCCGGGCGGTGTTGCAGCCTTCGTAGCAGCCACCGTGCTGTTCAGGATCTGGGATGAAGAGCAGCGGCCGCCAGCGGGCGAACATCCCGTTCGACAGTCTCTCTAATCTCATCTTCGGCAACCTCCAGGTCGTAGGCTGATTGGGCATTCAGCCAGAATCGCGCGCTCGTATTAAAGTAGCGTCCGAGGCGCAGAGCTGTGTCCGGCGCAATCCCCCTTCGCTCATGAATAATGTCCGCAACGCGCGTGACCGGCATATGGAGTTCGAGCGACAGTTTGTTCGCGCTGAGTCCTAGAGGCTGCATGAAATCCTCTCGCAAAATTTCGCCAGGGTGAACCGGCGGCAATTTATCGAGTCTGTTCATTGTTTTTCCTATTGTTCTAAGCCTCTGCCGGGCAGGCGTGAAAACTGACTGTTCCAAGCGTAGTGGTGACATAGTGTCTCGGTTTTGATTCCCTCACCCGGCCTTCGGCCACCCTCTCCCGGAGGGAGAGGGCTGAAGAATCAAACGAGGAGCAGATTCTTTTCGAGACGGGCCGGCCATAAAATGAAGATAGCTGCCCTCTCCCTTTGGGAGAGGGTGGCCGAAGGCCGGGTGAGGGTTATTCATCTGCTATCTCCGCCTGATAGGTGCTGCCATCATTGCGCCAGACAAGTTTTAGGCCCCAACGGTTATTGACGTGGCTTCATTGCGACCAGGGGCGGGGTTCGCGAATCCACCGGTGCTTGCGCAATTCGGCATACAGCGGACCAGGCAGAGGGCTTGCCTCGCTCGCCGCAAGGTTTCCCCGCGCGTGCTGCGGCTTTCGCATACCCGGAATCACCGTGCTCACCATCGGGTTCATCAGAATAAAGCGCATCGCCATCTCCGGAAGCGTCATCCCGGCGGGGACCACGGGCCGCAGCGCATCCACGTGATCTAACGTCGCATTGAGATTCTCAGGAACAAAGTAGGAGTTGCGCCAGTCGCCTTCCGGCCATTTGCTATTTCGGGTCAAATTTCCGCTGAGCGAGCCTTCGTCAAAAGGAACGCGGGCGATCACCGCGACGTCTTTTTCGCGGCAGGCGGGAAAGAGTTCGTCTTCTGGATTCTGATCGAAAATATTGTAGATCACCTGGACGGAATCGATGATTCCGGCGCGCACAGCCTTGATGCCATTCCACGGCTCCCAGCGATTGATGCTGATGCCGAAGGCGCGGACCAGGCCCTGGTCCTTAAGCCGGGAGAGCGTTTTCAACCATCGCTCGTCTTCCAACCAGCTATCTTCCCAGGTATGAAGCTGGATCAAGTCCAGCGTTTCGAGGCCGAGGTTCGCCAGACTGCGATGGACATAATCTTCGATATGGTCGGGCGGAAAACAGTCGTCCAGCGAAAATTCCCGCCGGCTGGGCCATTGGAGATTCTTAGGGGGCACCTTGGTCGCCGTGTAAAGGCGCTTTTCGGGATTCGCCCGAACTAACTCGCCCAACAGCTTTTCGCTGCGTCCGTTCCCATAGGCGAAGGCGGTATCAAAAAAGTTGCAACCCAGATCCACCGCAAGCTGCAGCGCCTGGCGGGATTCGCGGTCGTCGGAATCGGTCCACCCGGCCATGCCCCACATGCCATAGCCTATTTCACTCACCATCCAGCCCGTTTTTCCAAACCGGCGATATTTCATTCTTAGCCTCCGTTCGAGAGTGTGAGTTCAAGAGGAAAACTCGAAACAAACATTCTATATGCATCCTGACGCGAATTTCATATTCTAGATGGCGCTTCGGTTTTGAGAACGGAGGCGTCTCCGCGGCCTTCGTGCGCTCCGTGGTGAGAAGTCTTTACCACAGAGATGACGGAGAGTCCGGCGTGACGATGGGGAAGATCACGGATGTTTCCAGACAATAAATTTTGAGGATTTGGTCATGAAGGTCATCAGCGTTGGTGAAGTCTTGTGGGACGTGGTCGGCCAGGAAGAACACCTGGGCGGCGCTCCCTTCAATTTCGCGGCTCATTTAAAGCGCCTGGAGCATGAGGTATTTTTTGTAAGCGCCACCGGGCAGGATGAACGGGGCGATCGGATCACAGAACGGCTGAAGGGCCTGGGACTCACCACCCGCCATATCGCGCGCATCAGGGATTATCCCACCGGGATCGCGACCGTCGATCTCGGCGGGGATGGCCAGCCGCACTTTACCATCCATCACCCCGCTGCTTATGATTTTGCCAAACTGGCAGATACGGAGTTGGGAGAACTTCAGTCCGAGCAGCCGGATTGGATTTATTACGGGACGCTCTTTCAAATGAGTCCGCAGGGAAGGAGCTTGATCCGCGCGCTGACGGAGATGAACGCCGGAGCCGGGCGCTTCTATGATGTGAACTTGCGGAAGAATTGTTACGAGCCTGTCCTGGTGCGTGATCTTATGTCCGCAGCAAATGTTGTGAAGCTGAGTGAGGAGGAAGTCCCGGAAGTTGGCGCGATGCTCGGCCTCGCTCATGATCTGCTCGAAGATTTTTGCCGCAGCCTGGCACGCCGGTATTCCTTCAAGGCCGTGTGCGTCACGCGCGGCGCGGCGGGATGCGCGCTCGAAGCCGGGGGTGAATACGCCGAAGTGCCAGGATACTCAGTGCCGGTGGTGGACGCGATCGGCGCGGGTGACGCATTTGCAGCAGCCTTTTTGCACGGCCTGGCGAAGGGATGGTCCGCCGCCGCGATCGGCGATTTTGCGAACCGTGTGGCGGCGCTTGTGGTGAGCTGTCCGGGAGCTATTCCAGCCTGGACGATCGAGGAAGTCCAAAGCTTGGTCCGCCGCGTCTGAAGCGAAACATGCCCGGCCCGATCGAGGACGCGCGTTGCCGCGCTGAAGAGCTTTCGGTATGATAGGGCGCGCGGGAAGGAGAGATGCCTCCGCAGCCGGACTTGATCGTCAGCGAGGCGGGATCAATGTCAAATTACACAAAGCGGCAAGTAAGATTCCGAATATTTCGCGAGCGCCGTTCGCTCGCGCCGCTCGCAATTTTTTTTATGGTTGCAGGGACGGCGGCGCTCGCAGGGCAGAATTCCTTGCCACGCGCGCCGGGAGCCAAGGTGTTTACGTTGACGCCTCAGCCCGGTTTTTTCACCGAACCCTCGGTGGCGGTGAATCCGCGCAACCCTCAGCAAGTGGTGGTGGCGTTCCAGAATCAGGCGAGCATTGCCTATTCGACGGATGCTGGAGCGCACTGGCGGCTGGCGCGAAGAACTTCTTCGCGCAGGTATCGCGTCTCGGGCGATGTGTCGGCCGCCTATGATAATAGAGGGCATGCGATTTTGTGCTACATGGCCTTCGATAAGCTGGGGACTTATAGCTATTGGGCGCATGATTCGTCAAGAAACGGCGTGTTCATCCGCCGGTCGCTTGACGGCGGCCGCACCTGGGAAAAAAATGATATCGCCATCTTGCAACATCCTACCAAGCCGGGCGTCCCGTGGGAGGACAAGCCGTACGTCGTGGCGGATGATAGCCACGGCCCTTACGCCGGAATTCTCTACGTGGGTTGGACGCGATGGACCTTGACAAATTCCCTGATTATGTTTTCCCGCTCGACGGACGGCGGCAAAACATGGTCGAAGCCCGCCGAGATTGATAAGCATCCAGGGCTGCCGCGCGATGATAATGGCGCGCTCGAAGGGTTTGATGGCGCCGTGGGACCGGATAGCGCGTTGTACACGGTATGGACGGAAGGCCGTCATATTGTTCTCACCATCTCGCGGGACGGCGGACGTAGCTTTGATTCTCCGCGCAACATCATTGATACAGCCCCGGCGTTTTTCCAAGTCACGGGTGTCTCGCGTTCCAATGGTTTTCCTCAAATTGCGCTCGACCCGCGCGGCGGGAAATTGTATATCACCTGGAGCGACTACCGGAATGGCGATGTGGACGTTTTCTGTTCGAGCTCGAGCGACCAAGGGAAAACCTGGAGCCCGGCGGTGCGGGTGAATTCAGACCCGGTTCATGACGGAGACGATCAATTCTTCCAATGGCTGGCCGTGGACCCCATGACCGGCGCGGTCAATGTAATGTTTTATGATCGCCGTGGCGATCCGCAAAACAAGAAGCAAATTGTAACGCTGGCGCGATCGCTGGATGGCGGGCGCTCATTCAAAAATTACGCTTGGACGGTGAAGCCCTTTGACGCTCAAGGAGTTTTCATGGGTGACTATACGGGCCTCGCGGCCTATGACGGGCGGGTTTATGGCGCCTGGACGATGAAGCCCGCTGTGCCCGATCCTCCCGGAGATCCTGAGGAAGAGGAGCCGGGCGAGTCATCCATGACCCGAAGCCGGGCGTATTGGAAAACCCACGGGACGATCCTACGTGTCGGCGTGGCGGATTTTGGCGCGGTGGACCGCAAGGAGTAAGCGCCGTTGTAATGTTCTGGGCGAGAACGGAGTGGCCATGGTTTACTTCACTCCGCCCATTAGTTTCTTGATGGGAGAGACGAGCAGGAACATGAAAAACCCGGCCAGCAGCGCGATGGCGCCGACGCCTCCAAACAAATGAGGCAGAGGAATGGTTTGATAGAACGAAGCCAGCGTGCCGCCAATGTAATTCCCCACCGAATCAGAAAGAAACCAAAAACCCATCATCAGGCCCGCCACTCGGACGGGAGCAAGTTTGGTGGTCACGCTCAGCCCGACGGGGCTCAGGCACAATTCCCCGAGAGCCAGAAGGAAATAGGTCCCGGTAAGCCAAAGTGGGCTGTTATGCGTACGGCCGGCGACGGGTACGAGGAGCATGAATCCTAAACCGGCAAAGACAAGTCCCGCCGCAAACTTCGAGGGCGTTGAGGGGTCGCGCTTTCCCAGCCGGACCCACAGCCACGCGAAGACCGGAGCCAGCAGGATGATGAAGAGCGGCTCCTCGGCCTGGAACCAGCCGGCCGGAAACCCTCCAAACCAGCTCCGGTTGGTGTTTCTTTCCGCGAAAAGGTTGAGCGTGGAGCCCGCCTGCTCAAAGAGAGTCCAGAACAGCGCCGAGGCAAGGAAGAAAGCAAAGACCGCGAACAACCGCAGCCGCTCAACCGGCGTCCAGTTGCCGGATTTGAAGAGCCACCCGAACGTCCCGATCACAACCGCGGCGAGCGCGACGCCGAATGCCCTTGAGATTTCGTGCGCGGTCACGTGAATCCAGCCACTCGAAAAGAGACCTGCGCCAGCGAGAACCAGCACCGCCACGACCCCAACTGCGAGGGTGAGTTGGCGCCGGGCGACGGTGTTGTCTTTGGGTGGCAATCCTGCGCCGGTCAGGTGCTTCCAGCCCAGCACATACTGGATCACGCCCAGCGTCATGCCGATTCCCGCCAGGCCGAATCCGTAATGCCAGTTGATCTCTTCGCCAAGGTAGCTGCAGGCGAGCGGCGCGATGAAGGCGCCGAGATTAATTCCCATGTAGAAGATGGAAAATCCGGCATCGCGGCGCACGTCGTTTGCGGGATACAACTGCCCGACAATCGTGCTGACGTTGGGCTTCAGCAAACCCGTGCCGATGACGATCAGGGCAAGCCCCAGGTAAAAGGTTTTCAGGCTCGGAATTGCTAGGCAGTAATGGCCGCTGGCGATGATCAGGCCGCCATAAAGTACCGCCCGGCGCTGCCCCACGATGCGATCAGCGATCCATCCCCCCGGCAGCGTGACGAGGTAAACCATGCCGGCATAGACGCCGTAGATCGCGCCCGATTTGGCGACGGAAAAACCCAGGCCGCCTTCGGCGACCGTGGCGGTCATAAATAGAATGAGCAGGGCGCGCATTCCGTAATAACTGAAGCGCTCCCAAAATTCGGTCAGGAAAAGAGTGGCGAGACCGCGAGGGTGTCCGAAAAAATCACGCATGGAAAGGAAATGTTATCTGGAAACGGGGGTCGAGGGAAGGCTTGCCTTGAAATCGGGGCATCGACTACGCGCCCATCGTCCGAGTCGCGAAGGCTGAGCGTAAATCTGCCGCGGTTTCCTGGATAATATCTCTCACTTGTCTAAGGGAGGCGGTCATCATGAAAAATCCGTGAATCAAACCTTGGTAGTTCCGCACTGTCACGGGAACGCCGGCATCCTGGAGTCGCTGGGCGTAGGCCTGGCCCTCATCGCGCAACGGATCGTACTCCGCGGTCAGCACAAGCGCCGGGGGCAGGCCGTGGAGATTTTTTTCACGCAAAGGCGAGGCGTAGGGATTGTTCGCGTCTTCGTCGTTGCCCAAATATTGCCGCCAATAGTAGATCATCCCCTCTCGCGCCAGGCCATAGCCGGTTGCGTTCTCGTGGTAAGACCGCGTCTCAAAATAACAGTCCATGACCGGATAAACCAGGAGCTGAAAAACTAGCGACGGACCGCGGCGATCACGCGCCATCAGCGAAACCGCGGCGGCGAGATTGCCTCCCGCGCTGTCGCCGCCTATCGCGATGCGCCGGGGATCGATGCCCAAAGCCGAAGAATTTTCCAAAACCCAGCGAGTTGCAGCGTAGCAGTCCTCAGCCGCGGCCGGGAATTTGTGCTCGGGCGCCAGCCGGTAATCCACAGCGACCACGGCGCAGCCGGCCGCATTCGCCAAAGCGCAACAGGGGCTTTGGTGCGTATCAAGGCTGCCAATCACCCAGCCGCCGCCATGAAAATAGACCAGAACCGGCAAGGGGGCTGGTCCTTGTGGGGTATAAATGCGGATGGAAATTTCACCCCGGGGACCGGGAATCCTGCGGTTTTCGATGCGTTGCACAGGCTCTGCGGGAGTATTTTGCTTAGCGGCGCGCTCGCGATATAACCGGCGCGCCTCTTCCGGCGGCACATCGCTCATCGCGGGCAGGTCCGACGCGGCCATTTCATCCAGCAGTTGCCTGGCTTGGGGATCCAGGGGCATGTTTTCTCACTCTCCATTCCCATCAATTTCTTGGCGCTCATCATAACACGAAGCGCGAAATCTCCGGGCCGCCTTGGAAAAGCGGCACCCTTCGTGCGCTGGATCAAGCCGCAGTTTCACTGTATGCTGAGGTCCCGCGGGCGCGTAGGCCCGTAAGGAAGATGAGTTCATGCCGCGAAGGAACTTGGGGGGAGGCCTCTGCGTATTGGCCATAAGAAGAGAATTGGGGGAGGTTCAAAATGTATTGCGCACAGTGCGGTGCAGGTGTGGAAGCTGGTCAAAAATTTTGCAGCGCGTGCGGTGGATCTGTCAGCGCGAGTATTGTTACGTCTCGGCAGGGAAGGGTCCAAAAGCACGTCAAATTGCTCGGGATTCTATGGATCGCTCTCTCCGCCCTACACCTGGTTCCGGGACTATGGCTGTTGTTTTTCGGCCAGTTCGCGCTGCGGTATATTCCGTTTCAGATGCACGCGCTCTTCCTGCCATTGGCGGCCGGCATTGGCGTGCTACTGCTCGCCGCCGCCGCCCTGGGAATCGCGGCCGGATGGGGGCTGCTCACGCACCAGCCGTGGGCTCGCATTCTGACCATTATCCTTGGGATCATCGCGCTCATTCGCGTGCCCTTCGGCACCGCGCTCGGCATTTATACGCTCTGGGTGCTGCTACCCACCGAATCTGATGCGGAATACCGGCGAATGTCCCGCGCGGCATAGCCGAATAATCCCGGCGCATTTTCAGGAGGCCGCTGGGCAAGCTCTTGCATTGCTTGAGGTTTGCTCTTGATGTATGATAGCTCCAGTTAAACGCTCTGCGGGAGGCAGGGTAGGCAATTAAGTTCCTGATGGTTACTTCCGCGGATTGATGGCTGATCGTATCCACGAAGGCGGATGCCCGGTTGGGCGGCTAGCCATCATCGATGAATATGCGACCCGCATTTTATCTTCTAAAGGAGGAAGTTCAATGACAAAGAGACTCACCATGCTTTTCGTGGCGTTTCTGGCATTTGGGTGCATGGCGTGGAGCGCAAGCACCTTTTACGGCGTCGTCAGTGACAGCATGTGCGGTGCGAAGCATTCCAAGGCGTCCGCTTCTGCAACGCAATGCGTCAAGGCCTGCGCTGCGAAGGGGGCAAAGTACGTCCTCGTATCCAAGGGCCAGGTCTACCAGTTGGACCCGCAGGATAAATTTGCTGATTATGCGGGCCAGCGGGTGCGCGTGAAGGGAACCAAGGACGGCGATACGATCACGGCCGAATCGGTTTCCCCGGCGCGTTCCCATCACAAGATGGCAACGCCCAGCAGTGGCGGTGGCGGAGGAAGGTAGTAAGGCGTTTTTGGGGCAAGAAAGCCGCTCGATGGGCGGCTTTCTTGCATTCTTGAGTGTGAAGGTTCCACTCGCGCGGCGCTTGAGGCCGATCCTGGGTATCGAGAACGAGCGCGGGGAAAGTGCAGCAGCGATATCGAGTGTCTCATACTTTTAATTTTAAGTACGGCTTGTAAAGGCTTCAGACCAGCGAGCGGGGAAAGTCCGGCCGCTCGCGAAGGGAAATCCATTTAATCCAGATGTTTCCGCATCATCTTGCGGGGAAAGAGGTGAATCTCATGAAAAAAATAATTCTCTCTCTGACGGTTCTTTCTCTGCTTATGGTTCTCGGGGGCTTTTCTCTTTATGCAGGACAGGCAAGCAGTTCGTCTTCTTCAACGGCTGAACAGAATCAAACTCCTAAGGCAAAGACGGCAACGCACCACCATCATCGCGCGGCAACTGAGAACCTTACGGCAAAGTACGCGAAGGGACTTCAAAATCTTTCCGGAACACTTTCAATGGTGGACGCCGGCCAGAAAGTTGTTGTTGTGACGGATTCGAACGGGACGCCGTTTGATTTCAAGGTCACGCGGCGGACGAAGATCCAAGTGAACGGCAAGAAGGGCACGCTGGACGACCTTTCGGGCCAGACGAACCAACAGGCTTCAGTGAAGTTCAGGGATAACCTGGATCACGGGTTGGTGGCCCAAAGCATCGAAATAGGCGGATAAGGCTGGACGGCATCCTGACCCTCAACCAATCACCCTTACCCGGCTCGCGAAAATTGCTTCAAGCGCAGCCTGGGTGAGGGTGGTTAGCGCGTTCCTTGCGTTTTACATTCCTGTAATCGACCTCAGAAGCTCCTCCCTCGTGATCTGCGAAGTTCCGAACTTGAGCACCACCCTGCCGGCGGCAAGATTGGCCAGCCGGGCGGCCTCTTTCATGGAAGCTCCCGAGCAATAAGCCAGCGCCGCGACGGCAATGACCGTGTCCCCAGCCCCGGTGACGTCATAGACCGGACTGGGAATACTTGGAATCGCGCAACAGCCCTCCTTAGCGCTGATCAACATCATCCCTTCCCCCGAGCGCGTCACCAGCAGATACTCGCACTGAAATTTTTCAAGAAGACGGCGCCCGCCAACTTCGATTTGCCGCTCATTCCTCATCGGCATGCCCGCCATGAGTTCCGCCTCCTGAAGATTCGGAGTTACCATCGTGGCCTGGTTGCAAATCTCCAGATGCGATGGCTTAGGATCGACAAAGACCGGCACTTTATTTTTCCGGGCGATCGGCAGGAGACGATTGCACAAATCCGCGGTGACCGTGCCTTTCCGGTAATCGGAAACGATCAGGGCGTCCAGGCGGCTGACCCATTGCTGAAATGAATTGAGCAGGCGGGATGAAGATCGGGATGAGGCCGGCGCGGGCTGCTCAAAATCGAGCCGGAGCAACTGATGCTGGTGCGCCACCACGCGGACTTTTCGCGGCGTCGCGCGCCCCGTTTCCCGGATCAAAGTGCCGCAGCGGATGCCGCGTGCGCTCAGAAGTCTCAGCAAGCGGCTTCCGCTTTCATCCGCGCCGATAACGCCCCAGGGGATGGCTTTGCCGCCGAGAGCCGCGATATTCGAGGCAACATTGCCGGCCCCGCCCGGATAACTTTCGAGATTATCCGAGGGATCGAGGAGAACCACCGGGACGGGCGCTTCGGGTGAAATGCGCGCAGCCTCCCCGCGCAGAAATTCGTCCAGCATAAAGTCTCCGAAAATGCCAATCGTCTTTCCCGGAAACGCCCGGACGATTCTTTCCCACTTCGTTTGATTCTTATCTGCTCTCGGATTCATCGGTGGCGGCAATCTGGTTCACTTCACGAATGGTCTTGAAAATGGAATGGACGGCGTCCTTCACCTGGTCCATACGGACCGACAGAATGCACTCTGGCCGGTCGTAGCGGTAGCACCGGTCGCCGGGGCAGGGGTTGCATTCAAATGAGTTTTGGACCACGCGAAAGTTGTCCTTTGCATGGTCCGGGATCGAGCGTTGGAAAACCTCAGAGCCTGCCCAGGGTCTCCAGAGTTTTGAGTTTGAGGAGCCAAAAATTACCACGAGGGGACGCCCGAGCGCGGCAGCCATATGCGCGGGTCCGCTGTCGTTTCCGATGAAAAGGCGGCAACCAGCAATTGCCGCCATGAACTGATCGAGGCCCGGCGCTTCCACTCGCCGGATGGAACGGCCGAAAGCGCTCTCCACATCATCCAAGGTCCATGATTCACCCGGGCCGCACGAAAAAACCGGCGCGAGTCCCGTCTCCTCTTCAACATAGTGGCCAAGCTCGGCAAAGCGATCCGCGGGCCACTGCTTGGTGGAGTACAGCGCCGCTGGGTGCATCAGAGCGTACCCCTGGCCCGGCTTCAATCCCAGCCGGACGGCTTGGTTGGTCCAGCCTTCGCGGGCATTTTCGCTCACGTAAAGCTCTGCCGGGGGGACGGCCTGGCGGGGCAAGCCCAGCCAAAACAGCGCGGCGGCATGATGTTCTGCGGTATGAACCGTATCCTGGTTCAAAATTGCGCGGGCATCCGGAACGAGAAAACTATAAATACGCCGGCTTCGGAAATGCGCAAAGCCCACCTTCCATCGCGCTTTGCTGAAACGCGTGAGAAATACGCTGGCCGGCCCGCCGTGCAGATTAACGGCGAGCGCGAATTTTTTCCGGCGCAGTTCTCGCACGGTGCGAACCTGGTGCTTTGCTCTTCTCCAGCCCTTCGCGCCGCTCAAAGCCAGGACCTCATCCACGGAGGGGTTTCCGCGAAGCAGAGCGCAAAATCGCTCCTCAACGGCGACCGACACATGCAAGTCAGGCCGCCAGCTTTTGAGAAGCCGCAGCGACGGCGTGAGCAGGACAATATCTCCCAAGGAGCGCAGGCGGATCAGGAGAACGCGCGAGCCTCGGGGAAGGTCCGGTAATATCGAAGCATGATCCAGGCTGGCGCGTTGTGCTCCGAGCCGGCGTGAGGGACTATTCGGGTTCAATCTTGGCTTCGTCGATGAGCATGACGGGGATATCATCTTTGATGGGGTAGACGCGATGACACTGACTGCACTTTAAGCCCTGGCCATCCGGCGTCAACTTGACCGGCGCCTTGCAGAGCGGGCACACTAAAATTTCCAAAAGCTCCTGGCTGATCGCCATTGACTCCAAGCTCCATTCGAAGAGTTAACCTAAAGTTAGCAAAGAGGACCGGTAAATTCAAGCCGCGTTTACCCGCGCGGGTTTATCTGCTAACGAGCCCGCGCAAAAGCCATCTTTTTCAAAAATGCGCTATGATACGTGGCTGAAGAGACGATGCATTCAGAAGACGTCAGGCAGAGGCGGGACATGGACAGCCAGTACGCGATGGCGGTTAAGAACTATGAGGCTGCGGTACGCAGCATGCAGAAGCAGCATTATGACAAGGCGAAGGAGATCCTGGAAAAACTGGTCACAAGCGGACCCTCGGAGATTGCTGACCGAGCCCGAGTTCATCTGCGCCTGTGTGAGCAAAAGCTCCACGTGGCGGGTAAGAGCCTCAGAACCGCTGAGGATTACTATGTGGCAGGAATTTCCGAACTGAACGCCCGGAAGCTCGATCGGGCCGTGGAATGTCTAACCAAGGCGAATCAACTCGAGCCAGGTCGAGAGGAGACGCACTACGCCCTGGCGTCCGCTTACGCGCTGCTCGGGAATACGGAAGCGGCGCTTGAAAACCTGAAGGCCTCGATTGCCTTGAGGCCGCAAAACAGGTTTCAGGCCCGGCACGACGAGGACTTTCAATCGCTCGCTTCAGACCCCCGCTTCACAAGCCTGGTGAATTTGGAACAAAGCATGGCCACCCAAGCCGGATCGTGACGCGTAGTTCTTCCTTCGTTGAGCCGGAGGAATCTTTTGGCGTATACCGACAAATGAGAGTTGTAGCGATTGGCGGCGGCACGGGCTTATCCAGCGTCCTTCGCGGCCTTAAAGGCCACCTCCCAGAACCCCTGCGCCGCGCACCTTGCAAACCTGCAATCACTTCCATTACGGCCATCGTTACCGTTACCGATGAAGGCGGCAGCTCCGGCCGCCTGCGCCGGGACTTCCGGATTCTTCCTCCGGGAGACATTCGCAACTGCCTCGTGGCGCTGGCCGGGGACGAAACTCTCTTCACAAAACTCTTTGACTACCGCTTCAAATCCGGGATTGGTCTTCGCGGGCACAGCTTCGGCAATCTTTTTCTGACGGCGTTGACGCATGTCACGAAAGATTTTGCGAAGGCGGTGCGGGTTTCGAGTGAAATCCTCGCGGTGCGCGGCGAGATTTTTCCCTCCACCCTCTCCGACGTCCATCTCCAGGCGCGCCTGAAAGACGGCCGGATGATTTATGGCGAGTCCCGAATCACCAAAACCAGCGTTCCCATCGAAAAACTTTACCTGATGCCATCCCTCTGCAAGCCTCTGCCGGAAGCGTTGGCGGCCCTCCGCGACGCGGACATTATTACGGTTGGACCCGGCTCACTCTATACCTCCCTGATTCCCAACCTTCTGGTGCGGGGGCTCGCCGCTCAGATAGCGCGTTCCAAAGCGCTGAAATTGTACATCGGCAATCTGATGACACAGCCCGGAGAAACGCGGCGCTACACGGCGGCGGACCATCTGCGTGCGCTGCACGAGCATGCGGGCCAGAAGGTTTTTGATGGAATGATTCTTAGCCGGAGCAGATTTTCAGAGTCCATGCGCCGGCGCTATGCCGCGCATCGGGCCGAGCCGGTGTTGAACGACGTGGAGAAAATCGAAGCGCTCGGCGTCCAGCCGATTCTGGCGGACCTCCTGGCGAAAGGGCAGGTGGCGCGGCACGACGCCCAGCGGCTGGCGCGCTTGCTACTCAGCCTCGCCGCCCCCGGACGGCAGAAGGCAGAAACCTGAAGGCGGAACGCGGATGGCAGAGCTGAATTTCAGATTTGCGATTTTTGATTTGTGATTCAGTTGCGGCTTTGCGCTCCAACAAAAGGTTTGTCACAATCACTCGAAGAGCCTTACTGACGTGACGCCTTGGATCGCGGTGGCAACAACCGGCAGACCTCACGCCAGTTCCCATTGGAAGGCCCGCACCCAACTCGTTTATGGAGGAGAGCATGGCCAATATTGTTGAGATTGCACCGGACCTCTATCGAATTTCGATCTTCGCGCCCTGGGGTAATCTCCAGTTCAATCATTTTCTGGTCCGGGATGATGAACCCCTTCTGTTTCATACCGGGCTGAAAGGAATGTTCGCAGAGGTTCGGGAGGCCGTGAAGACGCTCATGGACCCGTCCGATTTGCGCCATATCAGCTTCAGCCACTTTGAATCGGACGAATGCGGATCGCTCAACGAGTGGCTTGCCGTCGCTCCGGCCGCTGATGTGGTTTGCAGTCAGGTCGGGGCCATCGTGTGTGTGAACGATTTTATCGGACGCGAGGCCCATGCCCTTGCGGATGGCGAAACCTTTTCCACCGGCAAATACCGCTTCCGCTACTGTCAAACGCCCCATCTGCCCCACGGCTGGGACGCCGGTGTGCTCTTCGAAGAAACGCAGAAGACGCTGTTGTGCTCGGATCTCTTCCATCAGACCGGCGACGTCGAGCCATTGACAGAGAAAAACGTGGTGGATCGCTCGCGCGGAGCGCTGCGTGAATATCAGGCGGGGATTCTTGCCGACTATGTGCCTTACACTGTCCTCACTTCGAAGAATCTGAAAAAGCTGGCTGAGTTGAACCCGAAGACGCTTGCCATCATGCACGGTTCGAGTTTCACGGGCGATTGCGTGGGCGCTCTGGGCGAACTCGACGAGGTATTTAAAGAAGTGTTCGGGCGGCAAGAGCCAGAGAAGCGCAAGTAGCTGGGTAGGCGCGGTTAGCGCTTTGTTTGTGTATCGGCTTTTGAAGAAGCGGAGCAACGGGCCAACGGCCCTGTGCCGCAATCCTCGCTCCGCCGGGCCACCGGGCGTGATGATCCCATCCCTCTTCTGTCCCCCGCCTTCCACGGGTGGCGCATACATCGTGCACTTTGTGATGTGTGCGCGTACCGGAAGAGTCTCAAGTGCGGCCCCGAACAAAGGCCCACGGTCAGAAAAACACTGACCGTGGCTACCCCCGCCTTCTGCTTTCTACCGCTCCAGGGACTTCAGCTCGGAGCGGCTGAGCGGCCTTACCGCGACTTCCTTAAAATAAACGATGTCCTTAGAACTATGATTTTGAAGACCGATGTAGCCCTCCACCGGGCGCGGCCCGCGGTCGGGCTCATAGGAGGCACGCTTCGGCGGGACGGGCTCGCCTTCCGTGTAGTCTGTCACTTCGACGCCATTCACCTGTACCAGGGTGCGCTTGCCGGCCAGCGTGATTTCCATGGTGTTCCACTGGCCATTCTTCTGCGGCCGCGCTTTGGCGCGGGTAAGGGAGTAAAGGTCGCCCGTGCAATGGTGGTCGTTGCCGCTATTATCGATCTGCACTTCATAGTCGCGATTCACTGGCATCCAGGGCTCGGTAGGTTTTTCGGGAATGCGGATGAAGACGCCGGAATTCGAGTTGTTCTCGACAGGCTTAAATACAATCCGAATTACGGCGTTCCCAATTTTTTCCCGCGTATACCAGAGCAAACCCATGCCTCCGTGAGGCGTCAGAGCTCCATCGGCCAGCGTGAATCCTCGTGGGCCGACGTGCTGCCAGCCGTTCAAATTCTTGCCATCAAAAAGCTGCTTCCAGCCGCTCGATTGGGCGCAAAGCGGAGCCACGCAAAGCAAAAGCGCGAGCAGAGAGAGTACAGAGCGTCGCTTCATGATTCACCTCGGATTGTTGCGGACCTCCTGCATGTTGTAAGATGCTGCTGCAACCAAGCGGCTCACCGCTGGCGGTGGTTCAAGCCGCGAGAACCTTACTTCAGGAGATTTTACACACAATCATGCCCAACTCCGCACAAGAAATCTGGAAAGATCACTATGACCGCTGGCTTCGCTACCTCGGTGCTGTTACAGGCGCGGTCGATTCCGGCCGAAGCATTCCGCTCGGCCC
>DASUKV010000008.1:0-3055 GCA_036278555.1 Terriglobia bacterium
GCGGACGTGCCCACGACGCCTGGCGGGGTGCCCTTGCACGTTGGGTCAGCCTCGCGGCACGAACCCAACTCCCGTGGCCCGGCCTGGGCCACCGAGGACTTTTCCATCTACAAGGATATTCACTTTTCGAAAGCCGAAGGGCGTTACCTGGAGATTCGCGGCGATTTTCAGAACGCCTTCAATCGCACGGGCCGCGGGGATCCGGACGTGGGCATCGACGATCCAACGTTTGGCGAAATCACCGGCGTGCAGCAAGGCCCGCGCCAGATTCAGATCGCACTTCAACTCTTCTTTTAGTGTTGTGTCTCAAAAGTTCTTTGCATAATTCTCGTCAGGAGGCGGGTTCTGTTAAAGCCCTCACCCACCGCAAAGTTTATCCTGAGCGGAGTCGAAGGAGGGTCCCCCCTCTCCCGGAGGGAGAGGGCTGGAATCTATAGAATTTAGCGCCCTCTGGCCGGCGGCCATTATGGAAAAAAACCGGCGGCCCCTTCCTGCGTCAGGGCAGGCTTCGACCGCCGCTACAACATCTGTTGTCACGATAATTTGTAGTCCTCAACAAATCCGGCTCATTCAACCTTATCAGCACCGGAGAGCTCATGCCCCGAGATTCAGAAGTTAATCGCCGGGAGTTCCTAAAGACTGGCGCTGGCTTCGCAGCGCTCAGCAATCTGGGCTTCATTCCGTCTTCCAAGGGCGAAGCGAGCCCGGAGGCTCCTCAAGCCAGTTTGCACACCGCGCAAGGTCCGCGCGGCTGGTGGCCGCAGCCCTACTCCGTACACCGCGACGAATCAACAGGCAGGCTGACCCTTCAAACACGGTATTACACCATCGAGCACGATTTGAAAAAGGGCGGCGCTATCGCCCGAATCAGCTACACTCATGGCAAAGCCGCCAATTTACTGCTTCAACCTCTTGGCGCGTGGGTCCGGCTGAAAAAGGAAGCCGCCGCGCCTCCTCCGCGCGGAAGGCGCAGACAGCGGCACATCTTCAGCGACCTCAACGACCCCTCCCCGGCAGTTTCATCCAGCAAATCGGGTAAGGCGGAGGTTGTGACGGTTGAAGCGTCTCTCCTCGACGACGAGGGCCAGAAGTCGGGAGTGAAAACCAAAACAACGTACTCGTATCGCTGGGGCTACGTCAAAATTCATAAGGAGTTTGCCTTCCCGGAAGCTCCTCTCAAGCTCCGCGCGATGTCCATCCTGTCCGGCCAGCTCGATCCCAGCCTGACGCATTACAGTTACAAACCGAATATCTCCGAGGATTTCTCCCCTGTGATTCACACCTGGGAAGTGAACGGATGGGGCAAGGTGCGGGCAGGCTCGCATTTTGACGCTCCTTACCAGACGCGCTACGTCCCGCGCTATCTCGCGCTGGTAAATCCCGGCGTCGAAGGCATCGAGTGGTTTGCTTCGGATGCCCTGGAGCAATGGGACTATCAGATGACGGGACAGCCCGGCACGGGCAACACCGAGGTAGGTTCCCGCACGAAACCCCTTGCCGTGACGGTTTCGATTAGTCCTTTGGACTTGGCCCCTGCTTATGATCTGCCGCGCGGAGGTTTTATCTCGGCTTCCGGTTCCTACTCCTTCGACTATTACATCGGTATGCCGATCCTCGAAGGCCACGGCCAGAAGCCGTGGTTTGAGCGATCCTACACGCCAAATCGCGGGAAGTGGGTTAGCGAGGATGAAATCCGCCAGAACGCCGCGCTGGGTGTGGAGACGATGACGCTGCACAATGATGGAGATCAGTATGGCGATGGGCTCTATTGGAGGGATGGCAGTTGGCCGCCCTATCCGCCGGACCAGATGAAGAAGATGGCCGGAGTGATTGAGAACTGCCACAAGTACGGGATCAAGACTGTACCGTATTTTTCCTGCCACGAGTTGAGCCAGAGCACCCCGGAGTTCAAGCAGCACGGCGAGGAGTGGGGAAGGAAACCGGATGACCAGGGGAATCTTCGGCCCAATCACTACTACGGCGCGCTCATGTGCCTGAAATCGGGTTGGCTGGACTATTTAAAACACTGTGTCGACCGCGTGTTGAAGCATTATCCTTTTGACGGCGTCTACTACGATTGGAACCTGGCCCTTTACTGCGACAACGCCGGGCACGTGGGAAAGTCCTCGAACGGGGTCTCAGGGACCAAAGGCCTCGGAACTTACGCTCTTTCCCCCACCGGCCACTGGGACGTGGACGAGCTGCTCGAATTTGTGGAATGGAGCCGTGAGCGCGTGGGGCAGGACGGGCTGGTGCTGATTCACAACACCATGGCTCCGATGTTTGCCACGGACAACTTCGCCAATGCCGTCTGCTGCATGGAGTTTGGCTACGGGCAGCTTTCCACCTCCATGCCCAAACCAAGCGAACTGCCGCTGGAATGGAACTTTGGCGGGGCGCGCTCGCGCGCCGTGATCGAGTACGGCACCATCGCGCGGACCGCTCCCAAGAGCCTGCATCAACTCTTTTACCTCACTGCTCTCGTAACCGGCGTGGCCACCTGGCCGGCCAGCGATGGAGTGCTGAAACTCTTCAGAGCGCTGAAGCCTTTAGGAGACCTGGAGCAATACCAGTTTGAGGATTGGCGGAATCGGGTGGTGAGCCTCGACCACGAAGATTGCTTTTCGGCTGTTTACAGCCGCCCCGGAGAAGCTTACGCCGTCCTGGTGAACCTGGATTCCGAGGCGCGTCACGTAAGGTGTACCGTCAATCCGCAGGCGCTGGCTAGCCCGATCGCGGCGCTTTCTTTCGCGACGCTGCGTAGTAGCCAACCCACGACGATCAGCGCTGAATCCTTAATGCGCGGCGGGCAGAAGATTCTGCTTCCGGCACAAGACGCTGTGCTGCTTCACATGAAATAAACCTGGCTGGGATTCGAATGACATCCCATAACGACGCGGAGCATCAGTACGTTACTTCGGCGGGGTTGGGGGCGTGCTTCTGTTCGCTTAGCCGTTCGAAAAGGGCGAATTCATTTCGCGACTGGCGAGGATCGTGAAGTTTTTCGTAAGCTTGGCCGAGCAAATAGTGCGGCTTTGCGTAATCTGTGTCGAGT
>DASUKV010000009.1:0-10789 GCA_036278555.1 Terriglobia bacterium
ACACCCACGGCATAAAACCTATGCCATGGCTACCAACGCGTCCCGCAAAGGGCGCAGCAAGCAGCGCCCCTACTCGTTGTCGAAGCGCGCTCAGAACGTAAACTTAGCGCCAAACTCAAGCACGCGCGGCGACCCGAAGCCAAACGTCCCTGAGCCGGGCAGCACGCGGTTGGGACCGTTCTGTTTGTAAGTCGTGCTATTCGGGGCGCCGGGCGTTGTATCCCCGGCGGCATTCAATTGGGTATACAACGGCGTGGCCGCGTCGTTGTAATTCGCCGAATTGGTAAGGTTGAAAAATGTCACGCTCGGTTCGAACGTAGCTTCCTCGCTAAAGCGTCTGTAAATTTTATTGAGGTGGAAGACATAAGTGATTCCCAAATCGCTTGTAAACACGCCGCCCATGTTGATTTGCCCGGCCGGCGCCATCGCGAGCGTGGGCGTCACCGCGCCCAACGCCTGCATCTGAGCCTGCGTAAATAATCCCGCGTTAACAAGAGCCGTGCCCGCCGGCGTGAGTTTGCCAGCGTCACTGTTGTTGTACGCTGAGATGAACTTGTTAATGTTCCCGCTGTTCACCTGGCGGTCAAAGGAGCCGATATTTGTGCCGGGCAGCACATCGCCTTGGGTACCGTCGCCCGTCAGGTCAGAAATAAAAATTTGCGACGAGTTCACACCAATACTTGGACCGGGTGGAATGGTCAAGGTCTGGGGCAGCGAAGTATAGGCATGAACAATCAGGCTCAGCCGGAAGCCTCCGGGAAGCGTGCCCACGCCGCCAAATGAGAACTGGTCGGTGCGGTCGAGCGATGAGGGGCCATAGTAGTGATTGATGTTGTCAAAGTCTGTGGCGTTGGTGATGAAATCCTGGTCCGTAGCCATGCCGTTAAAGCGCGACAAGGAATAAGAGGCTTCAAGACTCAAACCTCGAAGTCCGCGGAAGGGCTGCTGGATGTTCTGCCGCAACGAAACCTGCAGAGCGTTGTAGACAGCTCTTCCGATGGGAAACAGCATCTGGTTGGTGCCCACATGGGGATTAATGCCTGGAAATGCGCAACCGCAGTCAGGGCCGCCATTGGCGAAAGCGATCCCTGAATCCAGGCCGTTACCCGCGTAATCTGAAATGGTTGCTCCGGCGGTAATGGCGCAGTCGATCCCGGCAGTTCCGGCCGGGCAACCAAAGGACGTATTGGTGGCATTGATGGCGCTCATCGCGGCGCCTTGATCGAGATAGCGCGCGGCGCCCACATGATTCGTGTCATAGGCGAGCAGATAATGGAGCGAGACGTTACGCAGGTAATCAACCCGCAGAACTGTTCCCTGGTGAAGCTGCCGCTCGATTCCTGCGTTAAATTGCCAGGAAAAGGGCGTGCGATAGTCGGGCGCGATGAGATTGGTTCCCGTCGTTCCGCTGGAATCTTCCAAAGCGTTACCCACGTACACGCCATTGGCGGCGGGCCCGGCGGCCGTTGTCGCCGCCTGATAGGCGAACTGGGCCGCGGCAATCTGGTTCGCGACCAAGCCAATCGGCTGGCCGCAGACATTCAGCGGATAATTCGTGCCGTCTGGAAGCGCGATCGACGTGGGCGCCGTGCCGGAGCACGAGGCTCCCACCTGGCCGCCAAAAAGGCCTTGTTCCAGGCGGCCCGGCCGGTCAAACAAAACGTTATTGAAAATCGCGTTTTCGTAGTACAGACCGGCGCCCGCACGAATCACCGTTTTCCCGCTCTTCCAAGGATCCCAGGCAAAGCCGGCCTGCGGAGCGAAATTCAGGTCAGGCTGGTGGACGGACTTCGCCAATCCCGCGCTGCCAAATTGAGCCAAAAGCGCGATGGGAGGAAGGTCTGAATCAGTGCGGCCCGTGTCCCTGACATAACGCAAGCCATAAGTAAGCACCAAATTGGGCTTCACCTTCCAGGTGTCGCCAAAATAGGCTTGAATCCTGTTGTCGTACTGGCCGCCCCCGGGGAATCCGAATTGCGGAATCTCCGTGAAGAAGCCCTGGCCGTTGCCGAAGAACATGAAATCCGGGGTGTAGTTCAGGGGATTGGAAGCGCCGCCCGCAAAGGGTCCGTTCGCCGCCGCGGCTTTATCCTGAGCCGTGAATAAATTATTGGCGACCGGCGCAATGCCGAAGAAGGAGGCGTAGCCCCCGCCGAGAATACGATTCCAGCCAAACCCAAAGCGGAAAATATGGGAGCCGTAGATTTCGCTCCCATCGTATTTGGTTTGAAGATTGTGCTGCTGGGTTGCTTGCGGCGCCAAGATGTTCGGGCCGGAGCAGAAAGCATCCGCCCCTGAAGCAATGCAATCAAAGTTGCTGCCCAGAGTCAGCGAGACGCTCGGAGCGGGGTTAAAAATTCCCGATCCCGGCGCGACCGCATTCGTGATCACGTTGGCAAAGCGCATGAACCCAAAACGGATTTGATGGGTGAACCTTGCGCTGGTAATGTCAAGACCGGCCGCATTGTCTTGAGCGTGGTTGTAATTCAGATAGGGAGAAAAAGTGTTGGGGATGTACGGCTTCACCGAACTGTTGATGTCATAAGTGTAGCGATAGAAGGCGTGGACATTCTGCTTGATCTGCCAATCGAGGCGGCCATCTGCCTGACTTTCCTTAAAGGGCGCGTTGAGCGAGCCCGAAAGGCTGGTAAAGGGATCGCTAAGCTGAATTGGCTGCGCCAGGTCCTGGCGCGTGTGCTCCCAATCGAGGAAAAAGAACAATTTGTTTTTGGCGATCGGCGCGCCAACGTTCGCGCCCTCCTGCTGCCGCCGGAAAAACAAATCCGTGGGAGCGATGCGGGCCGCGGCGTTGTGCCAGCGTCCATAATAGAATGCAGCGCCGTGGACCTGGTTGGTTCCAGAGCGCGTCGTAACGTTCACTGCGCCAGAGGACGTCAGTTCCGTCGTGAGGTCGAGCGACGACTGCTCCGTCTGGAACTCCTGGATGGCGCTCATGGGAATGTTCTGTGTCGTGGTGCCTACATTTTCATCGCTCTCATCCAACCCGTCCACTTCAATTCGGGCTGTGCGTCCAAACCGGCCGCCAAAGGAAATCGAAGAAAATCCGACCTTGGTGGGATCAAAATTGCTTCCGTCCTGAATCTGCACGCCGGGCTGGAGTTGGGCCAGGTCAAGAAAATTCCGGCCATTGATCGGCAATTGCTCGATCTGCTGCCGCGTCAGCACCCCTTGAATGGTGGGCTGGACGGTGTTCACCTGGACGCTGCTGCCCTGCACCTGGACAATTGTGCTCGACGAGCCAACTTGCAATTTCACGTCACCCGATGAAGTGACGCCCACTTGCACGGTGACCGGAACCATTACGCTGTTGAAGCCTGTGGCTTCGACTCTCACCGTGTAGTTGCCGGGCAGGAGCGCGCCGGAATGGTAGGTTCCGGTGCTATTTGAAATCAGGCGCGCGCTTTGCCCGGTCGCTTTGTTGGTGATGGTGATCGTCGCGCCCGGAACAACCGCGCCGCTCGGATCAGTTACCGTACCAATGATGCTGCCAGCGGAAATTGTTGTTTGGCTGAAGGTTCTGACAGGGGAGAGAATCAAGAAAGAAAGAAAAATCGAAAGGCTTAAGAAGAGGAGACTCGAGAAGTTTCTGAGAAATCTACAATGTGCCATTTTGGCCCCCATGACATAGATTTCGCACTTCTAGCCGAATTTGAGGGCATTATATTCCTCTTTGGCGCCCGATCAAATGCAGTTTTTCCTGTATTTCATGCATAACTAATTGCATGATATGCACGGGCGGCTTTTACGCTTTTTCCGCGCCCCTCACCCGGCCTTCGGCCACCCTCAGAAGGCAGAGCGCGGAAAGCGGAAGGCAACGTAGGGGCGCTGCTTGCCGCGCCCCGAAGCCGAATCCCTGGCTCCCCACGCTCTCCCATCGGGAGAGGATGGCCGAAGGCCGGGTGCGGGGGACCACCTCATCATCCTATGGCCGGGTAAATAAAAATGCCGCGCGCAACTGATCTTTACTCCCGATGGTCGCTTGAGATGCGGCGGGCGCGCCTGTTTGCCGCCGGCGACCGAGTGGGCATCGCTGTTTCGGGGGGCCCCGACTCGGTGCTGTTGCTTGATTTCATGTGCCAGTTGGGGCGGCAGCTAGGCTTTCGCTGTCTGGTAGTCCACTTCAATCACCATCTACGCGAGGCGGAGTCCGATGCGGATGAGAATTTTGTCGCTAGCGAAGCGGCCAGGCGGGACCTCGAGTACCTGCGGAGCGAGGCGAACGTTGCGCGGATTGCGCGCGAAAGGCGCAGGAACTTGGAAGCCACGGGGCGCGAGCTTCGTTATCGCTTTTTCTTTTCGCTGGTCAACCAGGGGAAGGTGGACCGGGTGGCGACGGCCCACACTGAGAACGATCAGGCGGAAACCGTCCTGCTGCGCCTGCTGCGCGGCGCTGACTTGCGCGGGTTAGGAGGCATTTTCCCAAGGCTGGAAAGCAAAGTGGTCCGGCCGTTTTTGGGTGTTACCCGGAGGGAGGTTGAAAAGGAGATTGCCACGCGCGGCTTGGCCTTCCGGGTGGACCGCTCGAACCTCGATTTACGCTTTACCCGTAACAAGATCCGGCGCGAGCTTTTGCCGCTTCTGGAAAAAGAATTCAACCCGGCGATCGTATCGCTCCTCAAGGACTTTGCAAGCCGGGCGCGCGACGATGAAACGTATCTTGAACAGGCGGCTTCGGAGCAGGCTCGCCCGTGGCGGATTCGGGAAGGCGACGAGGAGCGCATACCGATTAGCGCCCTAGCACAATTTCCGCCTGCTATCTCAAGGCGGGTCTTAAGGCAAATGATTGGATCCGTCCGGCGTGGTCCTGGCGGTTTTACCGCGGGGCACCTTCAGCAAGCGCTCCGGCTGGTGACAGAGGGGTCCGGAGGTAAGACGGTGATTCTGCCCGGCGGCGTTGAAGCCCGCAAGGAATTGGGATACCTGGTAGTCCGGCCGGCGCGCCAAAGCACGCCCGCTCGAGACTTCTGTTTTGAGATTACCCCCCCTGCCGAGGTTGCCATTCCGTTGTTAGGGGTAAAGTTCCGGCTCCGGATTGTCGAAAATCCCCCTAGCCGGGGTGAAAAGACGTATAATAAGCAGGGTACGCTCGATTTCGAAAAACTCGGGGGTAGCTTGGTTTTAAGGAACTGGCAGCCAGGGGATCGCTTTCATCCTCTGGGCAGCCGTAGGGCTCACAAGCTAAAGGACCTTCTCAAGAAACTCGGGACGCCTGAAGAGCAGCGGCGGCTTTGGCCCGTGCTTGTGAGCGGAGAAGAGACCCTCTGGGTAAGGAACTTCCCACCCTCGGCCGATTTCGCGGCTTCCCCTCTTTCGCGGCAGCTTCTGATTATTGAAGAAGAGCCTTGTCATCCTCCAGGACCGGGGGCGGCGTGATTCGAGGCCGAAAAGCTTCGCCGCTCAGACGGTCACGGCTTGTGGCCGGGAATCACGCGCCGGAAATGCCTCTGCGCGTTGTATTTACTGAGGACCAGATTCAGCGGCGGGTTTCGGAAATGGCGGTGAAGATCAACCGCGACTATCGCGATCGGACCTTGCACCTGGTGGGGCTGCTTGAAACGAGTTTTGTCTTCATTGCCGATCTTCTTTACCTTCTGCGCATTCCGCTGGTTTGCCACTTCCTTCGCGTCGCGACGGAGGATTGTTCCTGGCACGGTATCCCTTTGCGGCAGATCACCTATTCGCCGCGTGTCGATTTACACGGCAGGGACGTACTTCTGGTGGATGGTGTCCTTAAGACCGGAGTCACGCTGGATTTTCTCCGGCGCACGTTTCAGGGGCAAAATCCACATTCTTTGAGGATTGCGGCGCTCATTGAGAAAGCGCATGAGAAGAAGGTGAGTGTTTCAGCGGATTATGTGGGGTTTAAGTCCCGGAAAGATTTCCGGTTTCTGGTTGGCTACGGCCTGGGCAGGGAGGGGAAATACCTTGGTTTACCCTATATTGCTGAGGTGGATTGATCGATCTGATGCCGCGAGGAATAGAGCGCAGACGAAGTTTGGCGCATCTGTATTAGTAGAGGTCATGCGAAACTAGTAGAGGTTGTGCGAACGCCGGCCCTGGCGCGCGATCGCGCCAGGCGTAGGGAGGTAGCGAAGTGAATTCAACGGTAAAGAACATTATCTTTTGGGTGGTGATGGTAGCCACCGCGCTACTGCTCTGGGCCGTCGTAAAGTCGAGCACCGGAGAGCGTCCGGCGCAACTTACGTTTACGCAATTCACCGACTCCATCAACAAGGGCGATATCAAGGAAGTGACCATTGACGGATCTGAAGTGAATGGCGTTAAGAAGGACAACTCCAAGTTCAAGACGGTGATTCCGCAGAATTACCCCGACGTTTACAAGCAGCTCGAAGGCAAGAACGTCAACGTTAAAATCAAAGACAGCTCCAGCAGCTCCTGGATTTCCTGGGTTGGCAACGGCTTGCTGCCGCTCATCATTCTGGTGGGCATCTGGATTTTCTTCATGCGGCAGATGCAGAGCGGAGGGAATAAGGCGCTTTCTTTCGGCAAGAGCAAGGCCCGCCTGCTTTCGACGCAGCAGAAAAAGGTGACGTTCAAAGACGTGGCGGGGGTGGACGAAGCCAAGGAAGAGCTGCACGAAATCATCGAATTCCTAAAGGAGCCGCAGAAGTTCCAAAAGCTGGGCGGCCGCATCCCCAAGGGCGTCCTGCTGGTTGGCCCTCCGGGAACGGGCAAGACGCTGCTAGCGCGCGCCATTGCCGGCGAAGCCAACGTGCCTTTCTTCTCGATTTCCGGCTCGGATTTTGTTGAGATGTTCGTGGGCGTGGGGGCCTCGCGCGTACGCGACCTGTTCGAGCAGGGTAAGAAGAACGCTCCGTGCATCATCTTTATTGATGAAATCGACGCGGTGGGGCGGCATCGTGGCGCGGGCTTGGGCGGCGGACACGATGAGCGCGAGCAGACCCTGAATCAGTTGCTGGTGGAAATGGACGGCTTCGAATCGAACGAAGGCGTGATCTTAATCGCTGCCACCAACCGCCCGGATGTGCTGGACCCGGCGCTGCTCCGGCCGGGCCGGTTTGATCGCCGCGTCGTGGTGCCGCGGCCCGATGTGGGAGGCCGCGAGGGCGTCCTGAAGGTGCACACCAAGAAAATCCCTCTCTCTGAAGACGTGGATATCAGTATCCTGTCTCGCGGGACCCCAGGATTTTCCGGCGCGGACCTTGCCAATCTGGTGAACGAAGCCGCCTTGCTGGCCGCGCGTGAAAATCGCAAGCAGGTGACGATGTGGGATTTTGAAGCCGCGAAAGATAAGGTGCTGATGGGCGCGGCGCGGAGGTCCATGATCCTTTCTGACGACGAAAAGAAGACCACGGCCTATCATGAAGCGGGTCACGCCCTCGTCGCACTGATGGTACCGGGCGCCGATCCTTTGCACAAGGTTACGATCATCCCGCGCGGCATGGCGCTGGGCGTGACCATGCAACTTCCGACCGATGACAAGCACACCTATTCGCGCGATTACCTGGAGTCCCAGCTTGCTATCATGATGGGTGGCCGGGTGGCCGAAGAGCTTTTCCTGGGCCACATTACCACCGGCGCCGGGAATGATATCGAGCGGGCTACCGAGATGGCCCGCAAGATGGTCTGCGAGTATGGCATGTCCGACCTTGGCCCGCTCGCCTACGGCAAAAACCAGCAGGAAATTTTCCTGGGGCGCGATCTGGCCACGCAGCGCGATTTCAGTGAAGATACGGCGATCAAGATCGACCAGGAAGTGAAAAAGTTCGTGATGACGGGCTATCAGCGGGCCAAGGATATTTTGAGCTCTCATCGTGACGCCATGGTCCGCATTGCCGAGGCGCTGCTGGTCCACGAAGGGCTGGATGCGAATGAGGTGAGGCTGCTGCTCGAAGGCAAGCCGATCCCCGAGCGCAAGAAGCCGGAACCAGCCCCCCCGGCAGAACCGGCTCCGGCTCAGGTGCTGAAGCCCCAAGTCGCGCCCGGCGTCCCGAATCGCGAGCGCCCGCAGCCGGCGTAATTTCGGCCGGCAGGCTAGGGCATCAAACCTTTTTGAGGTTCGCAGCATCCCCTACTTAGTGGCCTTTTGGGCCACATGATTGAAGTCTCCCTTCATGCAAGCCCCCGGGTTGTTCGGGGGCTTTTTATTTGGTAGTAGCGCCGCGCGGCCTTGCGGCCGCAACCAATTCGCAGTGAGCGTTGGTTATGTGCGGCGCGATGTATCAGGGCACGACTTTAGTCGTGCCGTAGCAAGGCGGCACCACTTACCGGCTTTAGCCGCTGTGCTACTTATGAAGACGGAACCAAGGGCTAAAGCCCGCTTCTATGGGCGGCTCTCTGCGGCATGCCTGAAGCCATGCCCTGATACAATCTTTGTCAAAAAGGCAAGAAACTACGGAATTGCAATGGAAGTATCCCTTCACTTCGTTGTGGCAGTTGAAAAAACCAATGCCAGCAAAGACTGCCCTGAACGAAGTGACGGGATGCCGGCGCTACATCAGCAAGCTACGTTGCGCGAACGGCAAGGCTCCGGCTAGAATGGCCTATGGACGGGAAAGAACAATGTGCCCGACCTGCAAAGGGCCTGCTTGCCTGAAAAGCCTAAAATCGCTGTCGGTTCGGACCACGCCGGATTTGCCCTAAAAGAGAGCGTGCGCGAGCATCTCAGAGGCCTGGGATTTGACGTCGAGGACTGCGGCGTCCATTCGGCCGATTCGGCGGATTATCCAGATTGTGCGGAAAAAGTTGCCACCCGCGTGGCGGGAGGCCTTGCCGGATTCGGTGTGGTGATTTGCGGCACGGGCCTGGGAGTCGCCATCGCCGCGAACAAGATTCCGGGCATCCGCGCCGCCACCTGCAACAATACGCTTCTCGCGCGCTTTGCCCGCGAGCACAATGACGCGAACGTCCTAGCCATGGGCGGCCGCATGGTGGACGAAGCCCAGGCGCGGAAGATCCTCGAAACCTGGCTCAAGACGGAGTTTGCCGGCGGCCGCCACGAGCAGCGCGTACAAAAAATCATCCGCATCGAGCAAACCCATCCTAAGGAGAAATCAGCATGAGCTTGAAACAGCCCTCGCGGCTGCGCCCATTGGCCGAAGCCGATCCTGAAATCGCGCGCGCGATTCAAAACGAAACCGAGCGCCAGGCGCGTACGCTTGAGCTGATTGCTTCGGAAAACTTTGTCAGCGAAGCGGTGCTTGAGGCAATGGGGTCAGTGATGACGAACAAGTACGCCGAAGGCCTGCCCGGCAGGCGCTATTATGGCGGCTGCGAATTCGTGGACGTGGCGGAGACGCTGGCCATCGAGCGCGCGAAAAAACTTTTCCAGGGCGAGCACGTGAACGTACAGGCGCATTCCGGCAGCCAGGCCAACCAGTCGGTTTATATGACCGTGCTCAAGCCGGGCGAGACGATCCTGGGCATGAGTCTCGCGCACGGCGGGCACCTGACGCACGGCCATCCGCTGAACCTTTCGGGCAAGATGTACAAAATCGTTTCTTATGGCGTGCGCAACGATACAGAAACCATCGATTACGACGAAGTTGAAAAACTCGCCCTGGAACACAAGCCGAAGCTGATTCTTGCGGGCGCGAGCGCCTATCCGCGTACGCTCGATTTTGCGCGCTTCGCCTCGATCGCAAAAAAATGCGGCGCGGTCTTCATGGTGGATATGGCGCACATCGCCGGCCTTGTCGCCGCGGGACTGCATCCCAGCCCCATTCCTCACGCCGATTTTGTGACCACGACCACCCACAAAACCTTGCGCGGGCCGCGCGGCGGCATGGTGCTTTGCAAGGCACAATACGCCAAGGATCTGGATAAGACGACGTTTCCGGGCATCCAGGGCGGACCGTTGATGCACATCATTGCCGCCAAAGCGGTGTGCTTCCTCGAAGCTTTGCAGCCGGAATTCAACGAATATCAGAGGCAGATTCTGGTGAATGCCCGGGTGCTTGCCGACACGTTGGCCGGAGAGGGATTTCGCATTGTTTCGGGCGGCACGGACACCCACTTGATGCTCGTGGACGTTTTCTCGCGCCAGGTCACCGGCAAGCAGGCTCAGGAGAGCCTTGAAAAAGCGGGCATCACGGTGAACAAAAACGCCATTCCCTTTGACGTGAATCCGCCCATGACAGCCAGCGGCATCCGCGTAGGAACTCCAGCGGTCACAACGCGTGGGATGAAGGAGCCTGAGATGCGGCGCATCGGCGGTTGGATCGCCGAAGGGCTGAAGAATATCGAAAACGCGCCGTTGCTTGAGCGCATTCGCAACGGAGTTTACGAACTCACCGAGGAGTTTCCGCTTTACGAAAACCGCCGCCCGGCGGCAGTGAAGATGGCGTAGCGCAGCGTTCGCCTTGTAACGCTGCGGTCTTTCTATTTCCGTCTCAAAAGATTTGGAGAAGCCACAAGGTCGAACGGCCGACCTTGCGCCACATCGCCCCGCGGTGCTGCCCTAAAAGTCCACGGCACGCAAACCGTGCCCTGGCTACCACTTTCCCAAAGACCTTGAAAAGCCGCAACGTTAAAATACGAACGTTGCGCTACCCTCCCAGCTTGCGCATCAGCCGCGGTGTCAGCCACCAAGTCAGAAGACCCGGAGGCTTGGGCGGCGAATCTTCAAACGTAATCAAGCAGCAGCCGCCCTTCTTAAAGGCGAGATAGACGTTCTGTCCGGCCCCGATCAGTTCCGCAGCCATTTCGCTCAAGGAAGGCTCGTGCCCGGCGAGGAGTACGCGGGTGCGGTCCGGGTGCTGAGCCAGAAATGCCATCAGTTTCTGAA
>DASUKV010000010.1:0-3506 GCA_036278555.1 Terriglobia bacterium
GATTGCCTATCTCGCCGGGCTTTCTTCCGGCCTATTGGGGATCGGCGGCGGAGTCTTGAAAGTCTCCGCGATGAATAATTACATGAACGTTCCGATGAAGGTTTCCGTCGGTACCAGCAAGCTGATGATCGGCGTGACTGCAGCGGTGGGATCGATTCTGTTCTTCATGGCGGGGTTGATTCATTTTTACGTCGTCGCGCCCGTGGCTTTGGGCACCACGTTCGGGGCGACGGCCGGCACGATGGTGATGAATCGCCTGCACAGCGCCTCATTAAAGTGGCTCTTCGCCGTGCTGATCGTTTACCTGGCTTACGGGATGCTCGCTAAGGCATTGATGATCCGCTTTCACTTGCATTTGCCGATCCTGACGTGAGGCCCTTCGAGGAACACACGATGCCGCACAAGAACGGTCCCGGCGCATCTCAACCGGCCGTGAGCAAAGCGGAAGAAAAAATCTATGCCGACGTCTATGACGTGCTGCTGGGCGGCATGATCGTGAGCACGGCGCTCTTCGCGCTGGGGGTGGTACTGGCGCTGATCCATCCGCGCTACGTTCCCCTAACGCGCGACTATATCCTGAGAAATTACAACTGGTCAGCGGCCGTCCACGGCCTCCTCACTTTCCGGCCCGGCGCTTTGATGATGGTCGCAACGCTTCTCTTGATTCTCACGCCCGTCGCTCGCGTTTTGATTTCGGTTTACGCCTTCCACGCGGGCCGCGATCACAAATACGTGATGGTGACGGGTGCGGTATTTATCGTGATTATCTTGACGGTTGTGTTGGGCAGCCTGGGCTTGCAGTAGACAAAGTTTGTAGCGGCGGCTTCTGACTATACTTATCCAAATTAGGTTCCAATATTACCGGTGCGACCGGCGGCCGGCTCGACCGGGCGCTACGGACTGTAGCTGCTTTCAGCGAGCGGCACGCCGGTGAGCGCGAGGTGACGATCCGTTGACCAACACACGACGTTACGGCGCTCGCCCATGATGACGAGGCCGTGCGCATCCGCGAGGGTCAAACCTTGGTCGTGGAACTTCTTGACTAGAACCTGCGATTTCTCCAACTCGGCAGCGCCAAACGGGATGATGGCAAGAGGAGCCAGTGCGGCGATGAAGCTGAGGAATTCAATCGCCTGGCGGGCATCATAGCGGCGCAGAAACCACCCGTGACCTTCAACAATCACCAAGGAGGAGGTTACAAGAGCGGGAGGGTTGGAGAATAGCCGCCGGAATACTGGATGATAACTGTCGGACCGGTCTAGGAATACAATAAATGCGGAGGTGTCGGCATAGCACTCAGCGCTTCGAGCCATAGACAAGCTCATCGAGGTGCTGGCTTGAATGTTTGTCCCCTGATTCAACAAAGCCCGCGTAACGCATCCAGGGCTTGTCCTCCCTGACCGGGAGAATCTGACGAATGGCACGGCGCACAAACTCGGCAACTGATATGCCCAAAGCAGAAGCTTCCCTCTTGGCCAAGCGGTATTCGTCTTCTCGCAAGCTGACCTGAGTTCGAATCATGTTATCAACTCCTGTTCTCATGCTAACATACTGCCGCCTGGGAGCGGTTCGCTTCTCAGAATCACGGTTTGCATTGGTTGCGGCTTCGCGCGCTGCGCTGCCAAGTTGGACAGGCATGCCCGCCGGCCGCCGGCTTTCATTCTTCAAAAACCGGCGCTCCCTTACAGGGCAGGCTTCAAGCGCCGCCACAGTTGCTACGCTTCCGTAATCCGCCGGATTTTCGCTCCTACGCGCACAAGCTTCTCTTCGATCCTCTCGTATCCCCGGTCAATGTGATAGACACGATCGATCACCGTTTCGCCGGAAGCGGCAAGGCCGGCCAACACAAGCGAGGCGCTGGCGCGAAGGTCTGACGCTTGAACGGGCGCGCCGCTCAGGGGCGTCCGGCCGCGCACCATCGCCTGCCGTCCTTCAACCGCGATTTCAGCGCCCATGCGCGTCAGCTCAAGAGCATGGAGGTAGCGGTTTTCAAAAATGGTCTCCGTAATTGTGGAAGAGCCTTCCGCCTGCGTCGCTAGCGCCATATATTGCGCCTGCATGTCGGTAGGGAAGCCGGGATATTCCTGAGTTGTAACGCTTCCGGCCTGCAGGGCTTCCGGCCCCCGCGCTTCAATTTCGTGCTCTCCGTCCGCGGTAATCCGCACCCCGAGTTCTTCGAGCTTGGCAATCACGGCGGTCAAATGGAGCGCTTCCACGTGCTCCAGCGTCAGGTGGCCCTTTGTAATTCCCGCCGCTGCCAGGAAGGTGCCGGCTTCGATGCGGTCGGGAATGATGTGATGCTCCGCGCCGTGCAACTCACTCACGCCGCGAATAAGAATCGAAGAGGTTCCCGCGCCTTCAACGGACGCCCCCATTGAATTCAGCAGGGCGGCCAAATCCTGCACCTCCGGCTCGCGGGCGGTATTCTGAAGCAAGGTCTCGCCTTCAGCCAACGCAGCCGCCATCATGAGGTTTTCCGTTCCAGTCACGGAAATCGTATCAAAATAGAACGTATCGCCCTTCAGGCGCTTCGCCTGCGCCTGAATGTAGCCGTGATCCAGCGTGATGGTTGCGCCAAGCTTTTCCAGTCCCTTCAAATGCAGGTTCACTGGCCGGGCGCCGATCGCACATCCGCCGGGCAGCGAAACGCGCGCCTCGCCGAAACGCGCGACGAGCGGGCCCAGCGTGAGGATCGAAGCGCGCATCTGCTTTACCAACTCATACGGCGCGGTGGGATTAATCAGGCGGCGGGCGTGAATTTCAATGGTGTTTCCGATCGCGTCATGGGTAACGGAGGAGTCGACGCCCAAATCCTCCAGCAGGCTCCGCATGGTAGCGATGTCACGCACGCGCGGCAAGTTGTGCAAAACCACGGCTTCGCTCGTGAGCAGCGCCGCGGCCATCGCGGGCAATGCGGCGTTTTTCGCGCCGCTGATTGTGACGCGGCCTTCTAGGGGCCTTTCCCCTTCGATCAATAATTTGTCCATGTGTCACGTTGTGCGAACAGATCGCGACGCACGAGCCTTCCGCGCACCTTTTGCGCTAGCCCGCGCCTCGTAAATCATGCCCGCGATGTTGATCTCGTGCTTAAGGAGCCGCGCCGCCTGTTCTCGTGAGACGCCTTTCACAAGCATCAGCAAGGCGGCGGGGAGACTACCTCCTGAATTATTGATGGCCCGCGCGGCTTGCGAAGCGCTGGCTCCTGTGGCCTTGATCACAATTCCTTCCGCGCGCTTGCGAAGCTTCTGATTGTTCATCTGCACGCCGATCATCCAATTGGAAAATACCCGTCCCAGCCGGACCATGCAGGCGGTCGAGAGCATGTTGAGCACCAGCTTCTGAGCCGTGCCCGCCTTCATGCGCGTCGAGCCGGTGAGCACCTCCGGTCCCGTGACGGGAACAATCGCGACATCGGCCAATGCATTCATCGGCGCGCCCGGGTTCGACGTAAGGGCGACGGTCTTCGCTCCGATGCGGTGGGCGTAATGCAGGCCTTCCATCGTGTA
>DASUKV010000011.1:0-5272 GCA_036278555.1 Terriglobia bacterium
ATATCTGCCAGCAGGTTGCCAATCACGAAAACGCAGAACGTGAACACCGCCGAAAGCGTGGGCGATGAGATGCAGGAGAAAAACAGCGCCACGCCCACCACCAGCGCCAATTCGAGAAGAATAAAATAAACCGCTTCGAGCGATCCCAGATCCCGCGCTTCAAGTTTGCGGTCCTGCCAGAAAAGCGCCAGATAAAATCCGGCCGTCATGATGCCCGTGTTCACCAGCAGCGTGAGGAGCAGGCCGGAATACTTTCCCAGAACAAATTCCCAGCGCGCCACGGGTTTTGAGAGAACGTTATAAAGCGTACGCCGCTCGATTTCGCGCCATACCAGGCTGATGCCGATAAAAATGGCGATGAGCAATCCGAAAATGGCGATGGCGCTCAGCCCGAGGTTCACCAGGATGATTTTCTGGATGCCAACGGAAATCTGCCCGAAGAGGATCGCGGCCCCGATCATGAGCAGGGCGAAAATGATGAGGTTATAAAGCACCCGGTCCCGCACCGACTGCTTGAAGGTGTGCAATGCGATGGCCGTGATGCGATGGAACATTTCAGTCTAAGTCTGGAATCTCTAATCTTCCGACTATTCGAATTCTGAACTCTGAATTGTGAATTCTGAATTCTGAATTTCAAATCTTGCGAATAGTGCCTGGGTAAATCCGGCGCCTGGAATTTTGAGGCTTGAATCTCAAATCTCTCGAACTGCGAGTTCTTGAATCTGAAATTTTGAATCTCAAATCGCGAAGTGGGAGCGGCAACCCGTAAAACGAACCATTACTTCGGCTCGCTCCGAGCTTGGCGCAGGCGCTTTTCCGAGCCACCCACGCGCGCCATGAAATAATCCTCCAGCGAGGATTTGACCGGGTTCACAGAAACTACGCGGGCGCGGCAGGCGAGGGCGATTTCGAGCAGCCGGTTAGCGTCGTATTCGCTGCCGAACTCCAGACGCACCCGGTCTCCCGTCCGGAAGATTGACGGCGCATAAGGTTTGAATCTTTCTAGAGCCACCAGCGAAGGGTTTTCCAGCACCATTTCCGTGGCCGAAACTTCAAGCCCCAAGATCGCGCTCAGCTCTCCGCATCCCAGAAGCTTGCCACGATTCAGAATGCCTACACGGTCGCACAGCATTTCCGCGTCAGGAAGAATATGGGTGGAAAAGAAAATTGTCTTGCCCTGCCGGCGCAGTTCAAGGATGAGGTTGCGCACCTCGCGCCGCCCCATCGGATCGAGTCCCGACATCGGTTCGTCCAGGAAGATCAGCTCCGGGTCGTTGATCAGCGCCTGAGCGATGCCGAGCCGTTGCACCATCCCCTTCGAGAACTTGCGGATTGGAAGATCGCGGGCGTCCGCCAGTCCGGTGCGCTCCAGTAGCTCCGCCGCGCGGCGGCGGGTTTCCGCGCGGCTCATGCCAAAGAGTTGCGCCGCGTACTCCAGGAATTCCCAGGCGCTCAGGTGGTCATAGAAGCTTGGATTTTCGGGAAGGAAACCCAGCCGGGCGTGCACCGAGAGGTCGCTCAGATCATGCCCCAGAATGCGCGCCGTCCCCGAGGTTGGGAAGATCAGGCGAAAGAGAATTTTGAGCGTGGTGCTCTTTCCGGCGCCGTTCGGCCCCAGCAATCCGAACGTTTCACCCGCTTCGACTTTCAGATTCAAATGATCGAGCGCGCGGCGCGGACGTTTACGCCAGAATCCAACGGCATAATCCTTCGTCAGATCGTGGGTTTCAAGGGCCAGCATAGGGAAGTACCAGTCAAGCCTGCGGCTGTAACGGCGGTGTATAATCGCCAGCGCTTGTTAACAACCGTGGGTAGCGCAGCAGAGGCACAACTAACGGAAATGTCATTCTGAGCGAGCGCAGTGAGCGAAGAATCCCTGCATTTGAAAAAACGCAAAATACGGGGATTCTTCGCTGCCGCTCAGAATGACAGAATCCCAAAATCTGTTACGAGTACGCCAAAAAACAAACGGGGGGAGCGGTGAAGCTCCCCCACGAAAGCGCCGTGCCAAAAGTAAGGTGATCTCGTCAGCCGCCGATGGGCGAATCGCTCGCCGCGGCGGTCCCCGACGTGTTGAAGCGAATCACGTTCGATTCATCCGTGAAGTAATAATTCTGCCCCGTGCTGCCCTGTGTAACCGGGCTTCCGGTCACTGTGTACGTATCGATGTGCCCCGCCCCGTCTGCAGAACCCGGCGTATAGGCCAGGGTATAGCCGCTCTTTGTGCCGGCGGCCAGAACTTCGTCAATCAGGCCTGCGGACGCGGCCGTAGGCTGCGAGCCGGATGCGGGCGGGCCCAAGTTCAACAGCGTTGAGCTATAGCCCGTGTTGTAGGTCGAAGAGTAAGTGACTTCGGCGGTGTTAATCGTGCGCAGCGAGCCCACGCAAGACGCCTGATTCGCCGCAATCTTCGAGCGGAGCAGATTAGGTATGGCAATCGCCGCGATGATCAGGATGATTGCCACGACGATCAGGAGCTCGATGAGTGAGAAACCTTTCGAATCCTTCTTCATTAACTTTCCTCCCAGCTAAGTGTCCATCCGTGACGATCATCCCGGAGTGGCGGGCTATGCAAAAGCAACTGGTCCTCCAAAACGAACGCCTGGTTCCGTTCAGTTTACCACACAGTTATCAGTAATTCCCTGTAGGATTTAGACGGGCTATCTCATCAGACATGGCGAATTTCCTCAGGCTCTGGCAGACCCGATGTGACACTTTTTGTCACCCGATACTGCCAACTTGGGTCAAGTACGCCTGGAGCTATAGCCCTCTCCTCCGGGAGAGGGTGGCAGAAAGGCCGGGTGAGGGGTAGCGACGGCACGATTTTTGTGCCGTCGGTCCTGCTGCCCCGAAGCCGACGGCACAAAAATCGTGCCGTCGCTACCCCAAAAGCAAGCGGCAACTCGCGAGGGCATTACCTGGAGTTTCTGCTTCGGCTTTACGCTGAATGGCGCGGATAATTCCTTGTTTATCAATCACAAACGTGGTTCGCTTGGCCAAGCGGATGATTGGTATTAGGACGCCGTAAGCTTTGGAAACGGTGCGGTGGGAATCACTCAGAATTGGGAAGCTCGCCCCGATCGATTCGGCGAATTTCTGATTTTTGGCGGGACTATCTACGCTAATTCCAATCACCTGTGTCTCGGCATTCTCAAATTGGGCGATATCAGCCTGATACGCCTTCATTTCCTTTGTTCAAAGGCCCGTGAAGGCTTTCAGGTAAAAGGCCAGAACAACGTTTTTCGTGGCGTGGTAATCGCTTAGCCTGACTTGCTTACCCGTCTGGTCCGGCAGGGTGAAATCTGGCGCGCGATCACCCAACTGAGGCGGTCCTGTGTGCGTTTTTCCCATTCGCAGCCTCCGTTATTCCGCTTAGCGCGGTGTTGCTTTGTAACTCCGCGGCTTTTTCTCCTTCAGGCTAAACAACAGCCTGGTAGCCACGGCATGATTTTTATGCCGTGGGTTTTCCAAAGCCACATAAAGCGTGCCGTGGCTACCCCTGCGCTCACTCAGATTTTCTCCGCGATAGTTTTGGCCTGGGTGAAGAGCAGCAGGTAATCAAAGCCGCCGGCTTTCGAATCCGTGCCAGACATATTAAACCCGCCAAAAGGATGCCCGCCCACCAGCGCGCCCGTGCACTTGCGATTAAAGTACAGATTGCCGGTGTGGAATTCCTCAGTGGCTTTCTCGAGCTTGCGCCGGTTCTTGGTGTAAACCGCGCCGGTTAGTCCGTATTCCGTGTTGTTTGCAATCTCCAGCGCCTCATCAAAATTCGGCGCCCGGATCACCGCAAGCACCGGGCCAAAGATTTCCTCCTGGGCGACCCGCGCTTTAGGGGGAACATCCGCGATGACCGTAGGTTCAAGATAGTGGCCTGAGCCGGAAGCTTCTCCCCCGCCGCTCAGCAGCCTGCCTTCCTTCTCACCAAGCTCGATGTACTGCAGGATTGATTTTTTTGCCCCGGCGTTAATCACAGGGCCCATCTCGCTTTCCGGGTCCTCCGCCGCGCCCACCTTAATCTTCTCTACCCGTTCTTTGAGCTTGCCCAGGAACGCGTCATAGACGGTATCCACCACAATGGCGCGGGAGCACGCCGAGCACTTCTGCCCCTGAAAGCCGAACGCGGAAGCCACCACGCCCTCCACGGCGAGGTCGAGGTCCGTCTCGCTGTCAATCACGATCGAGTCCTTGCCGCCCATCTCAAGCACCGTTCGCTTCACCCACACCTGTCCCGGCGCCCGGCGGGAAGCCAGCTCATTGATCCGCAACCCCACGTCTTTCGAGCCGGTAAACGCAATAAAACGCGTCCGGGGATGGGTCACCAAGCGGTCGCCCACGGCAGAACCCGGACCCGTAAGGAAATTCACCACGCCCGGCGGGAGCCCCGAGTGTTCGAGCGCTTCGAAAAGCTTATACGCCATCATCGGTGAATCGCTCGAAGGCTTCAGAACGGCCGTATTGCCGGTCACCACGGAAGCCAGCGTCATCCCGGTGGCGATGGCCAGCGGAAAATTCCAGGGCGGGATCACCACGCCCACGCCCAGCGGGATGTATTGCAGATAATTTTTCTCGCCCGGTACCGGAACCAACGGCCGGGGCTTTGCCAGCCGCAGCATTTCGCGGGCGTAAAACTCCGCGAAGTCAATCGCTTCGGCCACGTCCGCGTCAGCCTCCGGCCAGGTTTTGCCCACTTCATACACCATCCAGGCGGCGTAGTGGTATTTGCGGTCGCGGATGTATCGCGCCGTTTCCGTCAGCAGCGTCGCACGCTCGTCGACAGGCGCGCGGCTCCAGGCGCGGAAGGCTTTTTCCCCGGCTTCGATGGCGCGGTCCGCAAGCTCAGCCGTCGCTTTCGAAAACTTGCCGACCACCTGGTTCTTGCGGCCCGGGTTATGGGAAACGAGCTTGTCCGCCGTACTGACGCGCTCACCGCCAATCACCAGGTCATAACTGCATCCCAGTTCCTTGGCGACTTCTTTAAGCGCCTCTTTCATCTTGCGGGCGTGCTCGGGATTGTTCTTGAAATCGCTTGCAGGTTCGTTGCGGAAATCTGGCAGGTTCATAGAAAAAACGTCGTCTCCCTCTCCCTGGGGCCTGAAGACAACGCAAGCAGAGCTTCAGCTTACGCTGGCAACCGGCACTCGCTCTATTATACCAGCGGCGCAGGAGATCGAACCCAGCCGGGACGAGACCCCTCACCCGCGCTCGTACCTCGCGCACCCTCTCCCCAGGGAGAGGGCTACCATCCCATCGTTGAGTCCGGCCCTCTCCC
>DASUKV010000012.1:0-10766 GCA_036278555.1 Terriglobia bacterium
CGAGGGCGTGCCGTAGCTCCGCCCTTGGACTCCCGCGGCGAGCGACGGCTGGTTAAGGATAAACGGAGGCCGCACGAAAATCGAATAGGTCCGCGTATCAAAGTTGGCCGGAATGTTTGTGTCGGTGACCTTCACCGTGAAACGCAGCGTGGAATTGGCAGCCGTTCCCGGCGGCATGTAATGCACCACGCAATTTGCGCCCTGAATGGCCGTTGCGAGGACGATCGTGGGGGGAAGACTGCCGCCGAGCAGGGTGCAGGAGGCCAGCGCGCCGCTGCCGCCGTTTGTCGCGACTGTGGCCGAATACGCGCGTCCTGCCACTGCATCCACCAGAGAATTTGTCGTAACCTCAAAAATCCCGCCATTGCCGCCTTGGGGAAGATTCGTCGTCAGGCCGGAGTTCCCAAGCCCACAACCTCCAGAGAATAGCGCCAGCGTGAGCAGCAGGCCCAGAAGCGCGGCTTCGAGCCGGACCCATTCTGAAGATTGCCTCAAGTCGACCGTACCCCTCCTGAAGTGGGTACGATTGTCACCTCAACCCCTATGTGTTGTCAATAAAGATATATTAACTATTGTGAATATCCAGATGATTTGATATTCTGGCGCGCACTCCAAAAGCCCTCTAATTCGGAATCTGAAGGATTGCCATGCCGTGCTTCTCCCCTTCCGCGAGGTTGCTGAAGTCCTGTTGCCGCCTGGGTCTCCTCCTCTTCTTTTTGCCGCTCAGCGTTGGGGCGCAAAGCATCAGCGGCAGCATTGCTGGCCAGGTTACGAGCGCCCGCGGCGCTCCGGTGCCCGGCGCGGGCATCATCGCCACCAACAGCGCCACGGGCAGGACGTATCCCGGCACGACGGACGCTCGCGGGCGCTACGCGATCCCGGAGATTTCACCGGGCGAGTATACGGTGGACGCGGAGTTGAGCGGATACGAAACGGGCCGTCACACGTCGGTGGTGGTCTACGTCAACCACCAGACGCAGGAGAACTTTGAGCTTCGGATCGGCCCTGCCGCGACCGTGGTCAGCGTGGTTTCGCGCGCGCCGATGACGAACATGGTGAACGCCACTCTTAGCGCACACTTCATCGCCCGGCAAGTGGCGGAACTTCCGATTCTGACCCGTGACCCGGATAATCTGGCTTTGCTGGCCCCAGGTGTTTCGAGCGTGCAGACTTACAGCTTTGCCAGCACGCTGGTTCCTTTTGCGGTAAACGGCTCACGGGGCAGAGACAATGACTTCATCATCGACAGCGTTGACAACAATGAGCCCCTGTTCGGCGGCGCCGCAACCCAATTTACCAATCCCGATATTTTTGCCGAATACACCGTTCTTACCGGCGAGCTGAAGGCGGAATATGGCCGGGCCAGCGGCGCCACGGTGAACGTCATCACGAAGAGCGGGTCCAATGCGACGCACGGTTCGCTCTTCTGGTTCGGCCAGTCAAGCCGCTTTGACGCCTTGAATCGAGTGGAGCAACAGGCGCAACTGGCGCAGCCCTCGAATTTTTATGAAAACAAGTTCGGGGTGACGCTTGGCGGGCCGCTCCAGAAGGATCAGACGTGGTATTTCCTTTCTTATCAATGGGATCGAGCGCAAAAGAACCTTTCGGATGTCTTTCCCGTGGTGAGCACGCTTCCCACCCCGCAAGGCTTGGCGGCGCTTCAGGCCCTGCCCCGAACGGCTTCTCTTCAGGCGCTGCTCGGCATGGGCTCCCTCACCAACATCCCAGCCGGGAAATCCCTTTGCTTTGCGCCCAGCCAAATGAATCCCTGCTTTAGCCCGGCCAATGTGCCCGTGAACGGGTCAAACGTACCTTACGGGGCTTATCTCGACCCTACGGGCAATCTGTTTGATATCCGCGATCAGCAGGCTTCCGCTCGCATTGATCGCCGTTTAAACGACAGCAATGACATCTATGGCCGGTATCTATTCGACGACCTTCGCACGCCCCAGACGGTGCTGGCCCCTGCTGGGCAGGTGGGCTTCAGTGACTTGGGCCTGCTTCCTGACTGGCAGGAAATTCTCCATGAGCGCACCCAAAGTTTTCTGCTGGACCATCGCCACTATTGGACGAGCGCGATTAACGAGCTGCGGTTCGCCTACAGCCGCTTTGCCCAGGGTATCGGGGCTTTCGGCTTGCCCGAGGCGGAGCTCGAAACCCTTCCCGCCGCGACGATCGGGGACAACTTCGGCGGCTTTGGTCCCTTTTCCGGCGATTTTCCAGCCGCCGGCAATCGTCTTACGCTGGGTACCGGGAGCCGGCCGGCCCTCATCCACACCAACGTTTTCGAAGGTGAGGAGAACTTTTCCTACGAGCGCGGGCGGAACAACTTCAAATTCGGCGCCGACATCGCGCGCACCCAAAGTAACATCCGCGACGTGCCCGATGATCTGGGCCAGTATTTTTTCGGAGTTTCGGGTCAGCCGGGCGGCCTCAGCGCCTTTATCAATGAGCCGGTGCTGTACGCTGGGCCGACGAACGCTCTGGTGGTGTTCGAGCGGTTTCCGGACATTCTCAGCAATGCCAGCGGCCAGGTGATTGGCCAAGGCCCGGAAGAGCTTCCACTGCGGGAACTGAGCCAATCCTATTTTGCGCAGGACGACCTTCGCCTCAAGCCAAACCTCACCGTGAACCTTGGCCTTCGCTACGAGCTCTACAGCCAGCCGATTAACGAGATGCGGCGGCTGAACCCAGCCGTCCCCAAGGTGGCGGTGGACAATCACAATTTAGGACCCCGGTTTGGCTTCGCCTGGTCTCCCGGCTCGAGCGGCAAGATGGCGCTGCGCGGCGGCTACAGCATCATGTACAACCCGATGGTGATGAACATTCCGCTGCTGATCTGGCAGAGCGGACCGGTTTCCCCGTTCGTGGCGACCGACTCAACCGGCATCTCAATCGTCCAGCCCAACAATGTCTATCCGTTTTCCCCTTTCGCGCTTTCCGACCTGAACAAGTCCGTGTACGGCTGCAGCAGCTTCAACCAGCGGTCAATCCCCGGGACGGTGCCGATCATCGACTGCTCGAACGAAGACACGGTTGCCAGGAATCTGTCGAACCCCTACGTTCAATCGGCGTCCATCAGTTTTGAGCGCGCAATTTCTCCGGACATCTTGTTTGAAGTGGCAGGCGTAGGGACGCGGGGCACGAAGCTCTTCGAGCGCCTGGATGAGAATCCTTTTGGGGGCTACGGCTTCTACGGCGCGGGCCCGGTGGGGTCCAGCGCGCTGTGCGCGAGCTACTCTCCTGCCAATCCGGACGTCCTTTCGGCGGCGGCGCCGGTTTGCCTGAAGCAGCGCTCGAACAACTTGCGCGGCGACATTACGGAGGTGACGAACGGCGGGATGTCAGAATACGCGGCGCTCCAGGCCAGCCTCACGAAGCGCATCTCGCATTCCCGCTTCGGCGATTCCGCCTTCACCATCGCTTACACCTGGAGCCACATGATTGACACGGCCAGCGAAATCTTCGGCCCGGGCTTCCGCTTTCTTCCGCCATCCGATCCGTTGAATGCGCTGCTGCTGCCGCAGGCGCTCGAAAGCGTGGAAGCCATCACGCCCTTTCCCCAGGACTCAAACAATCTGAGAGCGGAGCGCGGTAATTCCTCCTTTGACCGGCGGCATCGCCTGGCGGCGAGCTTCCTGTGGGAGCTGCCGTTCTCAACTCACAGCCGCGCCGCCAATCTCCTGGTGCGTGGATGGCAGTTGAACGGGATTACGAGCTTTCAGTCCGGGCAACCGTTCACCCCGCTCAACAGCACTCCGTTCGGGCCTTGCAGCGACACGAATGGCGACGGCAATCTGGCCAACGACCGGCCGGACATCGGAAACCTGAGCGCGCCCCTCAGCGCCGTGGCCATGCTTGCCGACCCTCAATGCATTGATCCCGGCCAAGGGTATGTGGATGCCCAGGGCCGTCCGATCGCAAACCTGAGCAGCGTGCACTTTATTCAGGTGCCGCTGGGCCAGAATGGCAACGCCGGGAGAAATATCCTGATCGGGCCGGGATTCGTGGACCAGGACCTCTCTCTTTTTAAGAACTTTGCGTGGGGAGACCACCGCGAAATTCAGTTGCGCGTGGAGGCGTACGATCTGCTTAACACCGCGAATCCCGGGTATTCCATTGGGAACGTCTATATTACGAACGCTGAGGCGACCCCGGCTTTCGCGTTTGGCCCCCGCACCACCACCGCGCGCGTGACCGGGGTGATTCCGGAAAACGCCATCAACGCCGTGGCCGACGCCATCGGGCGCGGCGGCTTCCTCAGCCGCTCGTTCATGAACACCAGCAGCCGCCAGATTCAGTTCGGCGTGAAGATTATTTTTTGAGGAGGCGCCAGTTCCTTCGTGTGGTAACTGTATCCCGCTATTTTCACGGCTCATTCGACCCTTTCAGGGTCGGGCCGGGGATGCGCTTCCTTTCCGGGGGCGCTGCCCCCGGCTATTGCATGACGCCCTTTCAGGGCACGATGGCACGGCTTCAGGGTTTGGTTGTGCTTCCAGGATGCGATTCTTTTAGGGTCGGGCCGGGATAGGGCTTTGTTTCCGGGGGCGCTGCCCCCGGCTATTGGATGGTGCCCTTGCAGGGCGCACGATGGCACGGATTCAGGTTTTGGTTGTGCTTCCAGAATACGACCCTTTCAGGGTCGGACCGGGGATGCGCTTCCCGTTTCCGGGGGCGCTGCCCCCGGCTATTGCATCACGCCCTTGCAGGGCGTACGACGCCGCGTTGATCCCCGAAGGGGATTCATAAAATAGCTGGGGGCAACACTCCCGGAAATTGGGATTTCCCATTGCCACCCGAAACCGGTCACAGAACGTTCACACGTCAACATCATCCCCGAAGGGGATTCATAAAATAGCCGGGGGCAACGCCCCCGGAAACGGGAAGCCCCCACAGCCCCTGACCCTGAAAGGGTCATAGAGGAAGAAGGTGCATGGCCCAAACCCTGGTCAGCCTGTTGGTACATGTTGTTTTCTCAACCAAAGAAAGACGGCCGCTCATCACCTCAGAAGTCGAGGATGAACTCTACCGTTACGTGGCCGGCACGCTGCAAAATTTCGCATCGCCCTGCCTCGCCGTAGGTGGAACGGAAAATCATGTTCATCTCCTGATCTCGCAATCGAAAAACATCGCGTTAAGCCGATTGATGGAAGAATTGAAAAAGAGTTCTTCGAAATGGATCAAGACTAAGGGCACGAAGTTACGTCGTTTCGGTTGGCAGGATGGATACGGGGCATTCAGCATCGGGGAATCGCAGGTAGGAATTGTGAAGCGGTACATCGCCAGACAGAAGGAGCGGCATCGAAAACAGACATTCGAGCAGGAGCTCATGGCGCTGCTGCAGAAATATCAGATTGGCTATGATGAACGTTACTTGTGGCGATGAGATCGAATGCGACCCTTTCAGGGTCGCGCCGGGGATGGCCTGATTTCCGGGGGCGCTGCCCCCGGCTATTGCATGGCGCCCTTGCAGGGCGCGCGATGCAGCATTGATCCCCGAAGGGGATTCATAGAATAGCCGGGGGCAACGCCCCCGGAAACGGTATCGTCCCTGTCGCCTGACCCTGAAAGGGTCATAGAAAGGAAGTCAAGGTCGGCCACATAAATCACGGGAAGGTGATACGTAGAGAAACCGGGAGCGATACCTCCGCAATATCAAAACTGCACCTTCACCGTCGCTGTTGTGGTGACGGAGACCTGCTTAACCGTCGGAGCGCTAAAGCGCCAGCCTTGCAGGGCGGCAGCGAGCACGTTCTGCCCGGCGCCCGATGTGTCTTCCAGTACCTGGCCCCCTGTCACTTGGCCCTTCTCGTTAATCTGAAGCGTTACCGTCGCAGCACCGCCAGGTTTGGCCGAAATTGCATCCAGGCCGCCGTGCTGGAGCAGCTTCAGGCCGCCGTCGATGTACGCCTGGCTGTAGAGGTGTCCTGGCTGCACTTTGCGCGTCCAGCGCAGCGGGGCGGAGGGCTGGAGCAGCGTGACACTGATTTTCTTTGCGGCAGGGGCGGCCACGTGCTGGATTTTCGGCGTTTTTGCCTGTTCGATGCGGCTGATTTCGCGGGGAATGAGGTTCTGCGCGTATTGCTGAGCCTGGCTGGCCACCGGGCCACCCGCCGCCGCCAAATCCTTGAAGAGCGGGAGAAGGTTCTTGAGGGACTGGCCGTCATTCTGCTGCCTGGCGTCGTTGAACTGCGCGACAAGCTGCTTCAGTTCCGTCCGCTGGCGCAGCTCGTGGTCAATCTGTTGGATTTGACTTTGCGCGGCGGTTCTCAGCTTCCCGTTCAGCGCCACGACGGCCGCAAACTTCGACTTGGCATCTGAAAACTGGCCGCTCTTTTCTGAAGCCGATGCCGCATCGAACAACTGTTGCTCCCGCTGCCCCAGGCTATTCTGCTGCGCCGCGAGTAAATTATCGATCTGTTGGATGCTGGACTGAGCCTCCCCTTTCAAGGTTCCGTTCATGGCCGCGACGTCCTCGAAAGACTTTTTGGCCTCCGGAAGCTTGCCTTGCTTAAGAAGGCCGGTCGCGTCCTGGAACGCGTGCTGCTCTTTCTCCTGCGCCTGCTGCTGCGCTGCTTTTTGTTCGGCGAGGATGCTGTCAATTTGCCTCGCCTCGTTTCGCGCCTGCGGAACGAGCTTGGACCCTGAATTGTTCAGCGTGACAACCTGTTCGAAAAGATTTCGCGCCTGGCTGTATTGCTTGTTGTGCAGCGCCGCCGTTGCGGATTTGAACGTGCGCTCCTCAATGGCCGAGACGTTCTCCCCCTGCTCGATCCGCTGAATGGTCTGGATGGCGGCGAGCGCCTGGGGCTGCATTTCGCCTTTGAGCTGCGCTGCCTGCTGATAGAACTTCAGCGCATCCTTCCATTGCCGGGCGCTCTGTGCGGCCTGACCCTTGTGGAAAAGGTCCTGCTCCTTCTGCTTCAAGGCCTCGATGGCGGAAATCCGTTGCTCGGCCTTGGCACGGGAGGGGCCGTTTAACGCCTCTAGTGCGCGCCACTCGGCCAGCGCGTCATCGAGCCGGCCTTGAGTCTGAAACTGCTCAGCCTGCTGCTCAATCTGGCGCTCCGCCGCAGCGGCTACGGGAGCTGATGCGGCAGCCGCGCCCTTTTGCGATGCTTTTCTTACTGCAAGAAAATAGTAGCCCACAGCCGCTAGCACGAAGATTCCACAGACGATGGCTGCAACGATCATCCGGGTCTTGCGCGCGCCGGGGGTGGGACCTTTTGCTGCGGTCTCATCTCGAAGGGGGATCTCCGGCCCGCTGACGGCGGCAGTTCGTGCCGCGCCGGACCCGGCAGGGCCTTTGGTGACCGGGGACGTCGGGGCCGGAATGGTCCTGAACTCCGCCATCATCTTGCGGGCCTGAGGCGATCCCAGAAGAACCGTCGCGCCGAGTTCTTCTTCGTCCACGGCAACCACAGCCGCCGGACCCAGTTCGCGGTAGCGATGCAGTTCCTGTGCCAGCGCTTTGCACGTGGCATAGCGCGCCGCGGGATCCTTGGCGAGGGCCCTTTCGATGATCGCGGCAAGTCCCGGATCGAACCCCGGCTGAAGCTTGACCGGCGGCACGGGATGCTCATGAACAATCTTGTACATCACGGTCGTGATGTCGTTGCCTGGAAAAGGTCTCGCGCCCACCAGGGCTTCGTAGAGGATCACCCCCAAAGCGAACATGTCGGATCGCCCGTCGACCGGCAGCCCGCGGATCTGTTCGGGCGACATATAGTTGGGCGTGCCAAACACGCGCCCCGTCTGGGTCATGCTGGTCGTAGAAACCTTGGCGATGCCGAAGTCCGTCACCTTCACGAGGCCGTGCTTCAGCAGCATGATATTCGCCGGTTTTACGTCCCGGTGGATCACGTTGCGAGCGTGGGCGTGGTCGAGGGCGTCCGCCGCCTGCTCGAACAGCGGCAACGCTTCTTCGGGCGGGAGCGCCCCGCGCTCGCGGAAAACCTGCTGCAGCGATTGGCCTTCGAGGAATTCCATCGCAAGATACAAGAAGCCCTGGTCTTCGCCGAAATCATAGACGGTGACGATATTGGGATGATTCAGGATGCCGGCGGCCTGCGCTTCGCGCTGGAAGCGATCGCGAAACTCGGCGTATTCTTCGGGCGAGAGCCCTTCCGTCAGCATCGTCTTGATCGCTACGGTGCGCCCGATGACCGGGTCAAAGGCGCGATACACTACTCCCATGGCCCCCCGGCCTAATTCCTCGACGATCTGGTATCGGCCCGCCTTGGTAAGGGTTTGATTCATCTCTGGCACGTATCCAACAAGTAATCTATCGGCTGATTATAACTTAGGCTGATGGATGTTGACTCCATTGCTTCTCAAAAACTGGAGATTTTCATGGCGCCGGGTTCTGGTGTTCTGTCGCGTGAATTTGGCTCCATAGTTCTGGTCAAAGGCCGGGTGTGGCTGTGGTGTTTAAGCCCTCACCTACCGCTTCGCGGTTCCCCCTCTCCCGGAGGGAGAGGGCTGGAATCTCCCGAATTTGCTGCCCTCGCCCCCGAAAAGGGGGAGAGGGTGTCACGCGTAGCGGGACGGGTGAGGGGACGGACTTGTAAGGGAGGCCTTCCGCCGTGATTCATGGCTTCGAACGGCGAGTAAGGGGCACGAAAACTGCGTTGGCTGTATCCCGCGTTCAGGCGAAGTTTTTTCGAGCGATGGGCTTGACAGAACATTCGCTCTAGTATAAATCTGCCCTCGGAGAAGTTTTCTGCCTACCAGCAAAGAGCGGTTCGAGAGCTTGATCCCGGCAGCTGCGCCGGGGAATCCCGGAATTCAGCACGTAGGAGGAATGAATGCTGTTCGATGAAGACCGAGAGCGGGATGACGAATTAGAGGATTACACGGATGAGCTTTCCTCCGACTATCGCGAGGAAAATGACGACGAAGAAGAACTGGAAGGGGACGAAGCGGTAGAGGAAGAAGGGGTAGAGGTTGAGATTGAAAGCGAGTCGCCTCGTAGGGGGCCGTCCGGCGCGACGGAGAGAGGCGGCGAGCCCCAGCCGGTTCCAGCGCCGGAGGTGACAGAGCCGGAGACTCCGGCAGCAGCTCCGGCGCCGAGGCCCAGGAAAAAAGCCGCCAAGCTGGCGCGCAAGGTTCCCAAGCCAGTAGCCAAGGCGAAGCGGAAGGCGGTGAAACCGAAGCGGGCGGTTGTGAGGTCCGCCGCCCGGGCGGCTGCCCGGAAGCCAGCGGCTAAGAAGAAGGCGGCCGCTAAGAAATCTGCGCCTAAAAAGAAAGCCGCCCCCAAAAAGAAAGCTGCCCCTAAGCGCAAGTCTAAGCGGCGCTAGGCGCTCGCGGAGTTTATGACAACGCGCGAGTGGGGGCGTAGCCTGCCTCGAAGTGGCTGCGATTGTAGCGGTGGCTGGAGGCTATGGCTGTCCGACTTAGCTGCTCACAGGACGGCTTTGCCGCAGGTCGCACTGGTAATAAAAACCGGCGGCCCCTTCCTGCGTCAGGGCAGGCTCCGGCCGCCGCTACAGTTCACTGAGGGGTTGGGCTGCGGTGGGAGGCGCAAGAGTCCGAACCAAAGTATTATGAGTTGGTAAAAGAAGGGATTTCGTGTGGAGCTCTACAAAAACGTCTACCAGATCCAGTCGCTTTACGGCGGCCGCAACCTCTTCCAGTATTTCTTCAATGCGGATCAGCGGGTTCTGCTCGACACGGGCATCGCAGAGACGCCCGAAAACGCCATTTTCCCCTACCTCGATAAGCTCAAGGTCAAGCCGGAGCAGTTGACCCTCGCAATCACGACCCACGCCGATATGGACCACCAAGGCGGCAATGACGCGATCAAGCGCCACGCGCCGCACACGTGGCTCGCGTGTGGTGAAGCCGACCGTGAGCTGGTCGAAGATCCTCACACTCTTTATGCACGCCGCTATAACTTCCTAAAGGAAGAAAACAACCTGGCAATGGATGAAACACCCCCTCCGGCAGCCGGCAAGCCCCGCCGGATGGACATCACGTTCTCCGGGGGCGAGACCATTCGCCTGGGTGAGGACTGGTGTTTGCAGACCCTTCACGTACCGGGCCACTCGCGCGGGCATCTGGCCTTCTACGATGCGCGGCACAAGACTGCCTTTGTGGGGGACGCGATCCACGGGCGCGGCTGCCCCAAGGCAACCGGCGAGCTGGCCATTCCCGTAACTTACTACAACGTGGAGGTTTACCTTTCAACTTTGCGCTATTTTGAGCAGTGGCCCATCGAGGTTCTCTATTCCGGCCACTGGCCGGTAATGCGGGGCGAAGAGGTGAAGGACTTCATCGCCGAATCGCGTCAGACGGTGGAGCTTTTCGACCGCGTGATCCTTTCCAGCCTGAAGAAGAATCCCGCCGGCCTGACGATGAAGGAACTCATCGACGCAATCGCTAACGCCGTGGGTGAATGGCCGCCGGAAAGCTGGAGGCTTGCGATGTTCCCCACCAAGGGGCATCTGGATCGGCTGGAGAAGCGCGGTAAAATTCGCCGGGTCGAAGGCACGCGCCCCGTCCGATGGGAAATAGCGTGACGACGCTGCCGCGGCGGCTTCCCCGCTTGCCAACTTTCCCTTTGGGGGATGTGGCAAGAAAATCGCAAACCACACAAATCAAAAATTAGAAATCACAAATCGCAAATCACAAATTCCGAATTCCAAATCGCCCCTGCAGGTTTTTGAATGCGAATGTCAGGTTTTTTGCGTAGCATCCTTTCGAGGTTCCATAACATCCATTTAAGTGAAGCCCCAGGAGGATACGGACGCTGGCCGGATCATTCC
>DASUKV010000013.1:0-12555 GCA_036278555.1 Terriglobia bacterium
CAGGAAGGAGGAAGCATTGCATTCAGGGTGGAACAAATTTTGCGGCTGGCTTCTGGCTTGCGGTCTGATCCTTTGTATCATCCCCGCCTGCGCGTCAGCCCGCACTCATAAAACGGCAAAAAAGACGGCCCACCGCCGCGCAGCCAGCACGGCGAGCCGTCATCACAAATCCACGCATCACCGGCGCACCGCGAAGAGCCGCCGGCATCACCATCGGAAATCCCGCCGAGCGGCGAAGCTTCGCATCCCTTCCGAACGGGCGAGCCAAATCCAACAGGCTTTAGTCAAGGCGGGGGACCTCCACGAAGAACCTACCGGCAGGTGGGATTCGAATACCCGCGACGCGATGAAGCAGTATCAAAAGGCAAACGGCTTCGCCGCCACCGGGCTTCCGGACGCCAAGTCGCTCATGAAAATGGGCCTCGGTCCGCACGCTCTGCCGCGTGACGTCGCTCCTTTGGCTCATACTAAATCGGGGGCCGGACAGCCCCCGGTTGAACTATCGCGCACGGGCCAAGCCGGACCGCACTACGAGTAGCCCTTCAGCAACACGCATAAGCCGGCGTCTGTCACGCGAGTCCGGCCCGTCACGCGCCCTGAAAGGGCGCTATGCAATAGACGGGGGCAACGCCCCCGGAAAAGAAGACCTTTCCTCCGACCGACCCTGAAAGGGTCGCACATCGCACCCAAGACCATCGAGAAACAATGTGCCCGGAAAGGCTGACGAGAGTCTGCGCCATTAACTTGCCTCTTCCATCTGAGACCCCTTCAGGGTCACCGGTAATGCGGGATTCCCGATTTCCGGGGGCGTTGCCCCCGGCTATTTTATGAGTCCCCTTCGGGGATTGATAATACCCCTGCACCAACTGCAACTCCCCTTCCCACACCAGAACTGTTCCTACGATGCATGGCGAACGGAGGCCCACGACGCCTTCACAGAGGTTAGTTACCCGTTCAGCTTGATCCACACGCCCGCATCAACCGGAATTTCCGCGCCGGTAATCGCGCGCGCGTCGTCACTCGCGAGGAAAGCCACCGTACGCCCAATATCTTCCGGCTGAATCAGCCAGGGCAGCGCCTGGCCGTGCTCAACGAAATCCTGCATCCACTGGCGAAAGTCGGGAGCAAACTGGGCGATAATCTCGTGGTTCTGCGGGCTATCCACCAGCCCCGGTGAGACGGTATTGGCCCGTATGCCGTCCGTTCCATAGTGCGCGGCGATTCCTCGCGTCAGTCCGGCGACTCCGGCTTTCATCGCGGCATAGACGCCGTAATTCCGCATCGTCATCCGGCTGTGCACGCTTGCGATGTTGATGATCGATCCGCGTTTCTGCCGCTGCATGTGGGGAATGGCGAATTTGCAACACAACCAAACCCCTCGGAGATCGACGGACATCAGCCGGTCAAATTCCGCCTCCGTGGCGTCCGCCGGAGGGCGGATCAGTCCAATGCCCGCATTGTTCACCAGCACATCCAGCCGCTGGTGGTCGCGGATGATCTGCGCAATCATCGCCTCAATTTCTTCCGCGCGGCTCACGTCACAGCGCAGCGCTGAGGCTTGACCTCCTTCGCTTTGAATCCGGCGGCAGATATCCCCGGCCGCGGCAAGGTCGAGTTCCGCCACCACCACGCGGGCGCCCTCGCGCGCCAGTTCGAGTGAAATTCCGTGGCCAATGCCGAGACCACCCCCGCCTGTGACGAGAGCCAGCCTGCCATTTAAGCGTCCCATGTGTTGCTCCTATTAAAGAATAGATGTTACACCCTCACCCACCGCCTTACGGCGGTCCCCCCTCTCCCAAAGGGAGAGGGCTATGATCGATTTTTGATTTCCGCCACCCGCGAACCACCCCCAGTCCCCTCCTTATCAAGGAAGGGAGCCGCGGGCAGGGCGGTTGAGGCTGCTACAGCAAACTACATGATGCTTGCCGGATCGACATCGATCATAACGGATCGCGGCGGGATGTGGCGCCGGTCGCATTCATCCGCCATATGCCGCAACACGCGGTTCAGATGCGTGCGAGAATTGGCTTTCAGCAGAATCTGGATGCGATAGCGCTTCTCGATCCTGGCCAACGGCGCCGGATTCGGGCCTAACATGCGGATTTGGCGTTCGTCGGCCGCCTCGGTGATGAACTGGCCAAGGTCATGAGCGATTTCCGCCGCCCGTTCAAGCGTCTCATCCTGCGCGATGATGTGCGCCAGCGCCGTCGTGGGAGGGTAATGCATCATCCGCCGGAAGCCCATTTCCTTGCTGAAAAAGCCGGGATAATTCTGATCCGCCGCAAGGCGGATGGCGTAGTGTTCGGGGTAAAAGGTCTGAACCAGAACCCGGCCCGGCATTTCGCCCCGGCCGGCGCGCCCCGCCGCCTGGGTGAGAAGCTGGAACGTTCTTTCCGCCGCACGGAAATCAGGCAACCGCAGACCCATATCGGCGGAGACAACACCCACCAGCGTCACGCCCGGAAAATCGTGCCCCTTGGCGATCAACTGCGTCCCGGCAAGGATGTCAATTTTGCCCGCGCGAAAATCAGAAAGAACCCGCAAATAGCGCCCCGCCCGCCCGGCCACGTCACGATCCAAGCGCTCCACGCGAGCCTGCGGGAAAAGCTCGCGCAGCTTTTCCTCAATCTTCTCCGTGCCCTCCCCAATATATTGCAAATACTCGCTGCCGCAAACGGGACAGTGCGCCGGAATCGAGGTGGCGTAACCGCAGTAATGGCAGATGAGGCGGCGCTCGCCGCGGTGATAGGTCAACGAGATGGAGCAATTGATGCAGGTCACCGCTTCGCCGCAACTGCGGCACAGCAGAAACCAGGAGTAGCCCCGGCGATTAAGCAGAATCATCGTCTGCCGGCCTGCGCGAAGCTGCGCTTCAATCTCCTGGTGGAGGCGGCGCGAGACCGGCGCCTGAGTGTGAGTTTCACGAAACTCCTGGCGCATATCCACAATTTCCACTTCGGCAAGCCGCCGCCCCTGAACGCGCTCGGTGAGCGTGAGCAACTGATACTTGCCCTGCTGCGCGTTCCAGTAAGATTCAAGTGACGGCGTTGCCGAGCCCAGCACCAGCAGCGCCTTGGCGAGCCGCGCGCGCACCACCGCCACATCCCGCCCGTGGTAGCGCGGAGTTTCCTGCTGCTTGTAACTCGCCTCGTGCTCCTCATCCACAATCACCAGGCCCAGATTACTAAGCGGCGCGAAAACGGCGGACCGCGTGCCGAGCACCGCGCGAGCTTCGCCCCGCCAAATCCGCCACCACTCCTGCCGCCGTTCGGCGTCGGTCAGCCCGCTGTGCAGCAGCGCCACCTGGCCGCCAAAGCGCTCGATGAATTGGCTTCGCACAAGGGGCGTCAATGCGATTTCGGGAACCAGCAGCAAGGCGCTCTTGCCGCGATCGAGGCATTCGGCGACGAGCCTCAGGTAAATCTCCGTCTTGCCGCTTCCCGTGATCCCGTGAAGCAAAATCGCGCGGAATTGCCCCTCGGCGAGCTGCTCACACAGAGCTTCGAGCGCTGAAGATTGTCCAGTGGTCAACGTCAGCGAGGCTGGAAATTCAGAGGACATCGCCGACTCCGCGCCCTCCGAAGGAGGATCGATCTCCCGAGGCAGACCTGTCCGCGAGTCGAAAAGCTCTACGAGGCCTTGTCGCTCGAGTCCGCGGAGGGTCCCGAGCGTTGCATCCGCGGAGTTGAGCAACTGGCGGTGATCGCGCGCAAGGTGCTGGTCGCGGAGGGCTTCTAAGATTCGCCGCGCGGCAGCCGAGGGCCGCCGCGTTTCCGCTGCCGCCGAATCAGGCGGCGGACTCGCCAATTTCACGGCGAGCACCTTCCGGCGCTCGCGCTCCTCCGAGGAAGCGGTAATCCAGCCTTGCTTAATCGCCCCAGTGACGATCTGCCGCCGTGGGTCCGAAAATTTCGTTCGCACAGTTTCGAGCGCCGCGCCCGGATGCGCCTCAATGTAGGCAAGCAGGTTGGATTCATCTCCTTCACGGATTTCAGCGAGGAGATTGGACTTAATCTCTTCCAGCCGCTCACGCCCGGAATCGGTGAGGTGCAACACCCATACGCGCCGCGCGTTAGAACCGAGCGGGAGCATGGCGCGAAACACTTCACCAGTGGGCGCAAGGTAATATTCGGCGATCCAGAGGCCAAGGGTAAGAAGCTCGGGCGAGAGCGCCGGCTCAGAGTCCAAGGTTTCGAGGATGTCCCGGGGTTCGACGCCCGCGATCATCTGAGGAACTGGCTCGATCACAACTCCGGCCACCTTGCGCGGCCCTAAAGGGACCGTCACTCGCTGGCCTGGCCACACTTCGAGCGAATCGGGCGCGCCATAGGTAAGCGGATCGCGAACCGCCGCCATCACGGCCACACGAAATAAGCGCTTTCGGGATTTGGGCGTTTTCTTGCGAGGCATCTGTGTGCGGTTGCTGCCGGGGGGCTCTGTTCGCGGCTTTGCCGCTTGACTTGCGGAAAGCCTCTGGCTTTCCCGGCAAAGACACGATAATTAGTATTTCCCGCCGGATCACGATCGTGAAGGAGGGCTGATGAGACCCCTCACCCGCGCTCGTACCTCGCGCACCCTCTCCCCAAGGGAGAGGGCTGCTAGCCTATCGTTAGTTCCGGCCCTCTCCCTGTGGGAGAGGGTGGCCGAAGGCCGGATGAGGGACCAGCCTCGCAGTCAACAGCCACCGCGGCTTGCGAAGATTATTCACCCCCGCCGCGGTTCCAGACGAAGGCGCCAAAAGTGCAGAAGGTATCAAAGCCGAGCCGGTCGTAAAACCGGACAGCATCCTCGTTCTGATCCGTCACGGTGAGCGAGACCTCCTTGAAACCCAGCCGGTCAAGCTCCCGAAAAGCGCTTTCCATGAGACCCGCTCCGGCCCCCCGGCGCTGGAATTCGCTCGCCACGGCAACCTGGGGAACGTGTGCGGTGAGCGGGCGTACGGTGGTAAGCGCCAGAATTCCCGCGAGCTGCTGCGTAGTGCGATCGACGGCCACCAGGGATGCTTCGGGCACGCTGACCCCGCATCCGCGAAGGTGCACGATGTTCTCAATCAGGCGCGAAGAGCCGGGAAGCGAACAATACTGATCGTTGATCAGCGCATCCACGTGGTTCCGATAGGCCAGGTAAAGAAGACGAGCCGCGCCTTCGTCGTGCTTCCGCTGCCAGGGCTCGATTGAAAACGGCGCTTTTCGAGCGCCATCTCCCTCCGCGCCGTGAACTGTGGGCCGCCCTTCCAGCCGCAGCGACATAAAGCGCCGGAGAAAACCCTGAAACCGATGCCGCCGGAAACAATCTTCCAGGTCCTGAAAGGCGAAGTGCGGGAGTTGCGCTTCCACACGGCGCACGCCCGGACTGCTCTTGAGGGTCTCGATGATATGCTCAAGCAAGACCAGCGCCCATTCCTTCGCCGCGCTTCCCGGTTCGACAAATAGGCCGCCAATCAGCCCTTTTTCGCCTTCGTACACAAAAAAACTGTATCCGCGGATTCGCGAGCCCTCGAGCAACGCATAGCCGGAAAGCCGCTTTTCCGCGAGGCAGGCGGCGATCGCGCGGGAGGATGAGCTATAATCCCATCGCAGGCGCGTAAGCCAGGCGGCGGACTCTGATTCAAGCAACGGTTCAAAATCGCGCGCCGCAAAGTGGCGGATGTCGATAATTTCCATCGTTGGATTTTCGTCCGGCTCCCACCGGAGGGCAGGTGCGGCGGATCATTAGCAAAGGCTGAGGATTTCCGATTTCGAGAGGCAGCGGAACCCACCTCCTCTTTCTTCCGTCCGCCAAGCCTTTCGAGACGAGTATAGCTTAGTGGCAGTCACAAATTGTAGAGACACCCCTGTTGCAGCAGCCGATCAAGGCTTATGCCGATCGTCTGCGAGGAATTCGACGGCATGAGCTCACCGGCGACCATCCGCCGGGAGACGCCCGAGCCGCCCCCGGAGCGCCCCCCGTTTCCGCCTTCGGCGCGTCACCGGGTAGAGTACTGGGCAGTCCGAAGCGTGCTAGGGTTGCTGGGATTGATGCCACATCGCCTGGCGCGCGCCGCTTGCGCGGCTCTGGCGGCTTTAAGCTACTGGTTGTGGCCCCGGCTGCGGCGGGTGGGCCTCTGGAACCTACGGCTGGCCTATCCTGGCTGGACGCCGCTCCAGCGCCGGCGCGTTCTCTTTGCCAGTTTTCAGAGCCTGGGACGCATGCTCGCGGATTTCGCGCACTTTCCCGGTTGGAATCGGGGGAACATTGAACAATTAGTCGTCTACGACGGTTACGAGAACTACGAGCGCGCCCGGCGGTTGGGAAAAGGTCTAATTTTTTTAACCGCACACTTCGGGGGGTGGGAGCTAGGATCGTTCGCGCACGGCGTCTACGGCCACCCCGTCAATTTCGTCATGCGCCGGTTAGATAATCCGCTGATCGATTCGCTCATTAACCGTTACCGCTGCGGGAGCGGCGCCCGCCCCATTGAAAAAAGCGACTTTGCCCGGCAAGCTTTGCGGGCGCTGCGGCGGGGAGAATCCGTCGGCATCCTGATGGATCAGAATATGATGCCTGGGGAGGGCGTCTTCGCGGACTTTTTCGGCTGCGCCGCTTCGACCACCACGATGCCGGCGCGAATGGCCCGCAAGACGGGATCGCCGCTGGTGCTCGGCCTCGTCATCTGGGACGCGAAACTCCGCAAGTACCGTTTGCGGTTTGACCCTGTCGAGTGGATCGCTCATGAAGATCCGGACGAAGAGATTGCGCTCAATACCGCGAATTTTACAAAACTTCTGGAAGGATACATCCGGCGTTATCCCGAGCAATGGCTCTGGATGCACCGCCGCTGGAAGACGCGGCCTCCAGACGAGCCCCCGGTTTATCCGTTTTGATTTTAATCGGAACCCAGGACTGCCGGTGGGGACACCGGCGCCAGAGCGAGAGTATGACCGTTCGTGAAATTGCTGAGATCGTGCACGGCCGCGCGGCCGGCGACGAAACGAAAGAGATTCGCAGTGTGGCAAGCCTCGCCCGCGCTTCTTCGCAGGATTTGAGCTACGCGGAGGGCGAGCGTGCGCTCGTTGACGCCGGGAATTCACAGGCTGGCTGCATTCTGATTCGGGAGACGGCTTCCCTTCCCGGCCGCGCGCTGATCCATGTTCAAGAGCCCAAGCTGGCCTTCATCCGGGCCGCTCAGGCGCTCTGCCCGGCGAAACCGCCGGAACCGGGAATCCATCCCTCCGCTGTGGTTTCTTCAGAAGCGCAGCTTGCGGCGAACGTCTGCGTCGGTCCGCAGGCGGTGGTCGAGAGAGGGGCCGAGATCAGCGAAGGAAGTGTGATCGGCGCGGGTGTGTACGTGGGCGAAAATGCGAAGATCGGCGCGGGCTGTGTGCTCTATCCCAGGGTCACGATTTATCCAGGCGCGCAAATTGGGAACCGCGTCATCCTGCACGCAGGAGTTGTCATTGGCGGAGACGGGTTCGGGTATGTCTTTGCCGATGGAGAGTATCTCAAATTTCCGCAGCTCGGCAGCGTGGTGATTGAGGATGAGGTTGAGATTGGCGCGAACACGACCGTAGACCGCGGATCACTGGGAACTACGGTGGTTGGCCGGGGGTCGAAGATTGATAACCTTGTCCAGGTCGCCCACAACGTCCGGATCGGGAGGAATTGCATCATCGCCGCGCAAACGGGAATTTCCGGCAGCGCCGAGATCGGCGACGGCGTCGTGATTGCTGGGCAGGTGGGAATTGGCGATCATGCGCGCATCGGAAATGGCGCGGTCATCGGCGGCCAGGCCGGCATCCTGCCGGGCAAGATCATCCGCGAAGGCGCTGTCGTCTGGGGGACTCCCGCACGATCGCTCGCCGAGTTCAAAAAGCTTTACGCGTATTTTTCAAGGCTTCCGGCGTTGATGCGGGAAATGAGAAACAGTCCGAAAACGCCGATGGGAAAGAAATAAGCGGGCAGTCTGAAGCCTTACGGGGACATTCCGCACGCGACCGCTTCTCGAAGGTAGAACCCTGCGCTCTTCAGCGGCCGCGCCGGATTTCCTGCAAAATATCTTCCGCGCGCACCTGCGCCAGGTGCAAGTAACGGGGATCTTTCGCAATCTTCTCGAGCGCGCCCACCATCAATTGAGGATCGACGAGAGCCTTGTTGTTCAGATCGATCTGGATCAAGGTAAGCTCCTTCGGCAGCCCCAGATGATCATATTTCATGGCATAGTCGAGTGCGATGATGTGGCGCTCCACGGCGCCGAGGCTTTCGAGCAAATCCGATAATTCCTGAGCCGTACGATTGGTGGAATAATTAAACTCGCACCGGTACTGCCGGCCGTCCGCCGCATATTCGAATGTCTTGAGGCCGAGGTTGGCGACGCGTTTATGGCTCTCCAAGCTGCAACGCTGAAAATTGTTGAGCGCGGCAGCCAGCGAGAACAGCTTCTGAACGACGCGCGCTGAAAGCTTAAAGTCCCGCGGGGCGGAAGGGCCATTCAGCTTATGCCCGTCATAAACGCCCGCGCCGTCCGCAGTTACTGAGATTTTCTCGTACTCCGGCAGGCTGCCCTTCAGAACTTTCGTATAGGTTAGCTGGGGGATGGAGCCCGGCGGCGGCGCGGGGGAATCGGCGGACTTCGCCACCGTGATGGACGGAAAGGCCGCAAGACACGCGCCGGCGGCAAAAATCAAAAAAAACGAGGCCGTTGCCCGCCAGGACCGCGGAACATCCTTGCGCGAGGCGTGATGACGAATTGAAAGTTCAGCGAATCTCAATTGCCGGACTTTGCAGTTTGGCGTGATGATTTGCGACTTGCCGATGAGGGCCTATTTTGCCTCCGCCAATTCGTGGAGTTCCGACTCCTCGATATCAAAATTGGCGTAGACGTGCTGGACGTCCTCGTGATCTTCCAGTTCCTCGCTGAGCCGCAGCATCTGCTGCGCGCTCTTACCACTCAGCTTGACATAGGACTGCGGAAGCATCGAAACTTCCGCCACGGCGGGCGTGATGTTTTCCGCCTTAAGCCGGTCGACCACTTGCTGAAAGCTGCTCGGCGCGGTGAAAATTTCCCAATTGCTTCCATCCTCGCTGAGGTCCTCCGCCCCGGCATCCATCACCAGGTCCAGCAGTTTCTCTTCATCGGCTTTGTCTTTTTCAACCACAAGGTAGCCCTTCTTGTTGAACATCCAGGCGACGCAGCCGTTTTCACCCAGGTTGCCGCCGTGCTTGCCGAGGATGTGGCGGATTTCGGAAATCGTGCGGTTCTTATTGTCCGTCGCCACTTCCAGCATCAGGGCCACGCCGCTCGGCCCGTAGCCCTCATACACCGATTCTTCGTAACTGGCGCCCGGCAGTTCCCCGGTCCCCTTCTGGACCGCCCTCTTGATGTTATCCGCCGGCATGTTTTCAGCCTTAGCGGCGGCGATGGCCGTCCTCAGGCGCGGGTTTGAATCCGCATCGCCTCCACCAATACGCGCCGCCACCGTAATTTCCTTGATGATCTTGGTGAACGCTTTGCCCCGGCGCGCGTCGGCGGCGCCTTTCTTGTGTTTGATTGTCGCCCATTTCGAATGACCTGACATAAAACCTGATTTTCCTCTTTTTGGCTTGAATCGCGGGGTGAACTTACACCTCTCGCCGCGCAGGCAGCAAAGAACCGCCGACCCTTTATCACCAAATGCTATCACATCCGCGTCTTCCGTGCCATCGAACCGCATCACCGTTTCTCCGCCTTCCGAGAGCTAAACAGTAAGAACCGTTTGCCAGCGCGCCTTTTGAGCTTCTGCTTGTTCTCAAAATCGTTCGCAGCGCCCGGATCGCTTTGCTACGTTCGGGCAGGCTCTGCCGGCCTCGCAACGCCGGCCAAGGTCTGGCGCCGCCGCTTCGGAGATCTCGACGGCTTGACAATTGCCCGGCTGCCGATTAAAATTAACCATCCGGTCAGTTAATTAGCTTATGGCAAAAGGGACCCGCACCGATCGCCGGCTCGAACGTGGCGCGAAAGCGCGGCAGAAGATTCTCCGCGCCGCTGAAGGGGTATTCGCAAAGCACGGGTTGGACGGCGCTCGAACCGAGGCCATCGCCCGGGCGGCCGGGGTGAACAAGGCCTTGCTCTTTTATCATTTCAAGAGCAAGACGGATCTCTTCGCGGCCGTGATTGAGGAATCGGCCGGCGGAGTTCACCGTCATCTGATGGATCTTCTTTCGAGCCAGGGTCCGGCGAAGGAGATTCTGCTGCAATGCGTCAGCGAGATGATCGATGCCATTGCCCGGCGGCCGCAGAATACAACGGTATTCCAGCGCGCCATGATGGCCGACTCAAAACTCGCGGCGCGGACGGCCCGGACATACTTTGTCCCGCGGACCACGAAACTTGCCGCTCTGATCCGGCGCGGCGTCGAGGAGCGCGAGTTTCGCCCCGTGGATGGACGCCAAACCGCGCTGCTGATCACCAGCCTGATTGTCTTTCAGTTCTGGGGAGCCTCGGTGGTCCGAAGCCTTGGCTACTACGATCCTTTCAGTAAGACGCATCTGAAGAAGCGCAAGCAAGCTGTCATCGATTTTGTCCGATACGGTTTATTTCGGGATCAGGAGGTAACCCCGCGTGACGCGTAAGCTTCTGCTGATCATCATTATTCTGGTGGCGGCCGGGAGCGTTGCCGCCTATTTCGCCACGCGCGTTCCCACGCAGGGCCTGGTCCTGACCGGCGTTGTGGCGACCGATGAAGTGATTGTCAGCTCGCAGATTGCGGGACGCATCACCCGGCTCACCGTGAAGGAAGGCGATTGGGTGAAACCGCACGAACTGCTGGGCGTGATCGATCCGCAGCAATACCAGGCCGACCGCAACTATTACGTACACAACGCGCAAAGCTACAACGCGCAGGTCGAGCAAGGCGAGGCGGCGCTGAAATACCAGGAATTGCAGACACGCGACCAAATCGCGCAGGCAAAGGCGGCGCTTGCTGCCGCCCAGGCGCAGCAGGCGCAGGCCGCGGCAGACCTGAAAAATTCTGAGATCAATTACCAGCGCGTTCGCGCTCTTTACCAGCAGGGGGTCATGTCCGCGCAATCCAACGATCAGGCGGAAGCCACCTACAAAGCAGGCAAGGCGCAATGGGAATCGCTCGGCAAGCAAGTGGAAGCTCAGCGCGCCGCTTTGGCTCTGGCCGAATCGAATGAACAGCAGATTCTGATGCGCCGCAGCCAGCTTGAGGCTTACCGCCGGCAGTGGGCTGCTTCGACGGCGCAGGTAAAAAAGGCCCAGGTCTTGCTGGATGAAACGGAGATTCGCTCCCCCGTTGCGGGAGTTGTCGACGTGCGCGCGGCGCTCCAGGGCGAAGTGGTTTCTCCCGGCCAGGCAATTGTCACGCTGATTAACCCCGCGAATCTCTGGGTGCGGATCGACGTGCCGGAAACCTACGCCGGCCAGATCCGATCGGGCGATTCCTACAACGTGCGATTCCCTTCCGGAATGGAGGAGACCGAGACGGTTTTCTTCCGGGGAGTCGATGCGGATTACGCGACGGAGCGCGACGTGAGCCGCACCAAGCGCGACATCAAGACATTTGAGGTCCGGCTGCGGGTGAACAACCAGGACCATCGGATTTGGCCTGGGCTCACCGCCTATGTGACGCTGCCCTGGAGTACGTTGCAAACGAAGAGCCAGTAAAGATTCTCTATGAACGATATCGAAGTTGAAGCGCTCACCAAGCGCTTCGGCGATTTCACTGCCGTCAACGAAGTCAGCTTCGCCGTCGGACACGGCGAAATCTTTGGATTACTGGGCCCCAATGGAGCCGGAAAGTCCACGCTGATCCGAATGCTGACGACGCTCCTCACGCCGACCTCCGGCTCGGCGCGGGTGAACGGATTCGACGTGGTGCGTTCAGCCAACGAGGTGCGCAAAACGATCGGCGTCATTCCGCAGGCCATGACCTCCGATCTCGACCTCAGCGCGGAAGAAAACATGGTGATTTTTGCCAGACTTTACGGCGTTCCCCGCGACCGCCGCAAGCGGGTGATCCGCGACTTGCTGAAGGCGGTGCAGCTTCAGGAATGGGCGGACAAGCCCGTCCGCACCTTTTCGGGCGGTATGCGGCGGCGGCTCGAAATCGCCCGGGGCCTTGTGCACGAGCCGAAGATATTTTTCCTCGACGAGCCTACGACAGGACTTGACCCGGTCTCGCGCGTCGCCGTATGGGAGATGTTAAATGTGCTGAAGCAAGAACGCGACTTGACCATTCTGATCACCACCCACTACATGGACGAAGCGGACAAGCTGTGCAACCGCATCGCCATTGTCGACCACGGCAAACTCGTCGCCCTGGATTCACCCATGAAGCTCAAAGCGTCCATTCCGGGAAACAATATCCTTGAAGTGAGCTTTTCGGAAATTCCGGCGGGATGGGCCGAAACAATGAAGGAGCTGCCGGAGGTCCAAAGCGTCGCCGCCGCCGATCACGTGTTCCGCATCGCCACAAACAACGGGCCGCTGACCACCGTGAAGCTCTTTGAAGCCGCCGGGCGGGCGGGCATTACGGTCGCGTCGCTTTCCGTGCAAAGCACCACGCTGGACGACGT
>DASUKV010000014.1:0-5256 GCA_036278555.1 Terriglobia bacterium
TGAGAAGCCTGACCAGGAACTTGACATCGTGGACGAAGCGTCCATTCAATCGTTCCCGGCGAGCGATCCTCCTGCCTGGATTGGAAGTGACCGGAAGACGCAGCGCCCTTCCCCGTGAATCCAATCCTGTTGTGCCTTGAAGCGTCGCCTCGTGGGCCCCAGGGTGGCCGGCTAACCGTCCTTCTTCAACTTCCACCCACCTCAGACCCACTGTTTCCACTAAATAAAATCTGCCACCGTACGCTACGCTTGTGACTTGCGGGAAATCTCATCATCTAACAATAATGGTGATCGCGTATGAATCCCACGGCGGACGAGAAGTTCATGACGCTGGCGCTCGATCTCGCTCGCGCGGCGCTTGAGCGCGGCGATACGCCGGTGGGATCGGTGGTAGTGCGCGACGGGAAAGTTATTGGTGAAGGCGTCGAGGCAGTTCGAACGAAGTTGGACCCGGCAGCCCATGCGGAGATCGTCGCTTTGCAGGATGCCTGCCGCGGCCTCGCCTCGCTCGACCTGACGGGTTGCGTTTTGTATACGACAGCGGAGCCGTGCTTGATGTGCTCCTTTGCCATCCGCAGCACTCGGATTTCGCGCGTCGTGATTGGAAAACCGACGCCGCACGTCGGGGGCTTCAGCTCAAAGTATCCGATCCTTAAGAACCCGGAAATCCCAGGCTGGCGCGAGCCGCCGGCGATCTCAAGCGGCGTAATGGAAGAAGCCTGCGCCGCCTTATTCGCGCGATGATCCGGCGGCCCAGCGGGGTAGACATTCCCAGCCGCACGCGGCATCCTGAAACCATGAAGGAGAAAACATGAAAATATTTCTGGACACAGCGAATCTGGACGAAATCCGCGAGGCGGCAGCCCTAGGCGTGCTGGACGGCGTCACGACCAATCCCTCGCTCATCGCCAAAGAGGGCGCGAAATTCGAAAAACGCATTGTCGAAATCTGCGAAATTGTGAACGGTCCGGTCAGCGCCGAAGTCACCTCGCGCGATACGCATGAAATGTGCCAGCAAGGGCGCGCGCTGGCCAAGCTTCATCCGGGCGTGGTGGTGAAAACGCCGACAACGAAGGAAGGCTTGAAAGCGGCGCGATGCCTGATTCAACACGGCATCAAAATCAATTCCACGCTCTGCTTTTCGGCCCCCCAGGCGCTGCTGGTGGCGAAGGTGGGCGCCTCGTTCGTCAGTCCCTTTGTCGGGCGGCTCGACGACATTTCCCATAACGGAATGGACCTGATTCGGGATATCATCACCATCTATCGCAACTACGGTTATAAGACTGAGGTCCTCGCAGCCTCAATCCGTCATCCCATTCACGTGATCGAAGCGGCAAAAGCCGGAGCGGATATTGCGACGATACCGTACAAGGTTTTCGAACAACTTTTCAAGCACCCTCTGACCGATAAGGGCCAGGACCAGTTTCTAAAAGATTGGGATCGCGTCAAGTCGCAGGTTACTTAGCAGATTACTGAGAGGAGATTTCCAACATTTCCAAATCGGAGGATACCCGTGAGCGTAATTGATGAAACACTGAAAGCAAACGAAGAATACGCCCGAAGCTTCTCGCAAAGCCAGCTTCCGATGCCGCCCGGCCGTAAGCTGGCGGTGGTTGCGTGTATGGACGCGCGGCTGGATATACCTCGTATTCTGGGCCTCAAAGCCGGCGAAGCACACATCATCCGCAACGCCGGCGGCATTGCGGATGAGAGCGCGCTCCGCTCGCTGATCATTTCGCAGAAGTTGCTCGGCACGCAGGAATTTATGTTTATCCATCACACCGACTGCGGCATGCTGACCTTCAAGGAAGAAGAGTTGGGCGCGAAGCTCCGGAAGGAAACGGGATCGGCGGCAGTTGCTCCGGGCCGTTTTTACGCGTTCAGCAACCTCGATGAAGACGTGCGGGAGCAGGTCCAGAAAGTAAAGGCCCACCCCTGGATTCAAAAAAATACGTTGGTCCGCGGCTTCGTTTACGATGTGAAGTCCGGAAAACTGAGAGAAGTCTCCGCTTGAACGGAACCATCGGTCGCGCGATTTTACTGGCACGCCGGTTTCCTGAGCCTCTGTAAGACTTCATTGAGGGCGGCCCGGGCTTCGGGGATGGCCAGCGGCACGCACGCGAACGCCGCTCCCGCAGCCACCAGGCACCACAGACAGAAAGCGTGATGGCGTTTTGCCTCATCGAAGGTAAGCTTGGCCGCAAGAACAGCATCGGCGCCGGTTTTGGCAGCCCAGGCGAGCGGAATCCAGGGGCGGCGCCTCGCGCGGTCCGGTGCGCCCATTGCCGCCAGGCTTAAGCTCGCAGCATAGCTCCCGATGCCCAGCACGGCGTCGGGCGTGCTTAAGTACCGGTAAGCCTGCGCGGAGCCATTCACTTTGTCGGCATCGAGGCCCGGTAAGGGCGGCTCCGGTACGTGCTTGAGGACGCCGGTCTGGTACAGAGCGATAACGCCGAGCGACGCCATGCTCAGCAGCGAAAAGCACACCGCTCCGCGCCGCCTCGTCATGTGCCCGTTCGAGCTCTCGCGCAATTCACGGCCCAAGGCTCCCGCCGCGGCATCATCCTTCTGAATCCAGCTCATCGAATTCTCCCAAACATTGTCGCGGCGTTTGGCCGCCGGTCTCTACTCTTCAAAAAACCGGCGGCCCCTTACAGGACAGGCTTCGGCCCGCCGCTACAGCAGTTTTTTTGTTGGCTGTGGCCGGGCTACACCGCGTAGCGTTCGGCATCGGCGCGTTTCAGTTCGAGACCGAGCCCGGGCCGTGAGAGATCCGGGCGGAGGCGGCCTTTGACCGGCGAGGGAGCGCCATCAAAAAGCATGCGCTCGATCCGGGCGTGGTCATGGAAATACTCAATGTTGATCGCCTGGTCGAGCGCGCAGCACGGGTGGACGTGCAGGGAAGGAGCGGTGTGGGCGGAAAAAGGCATTGAACGCGCCTGGCATAGAGCGCCGGCCCGCAGGAATTCGCTGATGCCGGCGCACCGGGTGGCATCCGCTTGCAGAACGTCTACCGCTTGAGCAGCCAGCATCCGCCGGAAATATGCCAGGTCGTACCCGTATTCCCCGGCAGCGATATCCATTCCTGCCGGCCCCTGGCTGCGAATCAAGCGGAGGCCCGCCAAATCATCCGAGCTGACCGGCTCTTCAAACCAGCTCACACCAAGCTCGGAGAAAGCGTGGGCAAAGGACAGCGCTTGCTTGCGGGTGTAAGCGCCGTTGGCGTCGACGAACAACTGCGGCTTGGGCCCGATCGCATCCCGTGCGGAGCGCACCCGGGCCAAATCCTCGCCGGGATTGCGGCCAATCTTCATCTTGAAGCTCGTAATTCCCTGGGCGGCCCAGCCTTCAAACTGCTCTCGCACTTGCGCATCGGAATAAGAGGTGAAGCCGCCGCTGCCGTATACCTCAATACTGTCATGAACCATGCCGAGCAGCTTGGCCAGCGGAAGGTCCAGCAGGCGCGCCTTCAGATCCCAGAGCGCATTATCAACCGCCGCAATTGCCATCGAAGCGATGCCGGGACGGCCCAGGTTGCGGATCGCATGGACCAGGGCGAACCATGATCCCGGAATGTCCATCGCATCGCGGCCTTCGAGAATACCGGCGAGCAGATCATCAATCAAACGCGCGGTGGCCGTATCGGCGTAGCCGTAGCCCAGGCCGCGAATCCCGCCCGCCGTGACTTCGACCACGACCAGCGTGGTCTTGTTCCATTCCAGTGTTCCGTCGGATTCGGGAAAATCGGTGGGAACGGTGAAGGCGGAGACATCGACTTCTTCGATGATCGCGGTACTTGTCTGGGTCGCCATAGGGAACCGTGCCGCCAGGGCTTAGCTTTTGTGCGAAAACAGGGACTCGACCGCCTGCCGGAAAGTTTGCCGGATGATGCCGCGCTCGTTGGGATCACCTTTGAAGAGCGTCTCGGCGTATTTCTTGGCTTGTTCGAAGGTGATATGCGGCGGCAGAGGGGGCACATCCGGATCGGTAATGGCCTCGAGCACTACAGGCCGGTCGGCCGCCAGGGCCTCATCCCAGGCCCGGCCAATGTCGCCGGGCGTATCCACCAGAATACCGCGAAGCCCCAAGGACTCGGCGTAGCGCGCGTACGGAAAATCGGGAATATCCTGCGAAGCCTCGAACTTGGGATCGCCGGTCATTACTCGCTGCTCCCAGGTGACCTGGTTCAGGTCGTTGTTGTGCAGCACCATCACAATCAGCCGCGGATCGCTCCACTGCTTCCAGTATTTCGAAATCGTAATCAGCTCGTTGATTCCGTTCATCTGCATGGCGCCGTCGCCGACCAGCGCGATGGCCACGCGATTGGGAAACGCGAATTTAGCGGCGATGACGTAGGGAACTCCCGGACCCATCGTGGCGAGGTTTCCCGAGAGCGAAGCCGTCATGCCCCGCCGGACTTTCAAGTCGCGCGCGAACCAGTTCGCCGACGATCCCGAATCGGAAGTGAGGATGCAGTTTTCGGGCAAGCGCGGAGAAAGCTCCCAAAACACACGCTGCGGATTGATGGGATTGGCCTCCTTCATGGCACGGCCTTCGAGCACTTCCCACCATTCCTTGAGTCCGTTCTCGATTTCTTCGCGCCAGGCGCCGTCTTGCTTGGGCTTCAGAAACGGAATCAGCGCCCGCAGCGTCTCGGCGCTATCGCCGGTAAGGTTGATTTCCGTGGGATACCGGATGCCGAGCATCCGCCCGTCGATATCGATCTGGACGCCGCGCGCCTGGCCCTCTTCGGGGAGAAACTCGGAATACGGAAAGCTCGTGCCGATCATCAGCAACGTGTCACATTCCGTCATCAGATCCCAGCTTGGCTTCGTGCCCAATAGCCCGATCGCCCCGGTGACATAGGGCAGATCATCGGGCAGGACGGCTTTGCCCAGCAGAGCCTTCGCGACGCCCGCGCCGAGCGCGTTCGCCACCTCAGCCACCTCGTCCGCCGCCTGCAAAGCGCCCGCTCCGGCGAGGATAGCAACTTTGCTTCCGGCGTTCAGCACGCTGGCGGCTCTTTCCAAATCCTCTTCTTTGGGGACGACGCCGGGCGCGGAGATGCCCAGCCCCGAATGCACCGTGCCGTGCGCCCGCTTCGGTTCCTCGACGGCCTCGAGTTCCTGAAGGTCGTTCGGCAAAATCAGGCAAGTGACGGTCCGCTCAGCCTTTGCGATTCGCACGGCCCGGTCCACCAGGTGCCGCACCTGCGCCGGAACGGAAGCCATCTGGACGTATTCGCCGGCCACGTCT
>DASUKV010000015.1:0-11427 GCA_036278555.1 Terriglobia bacterium
CGTGACGGTTCCTTTCACCGACGCCCAGCGCTCAGGCGATCTGAACGTGGTCATCGTGGGATGGAACGATTCGACGGCCGCCGTCCAGTCCGTCACCGACAAGGACGGCAACCCTTATACGCTCGCGACCGGGCCCACGAAGGTGAGCGGCGCGCTGTCGCAATCGATCTACTACGCCCGCAGCGTCAGGGCGGCCGCAGCGGGAGCGAACAGCGTCACCGTAAGCTTTTCGACGGCGGCGGTTTACCCCGACATCCGCGTCCTGGAATACGCGGGCGCCGACCCCGCAAATCCGGTGGACGTGACGGCCGCCAGCAGCGGTTCGAGCACGACGAGCGCGAGCGCCGCCGCCACCACAACCAATCCCACCGACCTGATCGTGGGCGCGAACATCGTGCGCACGTCGACTACCGGCGCGGGCTCAAGCTTCACCCGCCGCATGATTACCTCGCCCGACGGCGACCTGGCGGAAGACCAGATGACAGCCCGTGCCGGAAGCTATACCGCCAGTGCGCCTCTCAGCGATTCCGGCCCCTGGGTGATGCAGATGGTTGCCTTCCGCACCGCCTCGGCAGGATCATTGCCGGGAAATCCTGGAGGAGGCTCGGGAACCTCCGGCGGCTCAGGGGGCACGGATTCAGCGCTCATCACGGCCAGCCCTGGCAGCTTGGGCTTCGGTGACGTCACGGTCGGCGGCAACAGCACTCTGCCGATTGTGCTGAAGAACACCGGCAGCTCGAGCGTGAACATTTCGCTCGCGACAGTTACCGGAACCGGATTCCGGCTCAGCGGCTCTCTCCTTCCCCTCACCCTGACGGCCGGACAAAATTCCAGCCTGAGCGTTATTTTTGCTCCGGCGGCGATCGGAAACGCCTCAGGCAGCGTCACGGTTGTGAGCACCGCATCGAACTCGCCCACGGTTGTCACTCTTTCCGGGGCAGGTGTGGGATCCCATTCCGTAAGGCTGTCCTGGGGAGCAAGCGAATCGGGCGGCGTGACGGGCTACAACGTCTATCGCGGGAGCACCTCGGGCGGCCCTTATTCGAAGGTCAACTCATCGCCCGTCACCGGCACGGCTTATACGGATACGGGCGTCGAAGGGAGCGAAGAATACTTTTACGTCACGACCGCAGTGAGCTCAGGCGGCATGGAAAGCTCCTACTCGAACGAGGTCGAGGTGACCATCCCAGGAGCCTGACCGGCTGACGAAAGGCCTGCCCGGCATCGCGAGCGCCGGCGAAGCATGCCTAAGGCTCGACTTGGGTCACCGCCAGGGCGGTTCCCGGCAGCGCCGGGGGCGCGGCGGGCGGTTGCGCCTCACGGTTCTCAGACCGCTGGAGCCACCAGAGGAAGGGAATGAGGAGAGCAAGCGACACGATGGAAAACGGAATCCCGCTGTAGCGGTGGAGATCGCCATGAATGAAGCTGCGATCGACGTAAACGGAAAGTAGCGAGATCGTGGCGATGCGCAAAGCGTTTTTCACCACCACCAGCGGAATGATGAACAGAACCAGTGAGGCTTTCCGCCAGGCGGAGCGCAGGAAGACGTGACCCGCGAGCAGGCTGACGATGAAGAGGGCGAGGCTCGACCGGATGCCGCTGCATTCCCGTGCGATTTCGATGTTCAGGCCGGGCAGGGAAAACTCAAACCCGTTCATAAAATACGGCATTCCAGTCAGCCTGAAAATCGCTGCGGTGCATTCCGCGGACCCTTTGCGCAGCGCAAAAATGATTTTGTTCAGAAGAAAAGGCGGGAAGGGAACCATGAGCAGCAGAAACAGCAGTGGAAAGATCGCAGTCCGGAAAGCGCAAAACCCGTAACAGACGATGAACCCGGCGATCCAGATCAGGACCAGCGAGAGCATCGTGAGGGTGAGGCGGTCCGCCGGGTCGAGCGAAAAAGCACTCTCACTGCTCACGAGAAGCCCCGCCGCTCCGGCCGCGAGTAATGCCACAGTTCCGGCGCCCAGCGAGTACCGCACCTCGGAGAAAATTCTTCTTCTTTCGAGGTAAACCAGGGCTCCCGTGATGAGCGGAATCAGGAGAAGGTGCGAATACGAATTATTGTGCAAGGAAAGCTCCGCCCAAGATCCCAGCAGCGGCCCGCAGGAGGCGGCCGGTACGGCTACGAAAAGAATGAAATATAGGTTTCTTCGTCTCATCGGTGAGGCTTCATGAAAACTCAAGCTTCCTGGTATTGAGCTTCCCGGTCGCGAGCCTGCTCGGGCGAACGCGCCGGCTTCGGTTCAGCATCTTCCAGGTGATGGCTCAGCGCAAAGACCGCCAGTTCCAGGCGGTTCGAAACTCCCAGCTTTCCAAAGATATTGCTGAGGTGGTGTTTCACGGTCCGCTCGCTGATAGAAAATTTCTGCCCGAGGTCCTTGTTCGAGCAACCGGTCACGATGGTCGAAACAATGTCGAGTTCGCGAGGGGTGAGGCCGTAGGTCTTCGGGAGCCTTTGGCCATTTGCGTGATCCCCGACCTCATGGAGCGCTTCGGCAAGGCTGGCCGCGGGTTTCTTCCCTGTCCAGTAGCGGCCCGCGGCGACGCTGCGGACGCAATGGAGCAACAATTGGGTGGCAGAGTATTTTTGAAGCACTCCGTGCGCGCCCCTGCGAAGCGCTTCCGCGGTTTGGCTCTTCTCCGGCGCCGCCGCGAGCAAGATGATGCGCAACTCGGTATCGCCGGCGGCAAGCTCTTCCAACAACCCGAAGCCCTGGCCCGACAAGGCGAGATCCAGAAGGAGGACTTCCGGCCGCAAGGTTTGAATCAGCCTCAGCGTGGCAGACCGGTCCGCCGCTTCACCGGCGATGGCGAACCCTGGCTCCGTCTCCAGCAGCCGGCGAATGCCATAGCGCACGATCGGGTCCTCGGCGCCAATCACAATGGGAACTGCGCGATAGGGATTATTCATAAAATTTAGAGCTTAAATTCTGAGACGATGGGATATTCGTTGCCACCCGCGTTGAGGCCGCTTCCTAGCGCTGGGCGCTGAAACAGGGTTAAAATCAAATCGATCACAATTTGGAGACGATTCCCGTTATGAGTGAAGTCGAACAACTCGAGCAGCGAATTAAAAATCTATCACCGCGGGATCTCGCGGAACTCCGCGCCTGGTTTGTCGAGTTCGACGCGCGCGCCTGGGACGAGCAGATCGCGGCAGACATGAAAGCAGGCAAGCTGGATACGCTGATCACTGATGCCCTTGCAGACTACAAAGCCGGGAAAGTTCGCGAGCTTTGAGACATCTAGCCTCCCCCCGTTTTTGGACTCTGTACAACGCATTGCCCGCCGATGCTCGCGCCCTGGCTGACAAGAAGTTTGCACTCCTCAAATCCGATCCACGTCACCCTTCGCTGCACTTCAAACGAATTGGTAGCCTTTGGTCCGTGCGCGTTAGCGATCACTATCGCGCGCTCGCGACCGAAGTCAAGGAAGGATTGTATTGGATCTGGATTGGTACTCATGCTGAATACGACAGAATCGTTAGTTAAAGGCACCGGCAACAGGCTCTCACGATGCTCCTCAGGAGTAGAAGGGACTTGGTGGAGATTTTACTTAATGCCGATCACCATCGAATCAGGGCCTTCTAGTGGCTCGGTGCGCGTTTCCCGGAATCCCGCCTCCTTCATCCAGCCGGCGCAGTCGCTCGCCGTATAGTCAAACCCGCCGGGGGTTTCGATCAGCATATTGAGGCTCATCAGCAGGCCAAAAGCGTTCTTTGAGCGGTCATCGTCAATGATGCTGTCGTAGACGATCAGTGCGCCCCCTTCCGGCAGCGCTTCAAACGCCTTCCGGATCAGCAATTTTTTCTCCTCCAGATTCCAATCGTGAAGAATATGACCCATCATCAAGGCGTCGGCCTTGGGGAGCGCATCCGCAAAGAAGCTTCCGGCGCGAAAAGCGACGCGGGAAGAGAGGCCGTTGGCGGCCACGTATTCCTCGAAGATAGGCGCAACCTCGGCCAGATCGAAGCCGATGCCCTGGACGTGCGGATTCGCCAGCGCCACCTGCACGATCAGGTCTCCCTGAGCCGTGCCGATATCCGCGGCTGAGGTGTAGCCCTTCCAGGGAAATTTGCTGGCGATGGCGCGGTTTGCTCCCGTGCTGAGCCCGGTCATTGCCTTCAGGAACACCTTAAGCCTTTCGGGGTCCGCGTAAACCGCGGCAAAAAGATTGGCTCCGCCGCCCTTTGCTTCGTTCTGCAGCTCTCCGGTCCGCAGCGCGGTTGTCAGATTATTCCAAAAAGAATAGAGGCGGAGGTTGGCCATCTCGAGGATCCCGCCAATGTAGGAAGGTTTCCTCTTGTCCAAAAAGAAGTCCGTTGCTGGCGTATTGCTGTATATTCCGTCCCGGCGCTCGAGAAACCCGAGCGCGACCAGGGCGTCAAGAAAATCGTGGGCTGAGCGCGGATGCAAGCCGAGCCTGCCGGTGAGGGTCGCCAGGCTCTCCGGATGTTTGGCCAGCTCCGTGAATAGCTCCATCTCAACCGCGCTCAGCAGAGTTTTGGATGCCCAGAAGCCGGTACCTACTTGCAAGATGTGGTCAGGCTGAGGTTTCTCCGCCGGAAAGGAACTTCCTTCCACGGCGCGATGCGCGTCTGCTTCCGCCATATTATTTCTCCGAGGCCGCTTTCACGCTTTCCCCCTTCTCAGGGTCCGTCCCGCCGTAATACTTGCTGTAGTAGTCGGAATACTCCCGCTCGAGACCCTCAAGGCCATTCAGAACGGCGCCTATCACGTATCCCGGACCAAACTGCCGGAGCGTGTCTTCGACTTCCTCCCGCGAGGTCTTGCCGGCGCGGATGACGAGCAGGCCGGCGTCGGCGTGCGCTTTCAGGGCGAGTGTGTCAGCCACCGGGCTTGCGGGCGGAGAATCGATGATAATCCAGTCAAAAGTGCCGGAAAAAGTCTGCATGATGCGCGCAAATTTTTCGGATTGCAGTAACTCCGTCGGATTGCCCGCGGGCGCTCCGGCCGGCAGCAGGTAAAAATCCATCGGCTCGATGCGCCGGAGGGAAAGCACAGGGTCGGAGTTATCCCGAAGGCATTCCGACAATCCGGACCAAGGCTTCAGTCCCAACCGCCCGGTCAAAGACGGGCACCGCAGGTCGCCTTCGAGAAGCAGAACCTTGCGCTTGCCCTTGTCCGCCAGAATAGTGGCCAGATTCAAGGAAACGGTTGATTTGCCGTCCTGGGGCGAGGGGCTGGTCAGCAGCAAGGTCTTAAGCTTCGCGCCCGCCTGGAGCTTTTGAAGGTGCATGCGCAGAAGCCGGAAGCGATCCGCGCCGAGCGTCCGGGGCTGATCCCAGACCACCAGGCGGCTCTCCGGCTTGAGGTTCGCACGCTCGGCGGGCACAGCCCCCAAATCGTGGACGTTGTCAAACGTTTCAAAAAGAGCTTCCGCGGAAATAAAAGGCTCGTCACCCGTCCGGCCTTCCGACTTGCGCAGAGCCTGAAAAACGTGGCTCATTTAATCGTCCTCCGAATCGTGTTGCGGGCGGCGAGGCTGTGTTTTCCGCGCCGCTTCGAGATAAACCACCGGATCATGAAGCATCTCTTCGTTGTCCAGGTCCGCCGTATCGGCGGGCCTTGGCAACAGCGCTCCAGCAGGTCTGCCCGCGGCGGGGAAAATACGAAGGTCCGCGCAGGCTTCTTCAATCATTTCGGTTGAGATGGTATGCGCTTCCGCCGCGTAAGCCGAGATCAGAGCGTTTTCGCAGATCGTATTGATCAATCGCGGGAAGCCGCGCGAATAATGGTAAATGGCCTCAATCGAATCCTCGGGAAACAGCGAGAAGGCTTCGCGGCAGCCGGCCCGCTTGAGGCGCCAGGTTACGTATTCCCGCACTTCTTCCACGTTAAAGGGCCGCAATTGGCAGCGGAAGACAACCCGCTGTTTGAGCTGGCGCAGCCCCGGAGAGTCCAGCTTTTCATCCATTTCGGGCTGCCCCACCAGGACCATTTGCAGGAGCTTTCCGTGGCTGGTCTCAAGGTTATTCAACAGCCGGATTTCCTCGAGCATCTCGCAACTGAGCAGGTGGGCTTCGTCCACCACCAGAACGGCTGTCAGGCCTTGTTGGCTCTGGCGAACCAGGAAGCGGGAGAGACCCAGCAGCAGGTCGCTTTTGTCCTTCCAGTTAATCTCGACGCCTAAGTCCGCGGCCGTATAGCGCAAGAACTCGACCGGGGTGAGCGACGGGTTGAAGATGTAGGAGTATTTGACGCGCTGCTTTTCGAGCTTTTCGAGCAGGCAGCGGACCAGCAGCGTTTTCCCGGTGCCCACCTCGCCCGTGAGTACGGCAAAGCCCTTCCGCCTGCGAATGGCGTAGAAGAGGTTCGCCAACGCTTCGTAATGCTGCGCCGTGGGATAGAGAAACCTGGGATCAGGGCTGATCTCGAACGGGCTCTGATTCAGGCCAAAGAAAGCTTCGTACACAGGTTAGCCTCGCCGGTAAACGTAATACTCCGCAACCAGCACCATCAACACCAATGCCGTCGCCGCGACCCATTCTAGGGATTTCTTCCAGGAACGCCGCCGCTCTTCCGCCGGAGTAATCCAAAGCGGCATGGCGATGACCAGCGGCAATTTAGACCAGTGGCTCACGTCCTTTTCCGAGCGGAAGGAGTGATCCTTGCTGTCGATCAGGAACGCCAGGATCGCCGCCAGAAACAAGCCCGCTGCGGCGCCGCCCATGCCGATCTTGATCCGGTTGGGGCTGGAAGGTTTGGCGGGCAGACTCGGTGGATCGACGACGCGAAACTGCTGACCCTGCTGGCGCTGCGCCAGGTTCGTGGCCATTTCCGATTGGTTCACTTTGCCGAGCAACTCGGTATAGTGCTCTTTCGACAGATTATAATTCCTCAGAAGATCGGACAGTTGCTGTTCCCGAACCGGCGTCAGGTTCAGGCGGTGTTCGTATTCCGTAATCTGGCCTTGCAGCCGCTTTTCACCCGCTGACAGATTGTCGATCTCCACTTGGTTCGCCTTTAGCTGGCTCTGAAGCTGCGCGGTGGCCCCGCCTCGCATCGGAAACGTTTGCCCCGTGGCCGACTCTCCATTCTTATTCTTGTCCTTGGAGGCGGCTTGGGCTCCCGTTAACCGGCGCAGCAACGCCTCGGTCTGTACGATCTCCTGGTTCACTTTGACCACGTCGGGATATTCCGGCGTGTAGCGGGCGAGCAGCCCGGCTTTCTGCGTCCGAAGCCGCGCGAGTTCAGCCTCGGCGGTGACCGCGCTGTTGGGGCTTGCTCCGGCCGCGCCGCCAGCCCCGGCGGGAAGATCCATCGCCGGCATATCGCGGTACTGGCTGATGAGGGAGCGGAGATAGACGCGTTGTTCCTGAGCCCGGCTCAGTTCAGCCATCGTGTTCTGCAGTTGCATATGCAGGCCCGAGAGGATGGCAAGATTTCCCTGCTGCTGCTCGGGCAACTCGCCCAGGTTCCGCATCTTGAACTCGCGAAGGCTCTGCTCCTGCGTCTGGAGCTGCTGCTGCGCGGCAGCCAGTTGATCTTTCAAGAAACTTGTCGTCCCTGTATCCTGCTGCTCTTGGAGTTTCAGATTCTCCTCGATGAAGAAAGACGTCAATTTGCTTGTGATACTCTGCGCAACCAGGGCATTGTCTGCCGTGAAAGAAATCTTGAAGGCGTTCACCTCACGCTGGGCAGGATCCTTTTGCACGGGCGCGATATCAATATTCTTCCGCATGAGCTCTACCAGGCCCTCGGGCCCCAGGCGTTGCTTCTCCTTGGCATAGAGCCCAAACTCGCTCACCATGGGGAGCAGACGGGTGCGGGACAGCACTGCTTCGGTGAGCGATTGGATGGCCTCCTGCACACTGTAGGTGGTGTTTGGCACGACGTAGCGCTGGGGCACCTGCTGCTGCACCACGAGAATGGTCGCTTCGGATTTGTACCGGTTCGGCAGGAGCAATGAGGCGCCTACCGCCGCGAGCGCTATCCCACAGGCAGTGAGCAGGATCCACCAGCGTCGCCTGAAGGCGATGCCCGCAAATTGCTCTAACGTCTTCGTTAGCTCTTGATTTTCTTCAGCCATATGCGTTCCTTTGCAAAACTTTTGACGCTGATTGGGCGCTCGCAAGCCGAATAGACAGGATGGTCGTAGCTCGCGGCGCTTCCCGGTATTCTCCGGCGCGTCCTGCGGATCGGCTTGCTGCGGTCCTGCCTAGCCTGCGTGCCGGTAGAGCAGGCTTCCCGTCGTAGCGAGAAAGCCGCGCGGCGCGTGCTCGAAAATGCGCCGTACGGTCCGATTCTTCCAGCCGGCGCTCCGGTAGATCGCCGGAATGGCTCCGCGTCTCCAGTACGTCAGAGTCGAGCGCGCCGCGCCCCAGCGGTCCTTGAACTCCACAAGTCCGGGAGTCGTCCAGTCGGACCGTCCAAGATCAAATTCCCGGAATCCTTTCTCCTTGGCGCTCTGGATGGCTTTCCAGAACAGCAGGTGCACGCCACCCAGGTTGCTGCGCCGCTTGTCGGAGCAGCCGTACTTATAGACCAGCGTGGTCTTATAGCTCAGCGTCAGGATGCTTGCTACCGGCTGTCCATCTTTTGAAACGACATGGATGTTTATGCCCTCGCGCATGCACGCGATGAGATTGCGAAACCATGCGCGCGGCTGCGGCAGGAGCATCTGCCTGCGGCGCGTTCCCACCAGCAGCCGGTAAAACTGCCGGAGCAAGCGTTCTGATGTTCCTTCTTCGCAGGTCAGACCCTCCCGCTCCGCACGCCAAATCTTCCGTTGCACGCAATCTTTGTGGAACCCACCGAAAATCTCCGGGAGACCGGGGCGAAGATCCAACCGATGCAGGCAGCATGTCCTGGACTCCGCGAAGCCTGAAAACTCCCCTAGGTTTCTTTGGGCAGGCCTAATCTCCGCGTACCTCCATCCGTTATCGCTTTGCTTGTTACGAAATGCCTCTAAAATCGAGCCCAATTCCTCGGAGCGATCAACCAGCGGCTCGCAGTGATCGCTAAACGGTAGCGACACCACCCGGCGGCCCGTAAGCCAGCTTGATACCCGGCAGAAGACGATGCCGTTCATCAGGTCCTGCGATGATGACGTCGTCGTCAGGACCGCCGGCGAGTATCCGTAGGTCCGCCGCAACGCCTCAAGCCATCCGGGTGAGTGAAACACGGAGGCTTGGGGATGCCGCTCGAGAAGGCGGAGCCATCGGGAGTCCCGAAGGGGATCGATCTCTTGTACGCAGCCCATCGTTTCCATTGATCGGGCTTACGCGGCAAAGCGATACGCTACTTCGTCGCCGGTAAGCTCGGCGTAGGCGACCCGGGCCCGTTCGCTGCCCGGACCCTCCACCCGCCATTGACCGCCTCTTGAAACTAACTGCATCCGGTTTCTCTCGCGCCACCAGTCCGCCACCTCTCCCGGAAGCGCGCTCCATATCTCGCCCTTCGCCCGCAGGTCCACCAGGAATCCGAGGAGCGCCTTATAACAACCCAAAGCCCGGCGCTCAAGAAGATAGTCTGGGTGAACCAGGAAATGAATCAGTCCGTGGTTGGCCAGCGTCAGCGCGATCTGCTCCTTCCACAGGTCCAGGGAGTAATCCCCGAGGATATGGAACAGCGTATAATCCTGCGTCGTCGTCAACGGAAGCTCTACGATTCCTCCAATAAAGTACGGCATCACGGTACAGCAGCCGCCACGCTGGGGGTCGAGATGAGCGACGTTGGGAATCGACATATCGTATGAAAATTCGAACGCATCGAACCAGTCGGCGTTCCGGTAGAGAATGCCGGACCGGAAGCCCCGCGCCCCGAATTCCCGCGCGTAACGGTTGATGCGCCTGGCGCGGCGCAGGAACCCGGCGCGATCCGCGTAGAGGCGTCCATCGTGCCGCAGGTCGTGGACGTTCACCTCGAAGCCGCGGCTTGCGAGATTACGAAGAAAATCTGCCGAAACCGCGTACCGCTTTTCCGGCACCACCTGAAAAGCGCTGTAGAATCCGTACGATTCATCCAGGTCCATTAACGTCGGGCTAAAATCCCTGCCGCCCGTGTCTTCGATATCGTGAGTCATGATGGCGCAGCCCCGGAAGCCATCCGGCCAGAACCAGATGAAAGGCGTCCTTTCAAGGCCTCGGGCGCGCAGGGCTAAGGCCAGCAGCTTCTGGTGAATGCGCTCAACCGTCGTATCGACAGGCCAGGCCGGAAAGTTGAGGTCTCTCCATCCACGCAGGTATATTTTCTGCAGGCGCTTGCGTGCGGAGATTCCAAGAAGCGGCCGCACCAGGTAATAGGCCTTCTGCCACACCTCGTTGAGACCCCCGGCGCTTTGGCGGAAGCACGCTGCGTAGCGCTCGCGCCGCAGGTTTTCGACAATCTCTTCGGGATCGAACGGCGTCCGGATTCCAGCCGCTTCAAGTTGGATGCTCTCCAGCGCATCCTGGAGTTCGCCGGCAGGACCCGCGGGCGCACTTGGAAGTCTCCCATAGCACACGGTGTCGTCACCCAACCGGAAATAGCCGGGTTGCTCTGACCGCTGCCGCGCCGGGAGAAAGCGCGCCAGGTTGGCCGGACAGCGGTAGTAGCTGGTCAAAGCCTGGCTTGCGTCTTCGGCGCCATCCTTGTGAAGGGTAAGTGGTTCTATTGTGGTTTCGGTCAACGCGATGGGCGTATTCCCCGCGGCTTTCTTACCAACTGCATCGGAGCCGCCGGCCCCCCTTCTACCCGGTTTCGACTTAATCTCGTTCACAGCACCAGCTTCCGGCAGTAGAACGCCTCAGCATAACCGCTGGGCGCCCGGCACTCCATTCCCCGCAGCCGCATGAGCGAGAGAAAGGTGCTTTCCTCGAACCAGTCTTTCGGACGCTGCGACGGGAAAGCTTCCATCAAGTAAGAAACCTTCTTCTGATAAGTTTCTGTTTCGAGCGGCACAAAGACGTTAGGCCGCCCCAGGTCGCCGTCGTATTTCGGGATTTCGTATTCCAGAATCAAGTGGTCCCGAAAGGTGTTCCAAGTCAATTCCGAGAGCAGCCGGTGGTCCTGGTGCGCGTCGGCGCGGTTGTGAGTAAAAATGAGGTCCGGGGAGACGCGCTTCAGCTCTTCGAAAACCTGTTTCACTTCCGCGCCGAAAAAGGGCATGAAGCCGTCGCGGAAGGCCTTGAGCGCCGTCTCTCGCAAGGCGTTGCCGGCGAATAGCGTGGCGGCTTGCCGCGCTTCCGTCTCGCGGATTCCGGCGGCACTGAACACCACCCAATGGAACGCCGAGCCGGGATACTGAGCGGCCAGCCGGAGAACCGTACCCCCACACCCAATTTCGATATCGTCCGAGTGCGCGCCCAGACATAGTATCGTCAGTTCCTTCGCGGCACTTTGCCCTAAATTGAGTTGGATCATGCCTGAGCCAGCATCAGCTCCCGAACGCTTGATTTTGAAGCAGGCGCACGCTCCCACA
>DASUKV010000016.1:0-4636 GCA_036278555.1 Terriglobia bacterium
AAGGCGTATCAGGCTTTAGGAGAGCGCAAGTATCTGGATGCAGCCCAAAACGCCTGGGACATGATCGAAAAAACGCAGCAGTTTGCGTCGGGCGGCTGGGGTCCCAATGAAACCTTCGTGAAACCGAATGAGGGGAAGCTCGGAGAAAGTTTGACCTCAAGTCACGCTCATTTTGAAACGCCGTGCGGCGCCTACGCCCATCTCAAGCTGGCGCGTTACCTGATTGGCTTCACCGGTGATGCGCGGTACGGAGACGGCATTGAGCGCGTGCTCTACAACACGGTTCTGGGAGCCAAAGACCCGAAGGGCGACGGCCAGTTTTTCTATTATTCGGATTATCATCCCGCCGCGCAAAAAGTCTACTTCCACGACGACTGGCCGTGCTGTTCGGGGACGCTGCCGGAGGTTGTGGCCGACTATGTGATTAGCTCTTATTTCTGGGGCACGGATGGAATTTACGTAAACCTTTTCACCCCTTCCGAAGTGCGCTGGAAATTCCAAGGTGTTCCGGTGCGGCTGACCCAGACGACCGATTATCCGTTGGCTGAAGAGACTGAAATTCAAGTGCAGCCCGAAACTCCGGCGGAGTTCACAGTCTTCGTCCGCATCCCCGGTTGGCTGCAATCGCCCGCGAAAATAGAAGTAAACGGGAAGCCGCTTTCGGTTCCGGCCGAGCGCCGGACGTTCGCCGCCATTCGCCGCCGCTGGCGCCCAAATGATCGGATTCAAGTCACGCTTCCGTTTAGCTTCCGCTCGGAGGCGGTCGACGAACAACATCCGTCCACCGTGGCGCTGATGCGAGGGCCGCTGATGCTGGTCGCGCTCGACCCGCAATTGACCCTATCGCAAAGAGCCGTGGGTTCGCCGCAAGGTCTCAAGTCCATACCGCATCAGGCGATGGCGTTTGAACTTCCTGAATCCGAGACCAAGCTGCGGTTTGAGCCTTTTTACAGGGTTAAGGATCGCGCGTATACGAATTACTTGAAGCTGGTGTGAATTGGCCGGCTGGGAGCCAGGTCCCTCACCCACCGCGATGCGGTCCCCCCTCTCCCGAAGGGAGAGGGCTGAACTCAAGGAGGGACTATAGCCCTCTCCCTTGGGGAGAGGGTGCGCGAGGCGCGAGCGCGGGCGAGGGGGTCTCGTGGGCCCTCACGGGTGCTCGTGGAACCGATCCGGCCCCTTGGAGGGGAGCACCCATCGCAAAATCACCGGCTCTGCCAGGAGATATCTAAGGACCACTGTTCACTGCGCTGAAAGGAAGTGTTCCATGGGGTTTCATGATTTCAACCGGAGACAATTTGTGAAACTTGCGGCGGCTGCGGCGGGCGCATCCGTCTTGCCGTCCCTGGCTCTGGGGGATCCCCCGCAAAACCCCGTGGTTAACGCGGTGACGAAGAACGGCCGCACGGTGAGCCGCGAGAAGGTGGCCTGGAAAGTCTTGCCTTTCCCCAATCAGCAGGTCCGGCTTCTGGATGGCATTTTCAAGCAGCAGATGGAAGCCAACCGCGCATACTTGCACTTGCTCCCGAACGATCGCTTGGCGCATATGTTTCGCATCACCGCCGGATTGCCGTCTCAGGCGGAGCCTTTTGGCGGGTGGGAAAAACCTGACTGCGAATTGCGCGGCCATTTCTGCGGCGGGCATTACCTTTCCGCAAGCGCGCTGATGTATGCCAGCACGGGCGACGAGGAGTTGAAGAAAAAAGCCGATGCGCTAGTCGCGGACCTCGCGCAATGCCAGAAGAAGCATGGCAATGGCTATCTCAGCGCCTTTCCAGAAGAATTCTTCGACCGCTTGCGCGATGGCAAAAAGGTATGGGCGCCCTTCTATACGATTCACAAGATCATGGCGGGCCATCTCGATATGTATACGCACTGCGGCAACGAGCAGGCTCTCAAGACGGCGGAGGGGATGGCGGGCTGGGTGGGGCAATGGGCGGCGCCTTTGAGCGAGGAGCACATGCAGAGGGTGCTCGAAGTGGAGCAGGGCGGGATGCTGGAAGTGTTGTGCAACCTCTACGCTGTTACCGGCAACGAACGATACCTTTGGACGGCGCGGCGGTTTGACCATCATGCGGTGTTTGATCCTCTGGCGGCCTATCGCGACGAACTGAAAGGGCTGCATGCCAATACCAATATCCCTAAAATCATCGGCACGGCCCGCCAGTATGAGGTGACGGGCGACGAGCGCTACCACAATATTGCGGATTACTTCTGGCATGAGGTCGTGAACCGCCGGACCTATTGCACGGGCGGCACAAGTTACGAGGAGCACTGGCTCGCGGACGCGGGAAAGCTCGGCAAAGAAATGGGGCAGAACATGGAGGAGTGCTGCTGCGGCTACAACATGCTGAAGCTGACGCGGCACATCTTTGGCTGGACGGCGGACCCTCGCGCCATGGATTACTACGAGCGGACGCTCTTCAACAGCCGCCTTGGAACGCAGGACGCTCATGGCCTGAAGAGCTATTTTCTGCCGCTCGGGCGGGGTTGGTGGAAGTACTACAACACAACATATGATTCTTTCTGGTGCTGCACCGGCACAGGGGCGGAAGAATTCTCCAAGTTTAACAACACCATCTACTTTCACGACGATCACGGCCTTTATGTGAATCTCTTTATCGCTTCGGAAGTGAACTGGCCGGACAAGGGCCTTCGGCTGCGGCAGGAAACGAACTTCCCGGAACAGGACGGCTCAGCCTTCACGATAAGCGCCGAGCGTCCCGTCGAGATGGCGCTGAACCTTCGCGTGCCGTGCTGGGCGACGAAGGAAGGAACGGTGAAGCTTAACGGCCGGGCGCTACCTGCTTTTGCGAGCCCTAGCAGCTATCTGACTCTGAACCGGGAGTGGAGGGACGGTGATCGCGTGGAAATAAGCCTGCCGATGAGCCTGCACGTTGAATCTCTGCCCGGTGATGAGACACAGCAGGCGGCGATGTATGGTCCGCTGGTCTTAGCGGGGAGGCTCGGGGATGAGGGTCTGGACCATTCGGATACTTACATCGGCTACAAGACTAGCCCCGGAGGGAAGCCAATGGCCGCGCCGGAAATCCAAACGGGTGCAGAGAGCGCCAGCGGATGGGTGCAGGCGGTTTCGAACTCGGCGCTTGCCTTCGAGACCGCGGCCCAGAAGCAGCCCACGCCTCTTGTGCCGCTGTACAAGCTGCACGGCGAGCGGTACGTGGTCTACTGGAAAGTGAATGCGGCCTCCGCCGAGGATTCCGTGAAGACATAGTTCCTGAGACGTGAAATAGTGCTCTGGCTTCTGTGCGGCCCATTCACGAATGGATGTCCTTCCTCGAATTCTGTTCCGTCCTCACCTGCAGCCGCGAATCGATCAGCCGGAGGCATGAATGCCTGAAAAAATTTCCCGCCGTGCGATGCTCAAAAACGCGGGAGTTGCGGGCGCGGGTCTGTTGCTTCCGGGGCCAGCGCTTGGCGCCGCCGGGCCGCGAATCCTGCCATTTACTTCCACCAGTGACGTTTATATTCCTCCTCGCGGCAAGAGCTTTATGAAGTTCAGCTTTGACTTCCCCGAGCCTTCGGTCGAATTCGGCGGCCTGCAGTTCTCCTTTCGCTTTTACACGTTTGAAAACACCTATGGCCTCGATCGTGACCACATGAAGGCGGAAGAAAAAGGCGATTGGCTGGACATAAACTGCACCCAGTTCGTCTGGGCGGGAGGCCAGGAGAAGTCTCCGGGGAAGCTGACGGCGCGCATCCGCAAGAATGGATCATTCATCGAATGGGATGCTCGCGTCACGGCGGAGAAGCCCATCAAGTCAATTGCTGCGATTGTTCGCGGCGTGCCGCGCGGAGAAATTTCCTCGGGCGGCGCAAGATTCTTTGATCCCAAAGACGATGAAATCCTGCTAGGGTATCCTTTCGGCGGCGGCGATCTGTTCAGAGCCCGCGGAACGAACACTCCCCTGGCGGTGATTCGCTCCGGCGGCCAGGATTACTTCTTCCTGTCGTTTCTTGACCATCAAGTGCGTGCGAACCGGTTCTATTTTCAGCCGGGCGCGAAGGGCTACCGCACGGAACTGGTCCATGAGCGCCCCGGTTGGGAAAAAGAATCCCGAATTCAAAGCCCGGTGTGGCGTGTGGGGCGGGCGTCGACGGCCGAGGGCGCTTTCCGGCCGCATTTTGAGCATCTGGAGAGATCATTCAGCTTGCCGGACTGGGAAACGCGCGCAGATATTCCGGCCTGGTTCCGGCGAGTCGCCTTAGCTGTCTCGCTGCACGGGATGCATTGGACGGGTTACATCTTTAACGACTACGCCAAGATGCTGACGATTCTCCGTTGGGTAGCCACGAAGATTCCCGGTGAGCGAGTGCTGGTTTTTCTGCCGGCGTGGGATGGCCGCTACTATTGGAACTACCCGCTCTATCAGCCCGATTCCCGGATGGGAGGTGAGGCCGGACTGCGCACGCTGATCCAGCAGGGCCGGAGCCTTGGGTTCCACTTTATGCCGATGTTCGGCATGAACTCCGCCAATGACCGTCTGCCGGTCTTCTCCCGCTTTTCTGACGCGACGACGGCGCAGATTGACGGCGATCCCTTCTATGCGAATTGGGTTGATTGGGACAACGACCGCCACATGGAAGGCTGGCTAGGCTACATGAACCTGGGCGT
>DASUKV010000017.1:0-5929 GCA_036278555.1 Terriglobia bacterium
GCAGCCTGGCCGGGACGTCTGGTGGCACGAAGCGGTAGAGAAAGCTTCGGACCGCTGCGAGCCCGAGCCCATGGATTCCGAAGATATTCTTTATATCCTTTACACCAGCGGCACCACCGGGAAGCCCAAGGGTGTGGTGCATACCTCCGCCGGATATCTGCTTGGAACTTCAGTGACTCACCGCACGATTTTTGACATTAAGGAAAATGACGTTTACTGGTGCACGGCGGACATTGGTTGGGTGACCGGCCATTCCTATATCGTCTACGGCCCGCTCGCCAACGGCTGCACCAGCCTGATGTACGAGGGTAGCCCCGATTATCCCGACCGCGGCCGCTTCTGGGACCTTGTCACCAAATACCACGTAAATATTTTCTATACGGCTCCCACCGCCATCCGGACTTTCATGCGCTGGGGTACTGAATGGCCCGCTAAATATGACCTTTCATCGCTGCGCGTGCTGGGGACGGTGGGCGAGCCGATTAATCCTGAAGCCTGGGTTTGGTATCACAAGCACGTTGGCCGCGAGCGCTGCCCCATTGTGGATACCTGGTGGCAAACAGAAACCGGCATGATTATGATTACGCCGCTTCCGGGTTTGACCGCCACAAAGCCCGGCTCCGCGACCAAGCCGTTCCCAGGAATTGACGCACAGGTGCTCGATGAAAGAGGACAGCCTGTTGGTCCCGGCGGCGGCGGTTACCTGGTGCTCACGCGGCCGTGGCCAGCGATGTTTCGCACCATTTACGGCGACCCGGAGCGCTACGAGAAACAGTACTGGTCAAAATATCCCGGCAAATACTTTACTGGTGACGGCGCAAAGCTCGACCAGGATGGCTACTTCTGGCTCCTGGGCCGCGTTGACGATGTGATGAACGTTTCGGGCCACCGCATCTCTACATTTGAAGTAGAAAGCGCGCTGGTGGACCATCCCTCAGTGGCGGAAGCCGCCGTAATCGGCAAGACGCACGAGGTGAAAGGGCAGGGTATCGCGGGCTTCGTGACACTGAAGGAAGGTGTTGAATCCGGCGATGAGCTTAAGAAAGAACTCCGGGAGCATGTCGCGAAGAAGATCGGAGCGCTTGCCCGTCCTGATGACATTTACTTCACGTCCGAGCTGCCCAAGACCCGCAGCGCAAAAATCATGCGTCGGCTGCTAAGGGACATCGCGGAAGGCCGCGTGTTGGGGGATACTACGACGCTGGCTGATCCCGGCGTGGTGGCGAAGCTCAAGCAGCAATACGAAGAGGAAGGGATTGTGGATTAGCGTCCCCTCTCATGGAGCGATCCTTCATTTTCTTTCTCTTGAGCCCACATGAGATGGGCATTCACTTGGCGCCCGTCTCCGCCGGTTACCACGGCAGAAGAAGGATAATCCGGCGCGGCGGCCAGAGATTCACCGCGAACTCTTCGAGGGTCTGCGCTTTCCTGGTCATATGCTTGGTGGGATTCTGCTCGCCGGGTTTACTGGCGAAAACCAATCCGCGCGGAACCACCTCAATACAAATCGGCGGCGGTCACGTCGAGATCGAATATGGGCGTCCATCGCTCCACGGGCGCGACGTTTTGAAGCTCATCGAGCCTGGCCAGCTTTGGCGGCTCGGAGCCGATGCACCCACCACCCTCGAATCCAGCACGGACCTCAATTTCGGCGGCACGCGCATTTCGCGCGGCAAACACATCCTGCTCGTCCGCTATAGTGAACCCGGAGTCTGGTCATTGGTCATTTCCAAAGCTCCCGCGATCCAGTATGAACCGGCATCGCGCCTTGCCGAGACCTTGCTGCGCTTCGAGCGCGTCACCCAGTCAACGGAAGTGTTATCGATTCACCTCTCCAAACGCCGTGGCAAAGGGGAAATCGCCATCGCGTGGGGTCGTTACCGCCTCAAAGGAGAATTCGCGCCGGTCCGATAGGCCTTACGCGCTGCTATCTGAATGGCTCGGCCTTGACCCGAACCCGTGGTCATCTTTTGCAATCGAACGTAAAACTGAAACCGTCGATACCGTCGCCCGGCGCGACGTCTGCCATGCGATCTTCTTTCTGGCAGTGGCGTTTCACGATGGTGACGTAGTTGCTGCCGGGAATCAGATTTACAACTGCGAGCCCGCTTTCCGGGAGCTTTGTTTTGACATTGTCGAGCACCGTGCCGCTGGACCATAAAATATGGAGCTCCGCGTCAGTGATAGGAGTCCCTCCGCTATCCGTGATCTTGAAGAGCACCGGTTTGCGCATCATTTGCCGGGCTTCATAGATCTCCTGATTAAGCATAATCAAATGCAGTGTGGCTTCGGGTTGGGAATCCGTCAGATCCGCGTGCTCAAAGAAGCTCTGGTTCTCGATAGCGCCCGGCCGGCGCACAGTGACCCAGTAGCGTCCCGGTGGAAGATCCGAAAAGGAGAACCCCCCATCGTTGCCGGTAATGATTTGTGCGATTCGATGTTCGCTCCAATCGCTCAGCGAGACTAAGACCCCTGCGCTGGGCCGCGAATCGCGGTCTACGACGCCCCCACGGACCACGCCGCGAGCATCCGGCGCCGCCGCGGCGAGCGTCACGCGAATCGTGTTGCTCGGAATGTATCCTTCCCAGACGTCTACCCCCAGATTCTTGTTGATCGAATCGCCGTTCGAATAGCGCGCGCTATAGACCACAGACAGTTGATAAGCCCCCCAGACGGGCTCCGTCCCATTCGCAGCTTGGCGCGTCGCGGGATTGATGTGTATCACGGCCGTCTGGCTAAAAGCGCCGCCCGGCGCGAGTTGGATTAAGGCTGGGTGAGGAAAACCGGCGGCTTCGAGCACGGAGCCGACCGCTGGCCCGCCGGCGGGCTGAGTGTTTTGCCGTGTGTTTTCCGGGGCCGCGGTTTCCAGGTGCGCCGCCAGCGTGGGACCCTCGGGGCGCCCGTTCGCCCCGCCCGCATCGTGCAGAGGCTTATAGAGCCACAAGGGCCGGCTGCCGGCATTGTGAAAATGAAGGGTGATTCGCGCCGGGAAGGGTTCGGAAATCTGCGGCTGCGCGATGGAAATGGTGAGTTGTAACGGCTGAATCTGGACTTGGCTGGCGGCGGGCAAGGCGAGAAGTATCGCCGCGACGAGCGTGAAAGGGAGAAATCTTGAAGTGGTAGACGGTTTGTGCTTTGAGTTCACGTCCATGGATCAGGTTAAATCCCAGCCAGCGTTGTGCTGTGATTCGCTATTTTCATTTTCCCTTAATCTGTTCGAGGATGTGCGCTTTCTGTTTGGGGCTGGAGCCCACGGGGTGAGGAGGTTGCAGCAACACGTAAAGCGCCAGCTCCGCTTCGTATAATCTCTCGCGGCAATTCGGGCAACCTTGCTCGACATGAGAGCGGACCTGCCGGGCGTCCCCGGCGGAAAGAGCGCCCAACAAGAACAGTTCGTAAAGAGGTTCTAAATGCCGGCAGTCCATGTCCCCATCAGAGTATGCAGCCTCTGCCTGACAAAGGAAAAGGCAGCCCGCAATTCATCCCGCACGCGCCCCAGCGGCTGGTCCAATTGTTGGGCAATTTCTTCCTCCGTGTACCCCTCAAAGACGGCGAGGTTCAGAATCTTTCGCTGCGGCGCGGGGAGTTGCGCCAGTGACTTTCGCACCAGCCCTTGGCGCGCGCTGAGCAGAGCAAGCTGCCGCGCGCCCGGATGGCGGGAATCCGCCGGGCGCGAAACCCGTTGTTCGTGAAGGACCGGAAGTTTCCGCCGCCGGCGGAGGCGGCGTACCGCGTCGTGCCGGGCTGTTAAGGTGAGCCAGATTTCAGGACTGGCGCTGAGTCCGCGTCTATGACTTAAGGATTTCCAGAGCGCCGTGAAAACGCTTTCGAGCACTGCTTCGCTTTCGCCGGGGGAGATCAAAATCCGTAAGATCATGGCCCGCAACCCGGGTGCAAAGCGGTCGTAGAGTAAGCCCAAAGCGCCCTCGTCGCGCGCCGCGACTTGAGCCATCAACCGTTCGTTCGTCGGCTCGCTGGTCACAAATGGAGAACCCCGGCGGGAACTCAAACCCACGAATGTGTCATCCGCCAGAAAGTTTTTATCCTACTTCGCCGCTAAAACAAGGGCAAGTGGCGAATGATGATGTACGGGTGATGCTGCCTCAATCGCGCTTAGCGCCCGCCATCCTGGCGGCCTTCAGACGGCCTGCGTTGCCCCAGGTTTGGTTCATTGCCGGCACGACGCCATTCATCGCGCGCCGGCGATTGACACCCGGCGTCCGACGTATCAAAATTTTCGCATGGGACGCGCGCTTGAAATTGCGGTGCTGATGCTGGCGATGTTGGGCGTGGGAGCTTGCACCGCTCACGCCCAGAGCCCGAGGCCGCAAAGTGAATCGGGCCGCGATTGGACTTATACTCCCCCGGGCGCGGCGAAGTCCGTCGAGATCGGAAATTTCTATCTTCGCAAGAAGGACTACCGGGGTGCGCTGAGCCGGTTCGAGGAGGCCGTGCGCACCAATCCCGATTACGCACCCGCCTACCTAGGGATGGGCCATGTGTATGAAAAAATGGGACTGAACAGGAAGGCGCTGAAGGCCTACGAAAAATATCTCGATGAGCTGCCTTCCGATGAGGACGCCGCGCGCGCCAAGAGCGTGCATAAATCCATCGCCCGGCTCAAGCGCAAGCTCGGTAAATCCAAAACCACGTCCAAAGCTACGAAGAACCTTTCGGCGAATAGGTAACGAGGTTTATCGCTGGGTTGAATCCCACTCGCTGCGGGGAGAATCAAAATACGCCTGGAGGATTTCAGCAGCCTGTTCGGCGTCTTCTTCGCGCACGAAAATCTGGATCGGATCAATGCCCGGCAGCATTTCCGCCGTGAATTCGCCGGGTAGCATGCACGGGATTCCCTGTGAATTCAGAAGATTTCGCGCCAGGTTCGCTTCCATCCCTGAGGTGGGTCCTGAGAAGACGCGAACTCTCATCAACTTTGCCTCGTCTGTAAATTTGGATTCATCAGCCGGAGCTTCCGGAGGTGGCGGACCCGGAACCAGCTTAACTTTGCAATCGCTACATTGCGTGGCGTCTTCCCGGTACTCAACCCCACATCGTGGGCAAAAGGCCATTCCGAACCTCCCGCGCCGCTCGATGCCGTTGAGCAGCGCCGTTAAGCATCATACAACAAGACTCCACGGCATTCCCCAAGATTCTGAAGCTGAACGGAAGCGCGGCTCGTCGTTGGATGGGCCCAGGCGCGCTCCTGTTCCTCTTGCCCTTGGGCTCTGGCAACGGCTACAATATCACCCTGCTGGTTTATTCTCAGGCCCGTAGCTCAGCCCGGTTAGAGCGCTACCTTGACACGGTAGAGGTCAACGGTTCGAACCCGTTCGGGCCTACCATTTAACCCTTTGGCCATCTTAGCTTTGCTCTCCCATGCCAGCCATAAATATGGTAAACTTTTCCTGTGCGAACCACAGTTGACATCCCAGACCCCCTCTACCGGCAGCTTAAGGCGAGGGCCGCGACCCAGGGGCGTTCGGTGAAGGAATTGATCCTTCGTGGCGTACAAGGTGAATTACACAAGGACGAACCGAAACCGCACCGGCAGACTAAGCTGCCTATCGTGCGATCCAAACACCCAGGGTCCGTGCAGTTAGACAATACCCGCATCTATGAGATTATTCCTTTTCCCTGACGTGAACGTCTGGGTCGCACTGACCTATGAGGGGCACGTCCACTTCCGAGTTGCGAAGGATTGGTTTGAGTCGCTCGAACCTGAGGCGCGGCTCTTCTTCTGCCGGCTCACGCAACACGGTCTGCTGCGCCTCCTGACCACCGAAGCCGTTATGGGCAAAGATGAAGTCATGAGCCAGGCTGGGGCATGGAAATCCTATGACCGATGGCTTGAAGATGACCGAGTGTCACTCTTAAATGAACCGCCAGCGATCGAGCAAGCTTTTCGCGCCATGTCCAGACTGCGGCA
>DASUKV010000018.1:0-4226 GCA_036278555.1 Terriglobia bacterium
GTTTACCACAATGACCAGCGGGGGATCCTGAACATCAACAGTCCGAATATTCCTGACCCGCAACTGGTTCAGACGGTGCTCGAGATCTTGAAGCACGGCAATCCCGATGCCCAGTCGGTTTTGCTGCCCCTTCTGGCGAGCCTGCCCGATAGCTCGCCTTGGACGAAGCAAGAAGAGGTCGCGGAGGCGGTGCGATCTCTTCTTGAGGAGAATCCCCGGCCCAAGAACTACGCCCAGGTGCTCAACGCCGCTTCTTCCTTCGGAAGCCTGATGAGCGACGCTCAATTCCGCGCTCGCGTGCTGGACGGCTTGCATGATCCGGACGCGGACGTCGAAAAAGCCTCCGTAGACATTATCCTGGAGCGTTTCCTGAACTCGCCTGAGAACGCCGAGTCCGTGGATGCAGCTTTTGCTCACCTGGGCAGCAAGCAGCGCAACATTCTTATCACCGAAGTGACCAACCCGAAATTCATGCGAGTTCACCAGGGCACGGCAGGACTGGGAGTTTCTCAAGACGCCCAGGGACTTTTGGGAGGGGCGTACGGAGATAAGAAGTACCAGGCACCCAACTTCCTCGAACAGCCCGTGGTGCTAAAGACGGTGATCGCAAGCCTGTATGATAAAGATGCGAACGTGCGGGCCGCGGCGCTGGACCTGCTGCGAAAGTCGAAAGGCGTTGAAAAGCGCCAGGACTTTCACGCGGCCGTCCTGCATCTTCAGCACGACCCCAATCCTCGCCTGCAGTTGATTGCCGCCAATGTGCTTGGAGGCAAAACGCTGAGCGACTCCCTCCATGACGTGAAGCCCGGCTCCGTGCTGAGCTTCGACTACTTCGTGCAAAAAGTCGAGCCGATCCTGGCGCAGGTGGGACCGGACGGCAAAGCCTGCGTCGTCTGTCACGCCTCGCACGCCATTTTCCACTTGATTCCTCCCACCTCGAACGGCATATTTTCCGACCACGCGAGCCGCGAAAACTATATGTACGCCATGCGCGTCGTGGACATTAGCGACCCGCGGCATAGCCTGATTCTGGTCAAGCCGACGCATCCTGCGGAAAGCGGCGGGAATATCACCGATTACTACGCGTCGCATAACGGGGGACAAAGGTGGAAGGGGAACGAAAGTAGCTGGGAGTATAAAACGATACTGGAGTGGATCCAAGGCGCCAAGGTTCAGACGGCAAACAGCAAGGCGCCGGGCCACGGCCGCTGAACGGCGGGAAAATCGCTGTAGCGGCGGCCTCTGGCCGCCGGTTTTAGGAAGTTGAGACCGGCGGCCTTCGGCCGCCGCTACAGCCCACATCTGAGATGCCGGCGCTAAGCGCGCTGCCTGCCACAGCGGGGGATTCGCTGTGGTGAGCGTTCTGCTATGCTCCGGTTGCCTTCTGAAAGCTGTCGATGGCTGCCGCTTCATCGTCGTACACTTCGAAGACGGTGAGAAGCTTCGTAATCTGCAGCAGGTCGTGTACTTTCTTGGTCAAGTGCAAGAGCTTGAGTTGGCCCCCCTGATTTGAAGCCGCGGTAAAGCCGCTGACCAGTTCGCCGATTCCCGAGCTATCGATATAACTAACGTCTGCCAGGTTCAGCAGAATCTGCTTTTGCCCCTGAGCCAGCAAATTGCGGATCAGGTGGCGCAATTCGGTCAGGTCCTCTCCTAAGGTAATTCTTCCGCTGATATCAACAACGCTGACCGAGTCAACGCGGCGCGTTTTCGCCTTCATGCTCACGGTGCTTTCCTCCTTGATCGGAATTCTTTTTTGAATTTTTGCGTTTTACCAGGATCACTTCAGTCCCATTGCCTTCGGGCCTCTCAACCCTGAATTCATCGACGAACGAACGGATCAAAAAAATGCCCCGGCCGGACACTTTCAGCAGGTTTTCCGCCTGCAAGGGGTTCGGGACATGGCCGATGTCAAATCCCAAGCCTTGGTCGCGGATATGAATCTCCAGGCGGTCCGCATACGTTTGGAAGCGGACTCGCACATGCTTATGAGCGTCGTACTTGTTGCCGTGGCTGACGGCGTTGATCATTGACTCGTGCACCGCCATTTCAATCCGATGTTGTTCCTCCTCATCGAAACCAGCCTTGGAACAGACCTCGGTCGTGACTTCCTCCGCGGCGGTAACGCTCTCCAGCGTGCTTTCGAGCGTCATTTCGACAACCTGAGGCTCAGCAGCCATGTCCGTTCGAGATCACCATCCCCTGCCATGTTGATTCGGCTTTTCGAGTCGGAAAGGCACGAATCTACACTAGGGGTGCGCGAAAGTCAATCATGCGATGGTTCTGCCCAGAGAGCAAGCCCCGAAGAAAAAGGGCCGGCGAGCCCCGCTGGCGAAATCTTCAAGGTAGAATAGGTTGGAGAAACGCGATGCTCAAGACAGAATCATGCCAGCGTCTGGTGATCCTTGGCCGGCCGAACGTGGGCAAGTCCGCGCTCTTTAACCGCATCTCGGGCCGCCGGCGCGCGTTGGTCGGCAATGAACCCGGCATGACGCGCGATCGCCTGTATGCCCCCGCGGAGTGGCGCGGCAAGCATTTTGAGGTGATTGATACAGGGGGATTGGCCCTCGACGAAAAAGATTCAATGGCGAGTGAGATTTTTAACCAGGCACGCGTGGCCATGGAAGAAGCAGGGCAATTGGTCCTGGTCGTCGACGCACAGGCCGGCGTGACGGCTCTCGATGAACAATTGGCCTCGCTCCTGAGGCGGACGGGCAAGCCGCTGTCGCTGGCCGTCAACAAGGTGGATACCCTTCGCTCCCAGCCACTCCTCGCGGAGTTTTACCGCCTCGGCATTCCGGACATCTTCGCCGTGTCTGCCGAGCACGGGTTGGGCGTAGACGATCTGCTCGACCACGCCACCCGCGATTTCGATGCTGCGGAGGAAGGGGCCCCGGAGCAGGCAGAACCCACGATCAACGTCGCAATCATCGGTCGCCCCAATGTCGGTAAATCCACGCTCCTCAACCGCCTGCTTGGGGAGGAGCGCTCGATCGTTACTCCTGTGGCGGGCACGACGCGGGATGCTGTGGACGCGGAGTTTGAGACCGAGGGCCGCCGCTTCCGCCTGATTGATACCGCCGGCATCCGGCGCAAGGGAAAGACCCGCCTGATGGCGGAAAAGCTCAGCGTGATCCAGGCGCGCAAGCACTTGGAGCGCTCTGATGTGGCGCTGCTCGTGCTCGACGCGGAGGAAGGCGTGACCGCGCTGGATACACACATCGGTGGCTACGCGCACGAAAGCGGCCGTTCGGTGATCCTGGTGGTCAATAAATGGGATGTGGTCAAGAAGGGTCCCTCCACCACCCAGGATTGCACGCGCATTATCCGGGAGCGGATGAAATTCCTCGACTACGCCCCCATCGTGTTCCTGTCGGCTTTGAAGGGCCAGCGCGTGGTAAAGCTGCCCGGCGTGATCATTGCCGCGGCTGAGGCGCGCCGGCAGCGCGTGAGCACGGCGGAGATGAACCGCTTCCTTGAGACTCTGAACTTTGACCGCGCCCCCAGCCCGTCCGGCAAGCCGCTGCGGCTTTACTATCTCACCCAGGCTGGCTCCGCGCCGCCTACTTTCGTTGCTTTCACCAACCGTCCTGGCCCACTCTATTTTTCCGTGGAGCGATACCTCGAAAACCGCATTCGCGAAAGATTCGGATTTGCCGGCACCCCCCTGGTGATCAAAGCCCGGCTTAAGAGATAGCCGTAGCGTCGGGATCCCTTCACGGGGTTCAGGGGAAGCTTTGCCGTCATTCATGGATATTTGCCGGCCAGGTTTCCTCCAGAACCGCCGGAACGGCGGCGCTACAAGACCGGAAAACTGGGGCCGGGTGGCGCTTCTTATCCGGTAAACGGAATGCTATACTCGCTGCTTATGCCGGGGCTGGGCGCGCAGGGCTGCCTCGGTTGCTGTCTCAAATCAGGAACGGTTTCTATCCAAATCAGGAAAGGTGGTGGGGTTTTATGGCTTTGGAATTGGGGGTGGTTCGAGCGATTCTCATCCTCGCGCTAATCTTCGCCTCATACCATTTGCGTCCTTTTCATTGGTCCTCCAGCGCGTCCGCATTGTTAGGCGCCGCGCTGGGAATTCTCTTTGTCCTCTGCGAATGGCGGTTGCAGAAAGTGACCGTCACGCGGCTGATCGGCGCCGCGGTAGGACTCACGGCGGGCATTTTCGCGGCGTTGATGGTGAGCCATTTGCTCAGTCTGACTTCGGTTGAAAAGCACACGGT
>DASUKV010000019.1:0-9074 GCA_036278555.1 Terriglobia bacterium
CCTTTTCCCGCGTAATCCCGTCCGGCTCGTAGTGGTTCATGTCGCTTGAGGCGATCAGGAGGACCGGCCGGGCTGCCTCCTGGAGCGTCTTCGCAATTCCCTGCCCTAAGGTCACGAGCGCCTCATAGCTCACCGCGCCGACGGCGATGGGGACAAAAGTGAAGTCCGGCGATCCCCGCTGAAGAAACGGAATTTGCACTTCGATGGAGTGCTCGCCAAAATGCGCCGTCGCATCTTCGGTGAGGCCCTCGCAATTTTTCAGCATCGCCTGGCCAAGGTTTTCGTCAAGGCGCGCCCACCCCAGGGGAGTTTCCCAATCACCCCGGGACATCACCGCCAGCGGCTGGCCGTTGCCAAAATGATTGGGGCCGAGGATCACGTATGAAGGGCGCTCCGGCAAGCGGCGGTAAACCGCGCCCGCGACCTGCCCGGAATACATGATGCCAGCGTGTGGAACCACGCAGGCAATGGCGCCATCCAGCTTTTCGGGGAGCGTGCCAGTAAAGCAGCGATCCAGGGCTCTCGAAAGTCCCTCCGGGCTGGCAGGATAAAATTTTCCCGCCACGGAAGGCGCTCGGACGGCAGGGGCCTGCATAAAAAAATGCTAGTCCCCGCATTGAGAGGTGTCAAGGATCGTGCGCGCCCACGGGAGCCCTGAGCGCGCGTCGGGAGCTTCTTGACGAAAATCACACGGTTGCCCATCATGAAGGAGTAACACTTTTAGCCACAGGCCTGAATAACGCTATGAGCGGCGAGCCTGCCGGGAGCCTACAGATCCTGGAATTCCTTGCTGCCGCTCGCACCCGACCCTCAACGAGAAGGCCACGACGGCTCAGCAGGACGACTCTTGCACGGAGATGACAACGATCCATGTACCAGCCCATCGAAGATTACGGAATTGTCGGAAACATGTACACGGCGGCCCTCATCAGCAAGAGGGGTTCCATTGACTGGCTTTGCTTTCCACGCTTTGATTCTCCCAGCGTTTTCGCTGCGATTCTTGATGACGAAAAAGGCGGGCACTTCAGTATTGCTCCCGCTTTCGGCTCCTGGACGCCCGAGCAGCTTTACTGGCCGGGTACCAACGTGCTGATGACCCACTTCCGGACGGCGGAGGCGGCGGGCGAGATGATTGATTTTATGCCCATGTCGGATCCTTCGCACCAGACGCCGGAGGAGGCTCGTCCGCTCGTGCGGCTTGTGCGCTCTACGCGGGGCACGATGCGATTTCTTGCGGAATGCGTCCCGGCCTTCAACTACGCGCGAGATCGCCATGAGACGCAGATTAGCTCCGAAGGAGCTCATTTCGAGACCGGCCAACAGAGCTTCGCCCTCGCCACCCGAGTCACTCTGAAAGCGAAGGGAGAAGGCGTGATGGCGGAGTTCACGCTTGAAGCCGGCCAGATGGCGAGTTTTGTTCTCTGCGGCATCTCAGGCGAATCGGCCCCACGCCCGCCCCTGAGCGATGAAGAAGGTCTCCGTCTGATGGATGAAACCGTCGCCCACTGGCGCGAGTGGATTGGCAAGTGCGCCTATGAAGGCCGGTGGCGGGAGATCGTCCATCGCTCGGCGCTCCTGCTGGAACTGCTATCTTATGAGCCGACGGGCGCCGTCGTGGCCGCCCCGACCACCAGCCTCCCGGAAGTCATTGGTGGCATTCGCAACTGGGATTACCGCTGCAGTTGGATCCGCGACTCCGCCTTTACGGTTTACGGCCTTTTACGGGTGGGGCTGACCGATGAGGCCTCGCGGTTCATGAGTTGGATTGATTCCCGCTGCCGGGAACTTGAGCCGGACGGGACGCTCCAAACCGTCTATGGAATCGATGGCCGCCATGAGTTGCCGGAAGTCACCCTGGACCACCTTAAAGGATACAAAGAATCCCGGCCGGTCCGCATTGGCAACGCCGCCTACCAGCAGCTCCAGATGGATATCTATGGGGAACTCATGGATTCCATCTATCTGTTCAACAAATATGTGCATCCTATCTCCTATGATCTCTGGCGCTATCTGCGGCGGATGGTCAACTGGGTGGCCGACAATTACCAGCGCACCGACAACGGCATCTGGGAGGTTCGCGGCGGCCCCAGGCATTTCGTTTACTCCAAGCTGATGTGCTGGGTCGCTCTCGACCGCGGCGTGAGGCTGGCCGCCAAGCGGTCATTCCCGGCGGACCACGACCGTTGGACCAAAAGCCGCGACGCACTTTACGAAGAGATTGTCAGCAAAGCGTGGAACGAGGAGCGGCAAGCATTTGTACAGGCCTATGGCGATGATGTGTTGGACGCTTCCGTTCTGATGATGCCCATGGTATTTTTCGCCTCCCCCACCGACCCGCGTATGCTGAAGACGCTTGACGCGATCAGCCGCAATCCCTCCGAGCGCGGCCTCCTCTCCGATGGCTCAGTCCTGCGCTACAATACGGCAGAAGTTAAGGATGGACTGAAGGGCAAAGAAGGGTCGTTCAACATGTGCAGCTTCTGGTACGTAGAGGCGCTCACCCGGGCCGGGCGGACCGATCCCAAGCGCCTGGCGGAGGCGCAGTTGCTCTTCGAACGGGCCATCCACCAATCAAATCATTTGGGGCTTTTCTCTGAAGAAACCGGTCCGCGCGGCGAAGCGCTGGGAAACTTTCCCCAGGCTTTTACGCACCTCGGACTCATCAGCGCCGCATTTAATCTGAACCGGGCCCTCAGCGGCGAAGCTTGAAGGATAGCTCTAATTTGGAGGCGAGGGGGACTTAACGGATCCGCATCCGCTCCTGTCATCGATTGTCCCGCTGATCGAATGTGAAAGCGCTTACGATTTCCATCTGTTTGACGGCGGCCATCTCATGCGCCGCGGTTCTATTCGGGCAGCGCGGCATGGGTGAACTCCGCCTGACTATCACCGGCCCCACCGGCGAGGGTTTGACGGCAGAAGTCGAGCTGACGAGCGAAGCCAATCAGTTCGAGCAGAGCTTCCGCACCGGCGGCGAAGGGCAGCATACTGCCGAACACCTGCCCTTCGGTCTTTATCGCCTTTCGGTAAGCCGCCAAGGGTTCGTCACATTTTCCAAGCTCATCGAGATCCGTTCCGAGATTCCTCTCGAATGTCACGTTGTGCTGCGGATCGCCCCCGTCGAAACACGCGTCGAGGTGACGGACTCCGCGACTCTCCTCAGCCCGAACAGCACCGGCACGATTGGAATGATCGGATCAAAAGAGCTTACGGAGAGGCCTGCGTCCTTACCCGGACGCGCGATCATTGACCTGATTGCTGCGCAGCCGGGCTGGCTGCTTGAAGCGAATGGCGTTCTTCACCCTCGCGGCGCCGAATACGGGACGCAATATGTGCTCGACGGCGTACCTATTTTGAACAACCGTTCGCCCGCCTTCGCGCCGGGCTTGGATCCCGAAGAGTTCCAGACGGTGAGAGTCCTGACAGCAGATTACCCCGCGGAGTTTGGAAATCGGCTGGGAGGAGTAATTGAATTGACGACCGCTTCCGGCTACCCGTCCGGGTTCCACGGAAAGGCGCTCGTCGAAGGCGGCAGCTTTTCGACGGAACAGGGGTATTGGATGGGGCAATATACCCGAGGCCGCACCGCCGCGAGCCTGAGCCTTGAAGGAACCCACACGAAGCGCTATCTGGATCCGCCGGTTGAGCAGAATTTCACGAACAAAGCTTCGGGCGGCGGATTCACGGCCACCTTCGAAAGGGAACTAAGCCCTTCCGGCCGGCTGAATGCTTACGTCGAGCACAAGCGCATAGGATTTCTGGTCCCCAATGAGCTGGTGCAGGAGCAAGCCGGACAGCGCCAGGACCGCGACAATGATGAAACACTGGGCCTCATCTCTTACCAGCACGTCTTTTCGCCCCACGTCATGGCCGTCGTCAATGGCATGGGGCAGCACCTCACCGACCGCCTCTGGTCGAATCCTTTTTCAATTCCGATGCTTGCCTCGCAGAACAGCTCATTTGGCGAAGGCTATGCCAGCGCCAGTCTCTCAGCTAATTTCGGTGATCACGAACTCAAGACGGGCGCCGAGCTCACGTCAACTTCTCTTCGGGAAAGCTTCGCTTATCAAATCACTCAACCGGATGAGTTTGACCCGGATACCCCTTTGAATTTCGCTTTCGCCGGCAGCCATCGCGGATGGGAGCCGTCCCTCTATGCACAGGATCTCTACCGGCACGGCCGCTGGACGCTGAGCGCCGGTTTGCGCTGGGATGATTACCGGTTACTGGTGAGGCAGAATGCCTTCAGCCCGCGTTTCGGGACCGCCTGGTATTGGCCCTCGGCGGGCATGGTCTTCCACGCCTCTTACGACCGGGTCTTCGAAATTCCGGCGACAGAAAACCTGCTGCTCGCGAGCTCTTCCACCGCGCAGCACCTGACCGGCAGCACGACGGGTTTGCCGGTGCCGCCTGCGTCCGGCAACTTTTATCAGGCGGGTTTTTCCAAAAGCCTGTTCCAACATCTGCGCCTCGACGCCAACTACTTCCGCAGGAGCGTTCGGAACTTTGCGGACGATGACGTTTTTTTGAATACCGGGGTGAGCTTTCCGATTGCGTTTTCACGCGCGGCAATTTACGGTTTTGAGGCGACGCTTCAAGCGCCGCGTTGGGGCAGGTTTTCCGGATACCTCAATTATTCAAACCTGGTGGGAACGGGATTTCTTCCGATTACCGGAGGGCTGTTCCTGGACCCGGATTCCGCAACGCTCCTGCATTCTACGGAAAGCTTTCCGGTCAGCCAGGATCAGCGCAACACGTTCAACGGGCGGATTCGCTTTCAGGCAAGCCGCAGGTTCTGGCTGGCCCTGGCGGCGCATTACGGAAGCGGCCTGCCGATTGAGGGCGATTTTGATACGAGCGAGCTTCAGCAGCAATTCAGCCCGCGGATTCTCGACCGCGTCGATCTCGCGCACGGCCGCGTAAAGCCGTGGTACGCGCTGGATGCCTCGCTGGGAGTGGATGTGTGGAAACACGAGGATAAGTCGGTGAGTTTTCAAGCCGATATTTCGAACCTGACCGGCGCACTGAACGTGATTAACTTTGGGAGCCTGTTTTCCGGCACCGCGCTCTACCCCCCGCGCGCCGTCTCGGTGCGGTTGGAAACCCGATTTTGAACACCTGTAGCGGCGAAAGCTGTGGCGCCAGCATCCTCCACCGCTGGGGAAATGGCTCCCCTCCTTGGCTGAGGAGGGGGTTAGGGGTGGTGGATTTTCGAGGAGGTGCCACGCCAACCACCCCTGCCCCCCCCTTAACCAAGGAGGGGAATAAGCCAGAACCATCCGGGCATCAGTACTTCGGGACGGAGGGATCGACATCGTCCGACCAGGCGAGAATGCCGCCCTTCAAGTTTTTGATTTTGCGGAACCCCGCCTTCATCAGGAAGTTCACTGCTTGCGCGCTGCGGGCGCCCGACCGGCAGTGGACGACAATTTCGTCCGCCGAGTTCAACTCATTCATCCGAGCGGCCACTTCGCCGAGCGGGATCAGCTTCGAACCGGGGATGCGGCAGATATCAAACTCGTGCGGCTCACGCACGTCAATCAGCACCGGAGGGTTCGGTCCCTCCATCTCGCTGCTAAGCTCCACCGGAGTAATTTCAGGAACGCTAATTTCAGGCATATGTTCTTCTCCTCGAATACCGCAGAACTGCTCGTAATCGATTAATTCCTTAATCGTTGGGTTCTTCCCGCAAACCGGGCATTCTGGATTCTTGCGCAGTTTCAGCTCGCGGAACTTCATGCCCAAAGCATCAAACAGCAGGAGACGGCCAATGAGCGGCTCTCCTTTGCCAAGGATCAGCTTGATGGTTTCAAGCGCCTGGATGCAGCCCATGATTCCGGGCAGCACTCCCAGCACTCCACCTTCCGCGCAGCTTGGGACCAGCCCCGGCGGGGGCGGCTCCGGATAGACGCAGCGGTAGCACGGCCCTTGCGCGGCATAGAACACCGACGCCTGCCCTTCGAAGCGGAAGATGCTGGCGTAGGCGTTCGGTTTGCCAAGCAGCACGCAGGCGTCATTCACCAGGTAGCGCGTGGGGAAGTTATCCGTGCCGTCGGCCACAATATCGAAATCCTTGAAAATCTCGAGCGCATTTTCTGAGCTCAAACGCGTCTCGAAAGGCACCACCTCGACATTGGGATTGATATCCCGGATCGTGTCGCGGGCGGAATCAAGCTTCAGCCGGCCCACGTCATCCGTGTCGTGGATGACCTGGCGCTGAAGGTTGGTGTAATCCACGGTGTCAAAATCGACGATGCCGAGCGTTCCCACTCCGGCCGCAGCAAGATAAAGCGCCAAGGGAGCGCCCAGGCCTCCGGCGCCGATGCAGAGCACTTTGGCTCGCTTAAGCTTAAGCTGCCCTTCCATGCCGACTTCGGGCATGATCAGGTGGCGGCTGTAGCGCAGAATTTCATCGTTGCTCAGTTTCGCGGTAATTGGATTCATTGTGAGTGTCGCCATTTCGTTTCCCTCAAATTCTTTAGTATTGCCGGCAGGTCTTTTTCGACCCGCGCTGTCGCGGCGCTCGAAACCCGCTCGCCGCGGTGAGAGTGCCGAAAACCCGGCGGCCGCAGACCGCCCATAAAAGCAGAGATTGGAGATTTCAATTGTCTCGGGTGAGAAGCGCCCGGATTCCGGCTTGCCGGACCCAGGCTAGCTACAGATGCAGCGGAGGGCTGAACCGCCCGCGATGGAGGGAACGATGCTCAGAACATCATTGTCATTCAACGGGGTTTGATCCTTTTCGAGATAGCGGATGTCTTCGTCGTTCAAGTAGATATTCACGAAGCTCCGCAGCTTGCCATCTTCGTTAAACAGGTGCTTGTGCAAGCCTTGATATTTACTGGTCAGCCCGGACAGCGCTTCCGCAACCGTCCCGGCATTCAGCTCGATCGTGTCCCGCTTCTCAGTATACTGCCGGAGAGGTGTCGGGATAATCACTTTCACAGCCATCAGGTCTCCTTATCAACAATTTCCAGCTTGTGCGCGCCCACGTTCCGCGAGCGAATTCTTCAGTTCCCGCTGTTTCAGAGTCCATTCCTCCGAACAATAGACTGCAAATTACGTTTCGCCAGTGTGTTCTTCAATTCCCGCTAGGACTCTCACGGGCGCTTTCTGCCCAGCGATCCGAATCTCTTCCTCATCGAATTGGGAGCGGTCTTCCCGCAAAACCCAGGAGGCATAAGGGCCCGGCTTTCCAGCCTCAACTGTAATGATAACATAAGAATACCACGGGAATGCGTGGTCGCGATCGTAGGCGGACGGGCGGGCCGGATGATCAGGGTGCGAATGATAGAACCCGATGATGTCCAGCCCCCGGTTTCGCGCCTGCTTCTCAACCTGGACCAAATCCTTCGGATCGATCAGGAAGCGGTTTCTCTCTGATTCTGTTTCGAGCGCGGTGAGCGGGATCAACTCCTGTCCGCGCGCGAAATCCTGCCGGATGTTCTTAAGCGCCGCAAGCTCGCGGACTTCTTTCACGCCGCCGGTTTCAACCCCCAGCATCGCGCCGCAGCACTCGTTGGGGTACTCTCGCGCGCCATGGCTGCCAATCGCATTCACTTGCTCGCCTGTAATCCTCAAACCCATATACAGTTTAATTGGATGTCGCCAGATCGATTTGGTTCCAGCCGGGTGGCATCGCGCGTGGCCTGCGGTTTTAGTGCTGTAGCGGCGGCCTTTGGGCGCCGGCCTTTGCTTCTTAAAAAACCGGCGGCCAGAGGGCACACCTGTCCAACTTAGGGCACGATCTCACGGATGCAACCTGCGGCTTTGCCGCCTGACTTGCGGAAGGGCTTTGCCCTTCCGGGAGCTTGCACCCAAACTCAAACTGTTCTCGCTGGGCGCGAAGGCTTTGCCTTCGCGCCCAGCGAGAACAGTAAACTATGGACGTTTGGCCGGAAAGCCAGAGGCTTTTCGCAAGACAGGCGGCAGAGCCGTCCTCTGCGCAGCCGAATTGGACAGCCAAGGCCAGAGGCCACCGTTACAACGTTCCCTTCTCCGACCAAAAGCGCTCGCTTAGATATTTATCGCCGCTATCGGAAAAAATCGTGACAATCACGCCATGCCGGATTTTTTCCGCGACCTTGAGCGAAGCCACCATCGCGGCGCCCGCGGAAACGCCCACAAGCAGTCCTTCTTCTTGCGCCAGGCGGCGCGTCATGGCATAAGCCTCTTCGGTCGAAATATCGAGATTCTCATCAGCCAGCGTGGGATCATAGATTCCGGGCAGGATCGCTGAATCCATGTGCTTCAAGCCTTCAAGGCCGTGAAATGCGGAATCCGGCTGGAAGGAGATGCAGCGAATCGCCGGATTCAGTTCCTTGAGACGCCGGGAGCTGCCCACGAAAGTCCCGCTGGTACCCAGCCCCGCCACAAAATGCGTGATACGCCCTTCTGTCTGGTCGAAAATTTCGGGCGCGGTGGTTTCATAATGGGCGCGCCAGTTGGCAGGGTTATCGTACTGGTTCGCGTAAAAATAAAGCTCCGGATGTTCCGCCGCCATTTCCCGCACCCTGCGGATCGCGCCGTCAGAACCCTCCATCGGATCGGTATAAAGAATCTCGGCGCCGTAAGCCGCCAGGATTTGCTTTCGCTCGATCGAGACGTTCGAAGGCATGCAGATTTTCAGCCGGTAGCCGCGAGCGGCGCAAATCATGGCATAAGCGATCCCGGTATTTCCCGATGTGGAATCGATCAGGATTTTGTCCTCACTCATCAGCCCGGCGCGCTCCGCTTCGAGGATAATATTTTTTGCCGGGCGGTCTTTCACTGACCCGCCGGGGTTTTCCCATTCCGCTTTGGCGTAAATCTCAACACCGGGGAACGTGATCCGGTGAAATCGCAGTAAGGGCGTGTTGCCGATCAGCGACAGAATGTCCTGCGGGCCTGAAGGACGCGCCAAACGGCGCGATCCTACCATGGTTTTTGCGTTGGATGCCATCAGTTCAATACCTTCGCATTATCTTCGGGAAAGTGTCAACACGCGGCAGGCAGGGGAAGAGGGTTGTAGCAGCGGCCTCTGGCCGCGTGGGTGGCGCTACCTTGACTGGAGCATCTGGCGTGCGGCTATGTAT
>DASUKV010000020.1:0-4128 GCA_036278555.1 Terriglobia bacterium
ACGAACGCGGGCATGAAGCCCACGCGAACTTCCGGGTAGCCGAACTTCGCTTCGGGAACCGCCAGGGTAACATCGCACAGTGTCGCCAGGCCGCAGCCGCCAGCCACCGCGTGGCCATTGACGGCCGCGATGACCGGCTTCGGGAAATTGTAGAGGCGAAGAAACAGGTCCGCGATCTGGCGCGAATCCGCCACAGTTTCACTGGAAGATCCGGCCGTCTCTTCAGCGGCAGGGCTCCGGCTCTTAAGCGCCGCAAGGTCCATTCCCGAGCAAAATGATTTGCCCGCGCCGGTCATGATGAGCGCCCGCGCGGCGCTGGCTTCCACTTCATCCCAGGCGGCGTGCAGCTCACCCATCATCCCGAGCGTGAGCGCATTGCGCTTTTCGGGACGATTCAGGGTGAGCGTGGCGATGCCGCCGTTCTCTTCAAGTTGGAGGTTCTTGTAAGACATAGCCACCCAATAGAGAACGCCTTACCAGCGGCCGAAACGCAACACAAAACCGGTTGAAATCCGCGTATCATTCTGCGGATGGCTGCTGAAATTCGCGTGAACGTAATCGGCCTGGATCAGGCGGAGCCAAATGTGATGTGTCGCCTTTACGTTGATTCCGCCACCAAAAGCCATCGCAAATGGATCTTCCCTCACCGTCGTCGTGCTGCAAGCCGTGCAGCCCGGCGGCGGCGAGACCTCCGCAACCCCGTGCAGGGTGCCGAACAGCGCGTGAACAAATGGCTCAACCCGCGGCAGACTAAGGAGATTGAAGCGCGGCCCGACCATCTGGGAGAGCTCCGGCACAAACCTTTCGCTCCCGGCAGGCGCAGGGACGGGTGAAATGCCGTAGTGGTTGCTGTAATCCAATTCGGCGCCAAACGGACCGAGCAGGTGCAGCGCCACGGAAGCTTCCCAGCCGTTGGCGTTCGATTTCATGCTCGGGCCGGCGTTGCCCAAACGGAGATAGGAATAGCCGCCGAAAAATTCGATTTGTCCGAAAGTCCGGGGCGGCGAAACAAGCAAAATAGAAAGAATGAGAGCGGAGAAAACCAGCAGCTTTCGCATCTTGTTCTCCTTCGGTTGGAATAACTGCGATGCTCCATGAAATTCACTGTAGCTGCTGGGATCGGGGAAGGTCAACGTGCAAGGCACGGCAAAGCGCGAACGATACATTCACGCGGGGTCATGGCTAGAAGATTTGTGATTGAGTGATTTGTGATTGGCAAATGAAAGCTCTCAATCCTTCCGATCACAAATCGCAAATCGCTCAATCATTAGGTCTTGCGTGGATCAGCGCCGGAAGGTCGAACTGCCTGGCGATGACCGCCGAGGCCTCTTCCGGGGTGTCAAAAACCAGGCTGCGCATGCCCAGCTTCAGGGCGGCGCTAACGTTTTCAGGCCGGTCATCAAGGAACAACACTTCCTCGGGCCGCATTTCCAGGGCGGAGAGGCACGTCCGGTAAATGGCGGGATCGGGTTTCGCGGAGGCTTCGTCGCAGGAAAAGATAAGATGATGAAATACGCCCAGCCAAGGACAATTTTCGAGGAGATAACGGCTGACCTCGAAAGGCATATTCGAAAGCACAGCCAGGCGCAGCCCGGCTCCGCGCAACTGTTCCGTCCATTTCAGCACCGGCTCATTCGGCCGTGCCCAACTTTGGCTATCCAGCAGAATCAGTTTTGTGATTTCCTCGCGGCTCAGGGTTCGCCCTTCCGCGCCAGCGATCGCCTTCCAATAAGAATCGCCATCCAGGTCGTGGCGGTCGTATGCCAGCCGGAAGCGCCAATAGAGTTCGTCAAAGCGCGGCTTCCCAAGGCCGCACGTCTCAGCCATGCGTTCGCGGTCAGAAGCTAACTGCGGCGTGCAAAGGACATTCCCATAGTCAAAAATCACGCCGCATACGCGGATCTTCTTCTCGCCTTCGGCCCTCTTGTCCTGCCGGATTGCTCCAAGCTCAGTGATATCGCCCATAAGGAGATAATAGGGGTGATAAGCAGCCAGACGCAATGCTACAGCCCACAGCACACGCCCCAATAACCGTTCCTCATGTTAGCCTAGGTTCAGGCAGGGGGCTTCCTGATCGGAGTGGAAACGTATGGATTGGACAGCGGAATTAGCAAGCGCCGTGGCGGGACAAGTGCGGACGGATCATGCCTTGGTTGATAAATTTGCCACCGACTTTGGCCGGGTTGTTGAAAAAAGACCGATGGCCGTTGTGCGCCCCTCATCTGCGGAGGACGTAGCGAACGCCGTTAAATTCGCGGGCAGCCATTCGCTGCGCATCGCGGCGCGGGGCGCGGGTCATTCGCAGAATAGCCAATCGCTATCTGATGATATTGTCCTGGACATGCGCGGCCTTGACCGCGTCCTGCACATTGATGAAGACCGCCCCTGCGCCACCTGCCAGGGGGGAATCACCTGGCGGGCGCTGCTGGCGCAGCTTCTGCCGCTGGGCTTATCTCCTCCGGTGCTCACCAACAATCTTGATGTGACGGTGGGCGGCACTCTGTCAACCGCTGGCCTCGGAGTGGCTTCCTGGCGCAAGGGCTCGCAAGCGGATCATGTTTCGGCACTGGAAGTCGTCACGGGCACAGGAGACATCGTGCGCTGTTCGCCCGATTCCGGCAAGGATTTGTTTGATGCCGTGCGCGCAGGCCTGGGGCAGTTTGGAGTCATTACCGGAGCCACGATCACACTGCGAAAGCATCAGCCCAAGGTGCGCACGTTTTATCTGCTTTATGATGATTTGGGATCTCTACTGAACGACCTGAAGAGCCTGACGCAGAGGGAGAGATTTGATTGTCTTGAATCCTGGTGCGTTCCGCTGCCGCAAGGCCTGAAAAAGACGGGCGGTGATCGCAGGCCCTTTGCCGAATGGTTCTTCCCGCTGCACGTGACCGCCGAGTTTGACGGCGCGGCTCCCGAAGCGGCTGAAAAACTCCGAGACTTGCACTTCTACAAGCACGTGCATACGGAGGATTGGGAAACGCCCGAGTTTTATACCCGGCTTGATCCTCTGTTTGAGCTTTGGAAGCGCGGCGGATTCTGGGATTATGCGCATCCCTGGATGGAGTGCATTCTGCCCTGGGACGCGGCGGCGTTCTACATCCAGCAAGTCCTCCAGAATTTTCCTCCCCAGGCGCTCGCGGGCGGACACATGCTGCTCTGGCCGGCGCGCGGGTCAGCATCAAGCGTACCGCTTTTTGTACGGCCGGAAGGAGACGCCGTGATGGGATTTGGCATTCTGCCCGCCGTTCCGCAATCTCTCCTCGGTCAGGTTTTGCCTATGATGGAAAAGGCCAGCCAGGCGGCGATGCTCGTAGGAGGCAAGCGGTATCTTTCCGGCTGGCTGCCATTTACCAAAGACCAATGGAAAGCGCACTACGGCACCCTTTGGCTAACCGTCGAACAGCTTAAGGAACAATACGACCCGCTGCGGGTGTTTGGGGAGTTGGGGTAGCGCCGGCGTCTCGCCTCTGAGGTCCGCGGCTTGTTTCTAGCATATCGCACCGGGACCATCATGACCGGCCAAGCCGCAGACCTCGAAAACGGAGGTCTGCGCTACTCGCTGTATTGTAAGGTCGCAAATTCTTGTTTTCTTAGCAAGAGTTTCGGATTGTGTCATTCTGAGCGTAGCGAAGAATCCCCGTATTTTGCTCTTCGTCAAATACAGGGATTCTTCCTTCGCGCTGCTCAGGACCGCTGCGCTCCTCAGAATGACAGCCGGATTTAGTTGTGGCTCTTTTGCCGCGCTGCGCTACTTGCTGGTCTGACCTTGCAGTCACCCTCTGCGCTTCCCCGCGCGGGCAGGCCTCAAAAACGCCGATGCGCGAATTACCCCCGCCAGGCTCCTCCCAGCTAAATCCTCGCATCATTACTAAAGGAGGCTTTTTATGCGTTCGGGAAATAAGCTCCGGGACGCGCGCGTGGAGGCTACGGATTTCTATGTAGCCTGCCGTTCCGTCTGCAAGCTCTAACAGTTTAGGGAGGTGGATTATGAAGCGCCCCTTGATCCGGTGGAATCTTCAGGTCGCTATCGCGCTCGTGTTGTGCATCACGCTTGTCCCCGTTGCCCCCGTGCTGGCGGTCTCAAATGGCCCGGCGAAGGCGACTACCATCCCGCCCGGGCTCACC
>DASUKV010000021.1:0-7392 GCA_036278555.1 Terriglobia bacterium
TCGCCCATGGCGCTTGGAAAGACGGTGTTTGGCGCGTCTGATGACATCGAATACCTTTACAACACTCAAGAAGGCAAAGTGGGATGGCAGTGGCTCACGTTCAGCTACAATTCGCCGAAACCCAAGCTGGTGTTTTTTGAATTGGACTTGCTGGACCGCGATGTCCCCTGCACGCTGAAGCTTTACCGCCTGGAGAAGGGCGCTCAAGGCCCTCATTTGGTGGAATACACCCAAGGCAAGGACCCCACGGAAATCCGCCACGACGACCAGGACGACGCGCTGGTGAACTTCAAAATGATCACCCGCGTCCTCACCCCTGGGAAGTATTACCTGAGCGTCAAGTCCAATCATCCGCGCTGGAGCCTGCGCACCTCGCTTTACAACGTGCCGCCCTATCAGGACCCGCAGGAAGCGGTGCAAGTGGCGATGCGCTACATGGTGGATGTGGGCGACTCATTCTTCTCGAACACTCCGCGCAAGGGCGCGGTGCTAACGCGCGCGGAAAACGTGACGGATGAGACAGAGCGCTGCATCACGTGCCATCCCGCGCAGTTCACCATGCTTTCAACCCTCCGCGCGCAGCGGCACGGCTATTCGGTGGTGAACAAGCCGGAATACAAGTTCATGATGGATAAACTTTACAACGCCCCCGCGCCTTTCTATGGCTTCAAGAACACTTACTGGCTGCGCTTCGAATTGGCTCCGACGAACGGCATCAGCCGGCTCGGCAAGCTGCTCTTGATGTATGAGGATTCGGTGAGCCATCACCCGACGGAAACTCCGGGTGACGCCGCGAGTTACATCCGGCTGGTTTATGACGCGCGCAACTTGCTGCCGCGCGTCGACAAGGCGCACTTCGTTCAGGAATTTGAGCCCGCCAAGACGCGCAATTACGAATTTGACGGCAACCGGCCCATCAGCGATTTCCGTGTGGCTTCGGACTCCTGGTTTGACTTAAACGATCTCGCCCGGCGCGGCCACACTGTGGACGCCGCGAGCGCCGCTCACCTGAAGAATCTGATGACCACCGCGCACACCAACGACCTTGAAGATATCGTGGAACAGACCAAGGGCATGGTGGATATGGGTGACGCGCGGTTCAAACCCATCATTGCCAAAAATATCCAGAAGATTCTGGCCAAGCAGCACACCGATGGCGGATGGGTGACGGCGGAATATATGTCCAACGAGCAGTTTTTTGACGCCGCCGCCCGCGCTCCGTTTGAGAAGAAAACCGATCCCAGCCTGCAGTTCATGACCGGCGAGGCGCTCTATACGCTGAAGATCGCCGGCTATAACATGAAGGACCCCCGCGTCCAGAAGGCGATCCACTGGCTGATGAGCTTGCAAAAGCCGTTTGGCGGATGGCTGGATAACAAAGGAGAACTTTTCCTGCAACCGCACAAGGAAACGTGCTGGTCAGTGATTGCCCTCTCTTCCATTTATCCGGAATCCAAGCCGCCGCTGGCTCCCGCGCCGGCGGCCCCGGCAACGATTCGTGAGACGCAGAATCTCCCAGTGGCATCAACCCTTCAGTGGCTGGACGAAGTCTGGTATGACCGCAATCCCGCGGCGCTGAAGCTGGTTTTGCCGCTGCTCAAAAACCCCGAGCCGCTCATCCGCGAAGCCGCAGCCTCAGCGATTGGCCGCATGGCGGTGGATGCTCCTGATGCCGCGCCTTTCAAAATCGCGGTCCAGCCGCTCGTTGCAGCGCTCGGCGACCACACCAAGATGGTGAGCCGGGCGGCGGCGTGGTCATTGCGCCAATTGGGCAATGACGGCGTCGGAATTGATGCCATCAAGGTGGCGCTGAACAACCCGAGTGATTACACTCGCCGCGGTGCCGCGCGCATCTTCTATCAGTATTGGTATCACATGATTCCCCGCGAAGACGTCGCGCGCATCCTGGTCCAGCACGTGAATGATCCGGATATGCTGGTGCGCATCGAAAGCCTGAAGGCGCTCTGGCGCTGGTGGTATCGCACGCCGGATTTCACCCTGCGCCGGCAAATTGAGCAAGCGTTCCTGCACCGGGCTGGCGTCGAGCGCGAAGACCCGGTGGTGCGGCTGAACGTTGCCCAGGCGCTTTACAACATCCTGGACGACAACACCGTGCAGTTCCACCGCAACTGGCTGCGCTCGATGGCTCTCGAAAAAGATCGCAAGATTGCTGAAGCCGCGCGTGTCGCGGAAGTGGAGCGGCCGCTCGCCAAGGAATTAGCCGCAGCCCTTGAGTCTCAGGACGTGACCGCCCGGCAGACGGTGCTGACCGCGCTGGATTATTACTTCCTGCGCGGCGGTATCGGGAACGACTACGATTCGATTACGTTTTACGACCGCCAAGCGGCTGAAACCATGGCCCACGCGCTCCTGCCGCTGATCAATTCACATGATCCGATGATTGCAGGTAAAGCCCTGGCGGCCGCGGCGGTGGCTCGCAACTCTCAGGACCGCGGGCTGCTCCTGGCCGTGATGAGCCATTTGAATTCGAAGGACGCCCACACCCGGAAGGTTGCAGAGGAGGAGCTCACCAAGTTCCCGTCTGAGTACACGCCTTTCAATAAGGTGCTCGCCAAAAAGCGGACCAGGCCTCAGAAGTCCTCGCCAGGGGCGAAGCCGGGCTTGCAGGCTGAGACGTCCTCAACGGCTCCGAGCGGTGCTGGGGGCGGAGAATGAAGACTTGCAGGCGGTAGCGCCGGCTCAGTACTTGATGCCGCGTCGCGATGGGAAGAAGCGAAACTCTGGTTTGGCCCTCAGTCGGCCTTCGTCCACCCTCTCCCGGAGGGAGGAGGTTGTCCTCGGCGGTTTCAGCCCTCTGTTATACTGCGAGTTGGTGTCACAAAATTAAAGTGTAAGGTTAATCGGTCATGAAGTTTTCTGTTAGGAACCAGAGCCTCATTTTTGGCTTAGGGCTTTGCGTGTGTCTGGCCTTCATCCTTCGAGGGCCGCGATCGTCATCGCATCCCGGCCCGGAAAGTGTATCTGCTTCAGCCGCCACCACGACAGCGGTTGATCCTGGCGTGGTCTCGACGCTCGAAGGGCTGCTCAAAAGCCCAAGCGCCGATGTCAGAACTTCCGCGCTCGATTGGATTTCGCGCGACCCGCGCGCCCAGTCCACGAAGTTCATCCCGCAAGTTTTTTCTGCGCTTCAGGATAAGAACGGGAACGTACGCACCAAAGCGCTGGCGAACATGGGGTGGATTCTTGATCGCGATCATGGCTCGCCCACCGGCGCCAGGGCCTTGGCCGCGGTGAAGCACGCGCTCACACAAACTTCGGATCATGCCGCCCAGACCGGCGCGCTGGACTTGATCGGCGGCTCGGGGCAAGGCGGGGTTTACTACAGCGCCGACGCCTCGCATGAGAATCCCTATCTCATCGCGAATCCCTCCATCCGGGCGATGCTGGTTTCCATGATGACGAATCCGCATAGCTCCCTTCGCCCGCAGCTTCTTCGCCTGGTGGATGGCTCGCCCCAACTCCAGTCGGATCCGGCGATGGTTGCGGCTGTCGAGAAAGCTCTCGACGACGATGACCTGAGCGTGCGCAGCGACGCGGTGGATTTGCTCGTCAAGATTTATGGCGAAAGCTCAGGGACTATGAAATCCAAGGCGAAGGGCGCGCTGCATACGGCGCTTGAAACGGGTGATCCCAACGTTCAGCTTCGGGCATCGCGCGCCTTGGGCGTTCCCGTGCCGCCCCCGCGGCCGCAGGCGAAGCTTGTTTCCCTGACCGGGGCAAAGATTTCGATGTCCGACGTGCCGTTCGATTTCAATTACTTCACGGCGTTCGTCCAGCCGTTGTTTGTAAAAAAATACGGCGGCGGCGCGTGCGTGGATTGCCACACTCCGCAGAGGAACAGCTCCGGAAAATTCCGCATTCTGGCCCCGGGGCCGGACGGCCGCTACACTCTCGAACAGTCGCGCACCAATTTCGCCTCCGTGCTCGCGGTGATTGATCGCCAGGACCCGATGAAAAGCAAACTGCTGCTGAAGCCGCTCGACCCTACCACGCGCGAGGGTACCCTTCGCGGCATGCATCATGACGGAGGCGTCTTCTGGCACGACCAGTACGACCCGAATTTTGAGATTGTCGCGGACTGGCTGAAGGGCGCGAAGCTTGAGACGCCTCCCGAAAAGCAATTGGACTTCGCCTACTTCGAGAAGCACGTTGAGCCGATCTTTTCCACTGCGGGTCCGGATGGTTTCGCCTGCATCAATTGCCACACTACCCACGCCATCCTGCACCTGCTTTCGCCCGAAACACGCACCGGGAAGTTCTCAATCGAGCAGGTGATCAACAACTATCAATCCGCGCATCGGGTTGTTGATGAGACCGCGCCTTCTGACAGCTATATTGTCCGCAAGCCGACCAGCCCCCGCGAAGGGGTGCCCGGAGGCCTGTCGCACGCGGGCGGTGTGCGCTGGCCTGACAAGAAGGAATCGTGGCAATACAAGGCGCTCATTACCTGGATTGGAAGGCCGAATCTGGAGAGGGGCTCGGCGCAGACAGCCAGCGTGACGGCGCATGGGAAAGATTCGAAATACTGAGAATCTTCAGGCGACCCTCACCCGCCCTCGTACCTCGGGCACGCTCTCCCAAAGGGAGAGGGTATGATTTGTTTTCTTGTGTGGTCTGCGCTGCCTCCGAAAGCTCCCAACCGTTAGCCCCTCCTGAACGTTGCCAGCGCCCTTCGATCGGGCGCACAATGGACTTTCCGGCGAGTTTTGCCTTAGCGCCAGAATCATGGAACACGCCTCTTTCCGCTCGCAGTACGCCTTCAACCTTCATCCCGGACGGCGCTATTACCCGACAATCGCCACCTACGTCATCCTGTTCCTGAACATCCTCATCTTTATTCTGATGACCGCCGCGGGCGGTTCCAAGAATATCGACGTGCTGCTCAACTTCGGCGCGTCCTACGGCCCTTATTTCCGCACGGGAGAATATTGGCGCCTGGTGATGCCGATGTTTCTGCACATCGGCTGGGCGCACCTTTTCGTGAACATGTTCGCGCTCTACGTGCTGGGGAGTTTTCTTGAGCCGCTCTACGGCTACGGGCGTTTTACGTTGCTTTACGTTATCTCCGGGATGGGCGGCTCGCTGCTATCGATGGAAGCTTCGTCGCACATCGCGGCGGGCGCTTCCGGCGCGATCTTCGGCATTGCCGGAGCGATGCTCGTCACCGGGCTGGTCCACCCCGAAACCGTCCCACGGCGCTGGAAAAACGTTTTTGGCATCGGCATCCTGGCGGTGATCGTTATCAACCTGGTCTTCGGCCATTTCATTCACCACATCGATAACTGGGCGCACCTCGGAGGCCTCGCGACCGGACTCTTCCTGGCGTGGCTCATCCCCCCGGCGCGCCTGCCCAACGCGCAGTTTCCGGCGAAGCATTCCATTCAACCTGTTTTGGCGCTTCCCGTCGTTCTGGTGGCGGTCGCCATGGGGGCCACCGCAAACCATTACCTGAAGACGCAGCAGGTGCTGAAGCTGGTGGCGGATGGCGCCCGGCTCGAGGCTGCGCACCAACCGGATCGCGCCATGAAGATTCTTGAAGAGGCTCAGCGCATCGCGCCGCACAACCTTCGGGTGCACGAAGAGTTGGGGGCGCTCTATCTCGGCAACAAGAAATACGCCGAGGCGATCCGCGAATTCGAACAGGCCGTGCAGCTGAACCCGGCCTCTCCGGCCGATACCCTCCGTCTTGCCGCCGCCTATGAAGGAAACGGGGAATTTACCAAAGCCCGGCGCGTGCTCGAATCAGCGCAAAAGAAAATGCCGCAAGACTCGAGTACGCAGCAGGCGCTCGCCGAGGTTTACACCAGGCTCAAGCTCTATCCTGAAGCCATCCGGCATTATCAGGAAGCGCTGAAAAAAGCGCCGAATTCCGCGATGGCCCATAACAACCTGGCGTGGCTGCTGGCCACCTGCGATGATCCGCGCTACCGCGACCCTGAAAACGCCCTCAAGCACGCCGTCCGCGCCGTTCAGCTCAGCGGCTGGAAGCAGCCCGATTTTATTGACACGCTGGCCGCGGCGCTTTCGGCCAACGGCAAGCTCAGGCTGGCCGCGGAGGTTGAGGCCAAGGCGGTCCAGCTTGCGCCGCAGAACCGGGAATTTCAAGAGAACCTGACCCGGTACCGCAAAGCCGCGGGATCGTAAGAGCCCTCACCCGGCCTTCGGCCACCCTCTCCCGAAGGGAGAGGGCCGTTATTTCAATTTCCCCCACTCCATCGCCGAAGGGAGAGGGGTGTCACTTTTTCGTACCGCCCTCTCCCTCCGGGAGAGGGCGGCCGAAGGCCGGGTGAGGGCCGGACTGCAGTGTCTCTTCCGTTTCGAAGCGGTTCATGAAGATCGAGGTGATAGCCCGGCCTGCTGCTCGCTTTGCTCCTGCTCAAGAACGTCGTGAAGCTGCAGGCGCAGATTGCCGGGGTTAGTGGCGTAGGAAAGGCCGCTCTCAGAACTGATGTTCCCATTGCGGATAAGCTTCTCAATTTCCGCGTCGAAGTGCTGCATGCCCTCGAGGTCGCCGTCCCGCATGGCGTCTACCAGCGATTTCCCCTCGGACTCGCCCTTTTCGATATACTCGCGCGTGCGCAGCGTCGATTTCAGAATCTCAAAAGCGGCTACGCGCGACTGCCCGCTCTTGGCCGGAATCAGCCGCTGCGAAACGATATAGCGGAAGGCCTTCGCCACGCGAAGACGCACGGCGCGCTGTTCCTCCAGGGGAAATAGTCCCGTAACGCGCTCCACGGTTTTTGAGGCGTCAACCGTGTGGAGTGTCGAGAGGACCAGGTGGCCGGTCTCCGCCGCTTCCAAGGCGATCTCAACGGTTTCGCGGTCGCGCATTTCGCCCACAAGAATCACTTTGGGCGCCTGCCGCAGCGCGGCGCGCAGGGCCAGCGCGAACGTGGGCGTATCACTGTGCAGCTCGCGCTGGTGAAGGGTGGATTTTTTGTGAGGATGCAGGAATTCGATAGGATCCTCGATGGTCACAATGTGGTAGGCCTTCTCCTCATTGATCTGGTTGATGATCGCAGCCAGCGTGGAGGATTTTCCGGAGCCGGTGGGGCCGGTGACCAGCACAATCCCATTCTTAAGCTCGGCGATTTCCTTCAGCCGGGGCGGCAGGTGGAGCGCATCAAAAGTTGGAATCACCGCCGGAATGACCCTCAGAACGATGGCGTAAGTGCCGCGCTGGCGGAAGATGTTCACCCGAAATCTGGAAAGCCCTTCGACGCTGTAGGAAAGATCGCAGGCGCCTTCGGTTTGCAGAATCCGGTTGGCATGGGTGTGCCGGCCAATGAGTTCCAATGCGATTCGCTCGGTATCCTCCGGCTTGAAGGGATTGAGTCCTGGTAAGCGCGCTTGCATCAACTGGCCCGCAAG
>DASUKV010000022.1:0-3748 GCA_036278555.1 Terriglobia bacterium
GGAACGAAGCCGATGGCAGCAGCTTCTCCCAGGATGATTTCAAAAACCTCAGCATCAACGCCGTGCTGAGCGAGACGCACACCTTCAGCCCCACTACCGTCAATGAGCTGCGGGTGGGTTACAGCCGCCTGGTCACTAACCAGCTCCAGCCCTTTGCCAATACCATGGGCATCCCCGCGCAGTTCGGCATTCAGGGCATTCCGCAGATTCCGCAGAACGGCGGACTGCCCCTCATCAGTATTTCCGGGCTGCAACAACTGGGCCCCGCCGCTTTCGTGCCTGGAAAACGGGTGAACGACACCTCGCAGCTCACCGAAAACCTGACCAAGATATACGGCAACCACACCTTCAAGGGCGGCTTCGAGATGCAGCACCTGCGATTCCCGTGGTTCGCCCCGGCCTATCCGCGCGGGCAGTTCAATTTCAGCGGCACCTACACCGAAATTCCGTCCGCGAGCGGCGGCAGCACGGGTCTTGCTCAACTGCTTCTGATGCCTCAAACTGCGACGGTTCCGGGTGGAATCGATAACGTTGGCGGCGCCAACCAGGTTCTTGCCACCAACTTCACCGGCCCTGACGACCAACGCCATTATTACGGTTTGTATTTCCAGGACGACTGGAAGGCCACGCCCAAACTGACGCTTAACCTTGGCCTGCGCTGGGAGTTTTTTGGCCAGGTCGTCGAGACTTACGGCGCGCAGGCGAACATGATTCCCGGCCCTCCGGGAGGCGGCGCCGCGTATCTGATCACCAACAAGCGCAAGGATACTCCTCTCTCACCTTCTTTCCCCGCAACGCTCGCCGCGGACGGCATCAAGCTGGGTTACAGCGGGACGCCCGGCCTGACGAACACGCCGCTCCGTAATTTCGGGCCGCGTTTCGGGTTCGCCTGGCAGCCGTCGCACAAACTGGTGTTGCGCGGAGCTTACGGCCTGTTCTATGCGGGCTTCACGGATATCGGCGGCTCGCCCGATATCGGCTCGAACTACCCGTTTCTCTTCAACTTTTCCTTCCCCGCCCCCGATCCAGCGCACCCCATCGTTTACTCGAACGGCGCCCTGGGCACTCTAGAAACCGGCCTCACGGCGATTCCGCTGAGCCCGGAATTCGTTAATGCCAAAGGCCTGGCCCTCGAAGGACTGCAAACCAACTACCAGACGCCCTACACCCAGGAAGTCAACCTTACGGTTCAGTATCAGTTGACGCCCAACCAGACGTTCCAGGTGGGATACGTCGGCAACAACTCCCGGCACCTCGAATCGAGCGTCGGACTCAACCAGACCAGCACGATTCTTCCCGTAGGCGCCAACCCGCAGCTTTATGTCCCCTACCCCGATTTCGCGCGCGGCGCAACGTATATCACTACCCAGGGAAATGACGAGTACAACGCGCTGCAAGTGAATTTTGAACGCCGGTTCAGCGGCGGCCTTACGTTCCTGACGAACTACACGTGGTCCAAGTGCTTGTCGGACATGCATGACCTCCTGGGACTCAACGGCAATCAGGGCGGCTATCGCGCTCCTTACCTCTCCGGCTTCGGCGTGCAGGGTGATTACAGCCTGTGCGGGTTTAATGTCCCCAACGTGTTCCATCTGAGCGGCACTTACCAATTGCCGGTCGGAAACGGACGGCACTTCCTGGGATCGATCGGAGGAGTGGAAAACGCGATCCTGGGCGGATGGACAGCGAACTGGATTCTCACGCTCGAGAACGGATTCCCCGGCACCATTGGCTGCCATCCCGGCACAACGGCGAATTTTGGCTGCAACGCCTTTCTCGTCCCCGGCCAAAGCGTGACCGCCGGGCCGCACGACGTAAACCAATGGCTCAACGCGGCGGCATTCGCGAATCCTCCGCAAGCGGCCGCCATTGGTCAGACGGACTACGCGCCACTGGGCGGCATGGCAACGCAGTATCTCGGCCCCGGCTTCCATCGCCTGGATTTTTCGCTCTTCAAGGAATTCCGGACCTCAGAATCAACTCATCTGGAGTTCCGTACCGAGGTTTTTAACCTCACCAACACGCCGCAGTTCACATTCCCGGCGTTTACGGACTTTACCAGTACCAGCAATTTTGGCCGCATCACTTCGCTGCGCGACGGAGCCAATGACCCGCGCCAGATTCAGTTTGCGCTAAAATTCTACTGGTAGGGGCGCTGCTTGCCGCGCCCTCGTACCTGGTAGCCACGGCACGGATTTTGTGCCGTGGGGCTTTTGGGCGATGCCGATGGCCCGTAGGAGACCACCCCTTATTCCCCTCCTTGCCTAAGGAGGGGAGCTGGTAGGCGGGGTGGTTGATGACGGCTCCTGATTGAAACTGGTAGCCACGGCACGGATTTTGTGCCGTGGGCCGTTTATGCCGCCGGCCGTACATCGCAATGAAAGGAGGGACTCTGTGTGTCCACACCTCGAAGATTAATCTGCGGAATTTTACTAGCCGGTCTGATTTCACTTCCTGCTTGCCACCCATCGCAAAAATCTGGAACCGCCCTCATCAGAATTAACGGCGATAGCCCCGGCCGCACCTTCGACGGCATCGGCGCGGTGAGCGCGGGAGCCTCTTCGCGCTTGCTCATCGACTATCCTGAGCCTTACCGCCGCCAGATTCTCGACTATCTCTTTAAGCCCGATTACGGCGCCTCACTTCAACACCTGAAGGTGGAAATCGGCAGCGACGCGAACTCCACCGACGGCTCTGAGCCCAGCCACATGCGCACGCGCAATGACCAGAATTATACGCGCGGCTACGAATGGTGGCTAATGGAGGAAGCCTACAAGCGCAACCCGCAGATTGTTCTCGATTCCCTTGCCTGGGGCGCGCCGGGCTGGATTGGCAATGGCAACTTCTATTCGCAGGATATGGCGAATTACGTGGTCAATTTCATTCGTGGCGCCGGGAAAGCGCACCACCTCGACATCGCCTATACCGGAATCTGGAACGAAACGCGCTACCAGCCCAATTACGTGAAATTACTGAAGCTGACGTTGCAGGATAGCGGCCTTCAAACCCGCGTGGTCTGCTGCGATCTCTACCCCGGCGAAGATCAGTGGAGCATGATCGGCCAGATGCAGCACGATCCTGATCTGCGTAAGGCGATCGACGTGGTGGGCGTTCACTACCCTCACAAAAATGGCCACGTGACGACGTCCAAGAATGCTCTCAATATCGGCAAACCGCTCTGGGCCACCGAAGATCAAGGCGGCGTGGATAATAAACTCATCTTCTATCCTGGCGCCAACAAGTGGTCCCTGAAGGGGCGCGGGCTGGCTCATCTTTATAACATCAATTACATTGAGGGCCGTTTGACCGCGACCGAAGTCTGGAGTCCTATCACTTCTTATTACGACATTCTTCCCGCTCCGCGTTCGGGCCTGATGACCGCCAACACACCGTGGTCCGGCCATTACGAGCTTCCCGCGACGCTTTGGGTGACGGCGCATACCACACAATTTACCCAGCCCGGCTGGAAGTATATCGACAGCGCTTGCGGATATCTCGCCGGCAAAGGTACTTTCGTGACCCTGCGGTCGCCCAATTCGGGAGACTACAGCGTGATCCTCGAAACGGTTGCTGCAAAGTCCCCGCAGAAAGTGAGTTTCCAAGTAACGGGCGGGCTTTCTACGGGCGCAGTGCACGTGTGGGAGACCAATGGCACGAAGACCTTCGAGCACGTGACGGATATTACCCCGCAGCAAGGTTCTTTCAGCCTGACGCTTGATCCCGATTCGATCTATACGGTCAGCACCAC
>DASUKV010000023.1:0-43086 GCA_036278555.1 Terriglobia bacterium
GCAGGCCAGCGCTTACGTAGCGTCTCTCACCCAGCCCTTTTTAACTGAAGTCAACCCGGGCATGCCAGGGAAGATCAAGCAAGCACTCAGCTTCACCGCTGCGCCGTACAAGTACGCAATTTCAAGCGACGTCCACGCGCCGCTCTGGGTCCTGTTTGGCGCGATTGGGTTCGTTCTGCTCATCGCGTGCGTGAATGTAGCGAATCTTCTGCTGGCGCGCACGGCGGCAAGAAACCGCGAAATCGCGCTGCGAACAGCGCTGGGCGCCGGCCGCAGGCGTATTTTCCGGCAACTTTTGACGGAAAGCGTCCTGCTCGCGGTGTTTGGCGCTGCACTTGGCTTGCTGGTCGCCTTGTGGAGCCTGGATTTTCTTATGGCGCTCGCCCCGGCCAGTCTTCCGCGCGCGGCCGATGTTTCGCTTAACGGCTGGGCCTTGATCTTCACCGCCGGCGTGGCCGTGCTCACCGGGATTCTCTTTGGGCTTGCCCCAGCCCTCCAGGCCTCGCGCATTAACCTGAACGAATCGCTCAAGGAAGGTGAGGGGCGGGCAAGCTTCGGCCTTCGCCGCCGCCGGCTGAGCGCGGGAATGGTTTCAGCGGAAATCGCGCTTTCACTCATCCTTCTCATTGGCGCCGGGCTGCTGATCAGGACCTTCGCCAATCTTTTGAGCATCAATCCCGGTTTTGATCCGCACCATATGCTCACGCTTCAAATCTGGACCACAGGCTCGAATTACAATTCCACGCCGAAGCTCGCCAAGTTTTATCAAAGCCTGGTTCAGCGAATCGATCACATTCCGGGAGTAAAAAGCGCTGCAGTGGTGGCGGCTGGCCTTCCGCTCGAACACGGGGGAAACGTAAATCCTGGAGTGCGCGTTAACGGGGAATTGAGATTCCCTTCTGTGGACTATCGTGAGATCACGCCGGATTACTTCGATGCCCTCGGTGTTCCAATGACTGCCGGGAGGGCTTTCACCCAAACCGATTCGCCAGACTCACCGAAGGTGACCATCGTTAATGCCGCTTTCGCGCGGCGCTACTTCCATAACCAGAATCCCGTCGGCCATTATCTCCTCTTAGATCACGCGCAACTGGAGATTGTGGGCGTAGCCGGTGACGTAAAGTCCCTGCTGAATGAACCTGCCCCGCCCACGTTCTTTGTTCCAATGGCGCAAGCCTCTTACGCCACTGATAAACTTTTCCAGGGCTGGTTCCCGATCTCCATCCTCGTGCGTACCGCGGTGGACCCGTTGACGCTTAGCCATGCGGTGGAAGCAGCCGTTCGGGACGTTAGCCCCGATATCCCCATCGGCCACATTCAATCCATGGAAGAGGTTCTTTCCACTTCGCTGGCCTTCAATCGATTTCTGATGATCCTGATGAGCGTTTTCGCTGGGATTGCGCTGGCTCTGGCGGCAATCGGGATTTACGGCGTGCTGTCCTATTGGGTGCGCCAGCGCACGCACGAAATTGGGATTCGCATGGCCCTGGGCGCGCAAAAAAGCGAGGTGCTGAGTCTGGTCCTGAAGCAGGGACTTCGCCTGGCCTTGATTGGCGTCGGCGTGGGCATTGTTGCGTCGCTGCTGCTCGCGCACTTGATCGCCAGCCAACTTTACGGCGTAACCTCTACGGACCCTCTGACGTTTATTGTGGTCTCCCTTGTCCTTACAGGGATCGCCTTGCTCGCTTGTTACATCCCTGCCCGCCGCGCGGCGAAAGTGGACCCGGTGGTAGCGCTCAGGTACGAATGATTGATGATTTTCGATTGGAGATTGACGATTGAGAGGGCCAAAGAGGCTATCAGCGCTCAGCTATCAGCAGTCAGCCTTCTAAATATTTGGCGATTGGCTCCCCCGACTTATAGCTAAAAGAAGCGAGCCTGAAGACCAACACATCAAAGCGGTTGTGATGGCGCCAAGCTGAATGCTGATTGCTGAGCGCTGATTTCAGTTAAGGAGCTCGAATGATTGAAATGATTAACGTTGAAAAGTCATACCCCGCGGGCCCCGCCCGCTATTACGTTCTGCGGCGGGTTAACATCGAAATCAAGCAGGGCGATTTCGTCACCATCATGGGGCCTTCGGGAGCTGGGAAATCGACCTTGCTCGCGATTCTCGGCATGCTGGATGGAGAATTCAACGGCGAATATTATTTTCTGGAAACGCCCGTCCATAAGCTCAGCATCAAGCAGCGCGCGGAGCTCAACAAGAGAAACATCGGCTTCGTGTTCCAGCAGTATCACCTGCTCGACAGCCTGAAAGTCTCGGAAAATCTGGACATTCCGCTCTCCTATCGCGATATCCGTTCTTCCGAGCGGCAGGCCCTCGTGGCGGACGCGCTGGACCGTTTCCATATTGTCGGCAAAAAGGACCTCTATCCTAGCCAACTCTCCGGCGGCCAGCAGCAGCTTGTGGCAGTGGCGCGGGCTGTTATCGCCAGTCCCAAGCTTATCCTCGCGGATGAGCCTACCGGCAACCTGCATTCCAGCCAAGGCAAGGAAATCATGGAGCTATTCAAGAAGCTCAACGAAGAAGGAACTACCATCATTCAGGTGACGCACAACGAGGCTTGGGCCGGCTACGGCCATAAGACCATTAAGCTGGTGGATGGATGGATCAGTTGAAACAGTGACAAGTGATGAGTGACAAGCGACAAGTGACAAGCACGCAGCAGGCAACAGAAGTGAGATACGAGAAGGTAGACAATCATACAAGAATGGACGGCGACCGGCGAGTGACAAGTGACGACAAAAAGCCGCGAGGATACAAAGACCTTCTTGTGTGGCAGAAGGGTATGGACCTCGCAAGGGAGATTTACAAACTCACCCAGACCTTTCCGGCCGAGGAGAAATTTGGCTTGGCATCCCAAATGCGGCGAGCAGGACTACGTCGGAGATTAGATGAGGACAAGACCTAAATTCTACCGCTTGCCCGTCACTCGTCACTTGTCACTTGCCACTGGTATATTGCCTATTTCGCGCTTGCAGTAAGCGGAGCTTCGATTGCAATCCCAGCGTGTTCCCGCGATTCTCGTCGCCGATGACCAGCCCGACGTGCTCGAAGCCGTTCGCCTTTTGCTCAAAGGCGAGGGCTACGAGGTGGAGACGGCATCCACCCCGGCCGGCCTCCTGAAGGCCATTGAAAACCAACCTTTTGACGCGCTGCTCATTGATCTGAACTACACACGGGACACCACCTCCGGCCAGGAAGGCCTCGATCTTCTTGCCCGCCTTCAGGCGACGGACAATACACTGCCCGTCATTGTGATGACGGCCTGGGGCAGCGTGGATTTGGCCGTTGAGGCGATGCGTCGCGGGGCGCGCGATTTTATCCAGAAGCCCTGGGACAACGCCCGCCTGCTTACGATCCTGCGCAGCCAGGTTGAATTGAGCCGCGCTCTGCGCGAGGGCCAGCGTCTGGAGGCGGAGAACCGCCTATTACGCGCAGAAGCTCAGCCTGCCATCACGGCCAAATCCACGGCCATGCGGCGGGTAATCGAGATTATTCACCGCGTCGCGCCTTCGGACGCGAGCGTCCTTATTACCGGGGAGCACGGCACGGGAAAAGAAGTCGTGGCGAGGACGCTGCACGCGCTTTCCCGCCGCGCTTCCGGGCCCCTGGTAACGGTGAACGCCGGAAGCATTCCGGAAGGAGTCTTCGAAAGTGAGTTGTTCGGCCACGTGCGCGGCGCCTTCACTGACGCCCGGAGCGATCGCATTGGGCATTTCGAGTTGGCCTCGCACGGCACGCTGTTTCTCGATGAAATCGGCAACGTGCCGCTCAGCCAGCAGGCTAAACTCCTGCGCGCGATTGAAACGGGCGAAGTGCAACGGGTCGGCTCGTCGAGAATTTATCGCACGGACGCGCGGGCCGTCGCCGCGACAAATGCCAATTTGCAGGAAGAAGTGGCGGCGGGCAATTTCCGGGAAGACCTGCTCTTCCGCCTGAACACCATTGAGATTCATCTGCCCCCGCTGCGCGAGCGCCGCGAGGATATTATGCCGCTGGCGCTTTGCTTCCTCAGCCAGTTCTCCGGCCGCTACCGCAAGCCGCTCGCGGGATTCGACTACGCGGCGGAGCAGGCGCTCAGAAATTACGGTTGGCCCGGCAACGTGCGCGAATTGAACCACGTGGTCGAGCGGGCAGTCTTGATGGCGCAAGGAAAAACCGTCGGCGCGCCGGACCTGGGCCTTGAGCCGCTTGGGTCTGTCCCCGCGCGGCTCGACCAGATACCGCTCGATGACGCCGAAAAGATTTTGATCCGAAAGGCTTTGGACCGCTTTCAGGGCAACATCAGCCAGGCCGCCCAGGCTCTAGGATTGAGCCGCAGCGCGCTCTACCGCCGCCTGGAGCGCCACGGAATCAAAGGCAGTGAGAATCTGTAGGGGCGCTGCCTGCTGCGCCCACTCGGGCAAAATCCCGCGCTACAGGTTTTTATTATAACGGTGTCCATCTCGCCGGTCCGCGGGATTGGGCGCGGCAAGCGGCGCCCCTACAGGAGATTTTCGATGGGTGCAATACTTCAAGACCTTAAATTCGGCTGGCGGATGCTGGCCCGCCGTCCCGGTTTCACCGCCGTTGCGATTATCACACTGGCGCTCGGCATTGGCGCGACCACGGCCATTTTCAGCGTGGTGAACGCGGTGCTGCTCAGGCCATTGCCCTTTAAGCAAGCAGATCATCTTGCCATTCTTCGCGAAAGTTTCCCGAAACAAGGGTCCGGTGAAATCCAGGTCTCAGCGCCGGATGTCATCACCTATAAGCGCCAGAATTCGGTATTTCAGAGCATGGCCGCATTTAATACTCTTCACTTTGACTTGTCGGGCAGCGGCCAGCCACAGCGGATCATTGCCGCAAGAGTTTCTCCCAGTCTTTTTCCTCTGCTTGGAGTCGAGCCTTTGCTTGGCCGCACCTTTAAAGAAGAGGAAAACCATCCCGGCGTTCTGGTGGCGGTATTGAGTTACGGCTTATGGCAACGGCGGTTTGGATCTGACCCTCACATCATCGGCAAAACCATCAAATTGGACACAAAATCATACTTGGTCACCGGTGTGATGCCGCAAAGTTTTCAATTTCCGTTGCCTGGACTGCTTGGAAAATCTCCCGCCGCACTCTGGGTTCCTATCGCTTTTACCCCCCAAGAACTGAGCGATTTGGGAAACAACTACGTTTACGGAGTCATCGGAAGACTGAAGCCCGGCATGACCTTGGCCCAAGCCAATGCCGATACCGACGCCATTGCGCGACGCATTTGGAAGCAAGATTTCTCCGGATTGCCAGCGGCGCAAATGGGGGCGGCGGTCACTTCGTTGCGGCAGACGTGGGTCGGCAACACGCGGATATTGCTTTTTGTCCTTCTGGGAGCCGTAGGCCTGGTGCTGCTGATTGCTTGCGTGAACGTGGCCAATCTGCTGTTGGCGCGGGCTGCCCGGCGGCAGAAGGAAATCGCAGTTCGAGCGGCGCTGGGCGCAGGCCGCAGTCGCTTGCTTCGGCAGTTCCTCGCGGAGAGTATTCTGCTGGGGCTTGCGGGCGGGATAGCCGGCTTGGTGCTCGCCGCCTGGGGAACTGAGTTGCTGGTGAAGCTCGCGCCCGGCGACGTTCTGCGGAGCCAGGTGATCGGTCTCAATGTTCCAGTGCTGCTATTCACGCTTGCTATTTCGGTATTGACCGGTCTCATCTTCGGGACAGCACCTGCTCTAGCCACCTCGAAAATTGATCTTAGCTTATCTCTCAAAGAAGGGTCGCGGAGCATGACAGCGGACCGGCGGCATCAACGCCTGCGCAGCGCACTTGTGGTCTCCGAAATCGCTCTCGCTTTGGTCCTCCTCACCGGGGCCGGACTTCTGGTTAAAAGCTTCCTACGCCTGCGGGAAACGAATCCTGGATTCAGTCCTGAGCATGTCATCACGGCTTCCATAGATTTGCCCAAGGCGAAATATGAAACTGCGTCCCAGGTGAAAGCTTTTTACACCGACCTTTTGGAAAAAATTCGATATTTGCCACGAGTGCACGCGGTGGGGCTCGGATCAGAGTTGCCTATGTCCCTGACATCGGATCGCACCATGACACTCGCAGGGTATCAAGCGCCATTGGGAGGGAAGTGGCCGCGCTCGACCACGACATGGGTGATGGGTAATTATTTTCGGGCGCTCGGCATTCCGCTGCTTCGGGGACGGCTGTTTACAGCCCGAGATCGTCCAGATTCCCCACTTGTGGTCATCGTCAGCAAGGGCATTGCGGACCGCTACTGGCCAGGCCAGAACCCCATCGGCAAACGGCTGCATTTCGGCCCGCCTGGATACCATAGCCAGCCGTGGCTCACCGTAGTCGGAGTCGTAGGTGATGTGAAGCACGGGCCGCTCGATGCTACGTCAATCCCCGCCACTTATGTGCCGCTTTTACAGGCGGAAGATTCGAGAGTTGCAGGGTCGCTTCGCTCTCAGGATATCGCCGTGCGTGCCTGGGGCGAACCTGCCAGCTTCGCTTCTGATCTGCGCCGCGAAGTGCGGTCTCTCGATAGCGAATTGGCGGTGGCGGATGTCTACACCATGTCTCAAATTATCGAACAATCTATAACCCCGCACCGATTCAATATGTTTCTGGTGGGCGCGTTCGCGGTTGCGGCGTTGCTGCTCGCTTCGATTGGACTTTACGGCGTCGTCTCCTACTCGGTTGCTCAGCGCACGCACGAAATTGGCATTCGCATGGCGCTGGGAGCGCAGAAGCGGGACGTGCTGCGGTTGGTGGTGGGGCAGGGAATGGTTCTGGTTCTGATCGGCGTGGGCGCTGGAATAGCTGGCGCTTACGCCTTGACGCGCTTTCTCTCCAGTTTGCTCTACGGCGTGAAACCTACCGACCCTCTGACATTCGTCCTCGTCTCACTTGTGCTGGCGGGCGTTGCGCTGCTCGCGTGTTACATCCCGGCGCGGCGAGCCGCGAAGGTCGATCCGATGGTGGCCTTGAGATACGAGTAGGGGCGCTGCTTGCTGCGCCCTGAACGATGAAAATGCCGGTTTGGCCCCTTACCCGGCCTTCGGCCACCCCCCCCCCACGGGGAGAGGGCTGTGATTAGAACTAAGGCTATAATCCCCCTCTCCCGGAGTGGAATGGCCGGAAATCAGGCCCGATCCCAGCCCTCTCCCTTGGGGAGAGGGTGCGCGAGGCACGAGCGCGGGTGAGGGGTCTCGTCAGTTTCTGCCCCAATCGCGATCCGGCACCTCGTTTCACCTATACGGTGGCGTTCCAGCGGTATTAGAATAAAAATGATGCCCAAGAATTCTATCCATTTTGGCACTTCCGGCTGGCGCGGGATTATTGCGGAGGATTTCACTTTCCCGAATGTGCGCCTCGCGACCGCCGCCATCGCGCATTACCTCCTGGAGCATTCTTCGCATCCCCGCATCGTGACCGGTTATGATACGCGTTTTCTGTCTGAAAAATTCGCTGAGACGGTCGGCGAGATCCTGGCCTCGCACGGGATCGAGGTGCAGACCACGTCGCGCCCGCATCCTACCCCGGCTCTTTCCTACGAAATTATCCGCGAAAAGCTCGACGGCGGCGTGAATATCACCGCCAGCCATAATCCGGCAGAATATAATGGGTTGAAATTTTCCACGTCAGACGGTGCTCCCGCTATGCCCGAAGTGACCCGGCGGGTGGAAAAGCTGGTCACGGAGGTAGAGGCGGGCAATTATTCGCTCCAAGGTCCGAAGTTCACCGCGCCGCTTTACCGCTCCGCCGACCCGCGCCCGGCTTACCTTGAAAATATCCGGCAGAAAATCGACCTGAAAGCCATGGCGGACGGCAAGCTCAAAGTCGCCTATGATCCGCTTTACGGCACGGCGCGCGGCTATCTGGATGATCTGCTCCACGAGGCGGGCGTCGAAGTGCACACGCTGCACAACTATCGCGATGTGCTTTTCTCGGGCGTGGGTCCCGAGCCAAGCGCCAAAAACCTGGCGGAGCTTTCCGCCTATGTGAAAGATCACGATTGCTCGATTGGGCTTTCGACCGATGGGGACGCGGACCGTTTCGGTATCGTGGATTCCGATGGAACTTGGATCCACCCTAATTACGTTCTGGGCCTACTGGCGGATTATCTGATTGAGGTTCGCAAGCTGCCCGGAGGGCTGGCGCGCACCGTCGCGACAACCCATCTGGTTGACGCTGTGGCGAAGCATCATGGCGTGCCGCTCTATCAAACTCCGGTGGGATTCAAGTACATCGGCGAGCTCATCAAGGAAGGGAAGATCGCCATGGGCGGGGAAGAAAGCGCCGGAATGAGCATCGCCGGGCACTTGCCGGAAAAAGACGGCATTCTGGCCTGCCTCTTACTGGCGGAAGCGGTGGCCAAGCGGGGACTTTCCCTCCGCCAGCAGCTCGATGCGCTTTTCAAAAAAGTCGGGCCGTATTACTCGGAGCGCGTGAACCTGCATCTGAAGCCCGCCGTCCAACAGCAGCTTTTGGGAAAACTTAAGAACGATTGGGACCACTTCGATTCACGCAAAGTGGCGCGCATTGACCGCACCGACGGGTTGAAGATGATTTGCGAAGACGGCTCGTGGGTCTTGATGCGAATGTCGGGCACTGAGCCGGTGGTGCGGGTCTACGCGGAGGCGGCGTCGCAGCCGGACCTTGAAAAATTAATGAATTCTGCGAAGGCTTTTGTCTTGCACGCTTGAGTCACGAAGGATATGCTGAGCGGGAAGGCGCCGTGAGGCAGCGCGCCTTCGGTGAACGGCCTCCGATGATGAAAAGCCTTGAACGCCGGGGAGCGAATTTCCGGCGCGCCGCCCTTTTAGCGGGAATCCTGATCTCGATCGCGCTATTGATGCACGGCGTCTTTGGTGAAAATGGCTTGCTGGCGCTCCACCAGAAGCGCCGTGACTATCAATCCCTTCATCAGCAGATCGGCCATCTCCAACAAGAAAATCAAACGCTACAAAAGGAAGTTCAGCACCTCAAGACTGATCCTTCCACGATTGAGCGCTACGCCCGAGAAGAGTTGCACATGTCCCGGCAGGGAGAAATCATTTACATGCTGCCCAGCCAGAAGCAGCCTTCGGGCAACGCCGCGCTCACTAGAAGCCCCCACTCCCACTGATTCGCATCTAGCGGCTATGCTGTAGCGGCGGCGTCCTCGCCATGGCTGTCGAATTTAGCTGTGCAGAGGACGGCTTTGCCGCCTGACTTGCGGAAAGCCTATGGCTTTCCGGCCAAATGTCCCTGTTTTACTGTTCTCGCTGGGCGCGAAGGCAACGCCTTCGCGCCCAGCGAGAACAGGTTGGGTTGGATGCAAGGCTCCGGAAGGGCAAAGCCCTTCCGCAAGACAGGCGGCAAAGCCGCAGGTCGCATCGGTAATATCGGAACCTAATTTAGACAAGCATGGGTCCTCACCGGCGCTCCAGCTAAGTTGAGCGGGGTAGCCACGGCACGAATTCCGTGCCGTGGGTTTTCAGGCCAAGGCCCACGGCACGAAATTCGTGCCGTGGCTACCATCCCTCAGCCAAGGGCTACCGGACGACGCCTTCCAAGGGACTGGAGGCGGTGGCGTACAGCTTTTTCCCCATGCGTCCGGCGAGATAGGCTTTGCGCCCCGCGAGAATCGCGTGCTTCATCGCCTCGGCCATCAGCACTGGGTCTTCTGCGGCGGCAATGCCCGTATTCATCAGCACGGCGTCGGCGCCCAGTTCCATGGCGACGGCAGCATCCGATGCAGTTCCCACGCCGGCATCGAGAATGAGCGGGACTTCTTTAATCATCTCCCGCAGGATGCGGATGTTCGCGGGATTCTGGATGCCCAGCCCGGAGCCGATAGGCGCTCCGAGAGGCATCACCGCGGCGGCGCCTGCGTCAATGAGCCGCCGTGCCGCAATCAGATCATCGTTGGTATACGGCAGCACGACGAAGCCTTCGCGCGCGAGAGCTTCGGTCGCCTTGACGAGCTCAAAATTGTCAGGAAAGAGGGTTTTCGCGTCCCCAATCACCTCCAGCTTGATCCAGTTGGAAAGCCCCACTTCGCGCGCGAGCCGGGCCGCTCGAATGGCTTCATCAGCGGTGTAGCAGCCGGCGGTATTGGGAAGGATGAAGAATTTTTCGCGGTCCACGTAATCCAGCAATGATTCTTTGCTGCGGTCGGTCAGGTTCACGCGCCGCACCGCCACCGTAACAATCTCCGCCCCGCAAGCCTCATGGGCGCGGGCCATCTCCTGAAATGTCCGGTACTTTCCGGTGCCTGCAATCAGGCGCGAGCGAAATTCCCTGCCAGCAATTCTGAAAACATCATTTTCCATCAGGTCTCTCCTCGGGCGTAGCGCCACCATCGATGCCGCCCCTCCCACCCGTCCCGCGATGGGAAGCCCTGCTTCCCCGCGGGACACCCTCTCCCCCTTTTCAGGGGGCGAGGGCGGTCAATTCGAGAGATTCCAGCCCTCTCCCTCCGGGAGAGGGGGGACCGCGAAGCGGTGGGTGAGGGCTTTAACAGAACCCGCCTTCTGGCGAGAATTATGCAACGAACTCATGAGATACAACTCCAGATTGCCAGCTAGAAGCTGGCGCTACGTCTCGTATCACGACAACTTATAATTGTAGCAAGTTTTAGATCGGTCGTTTTACTGTGGGCCGCCTATCAATGGAGGAGCCGGCTTGATCATCGTGAAAGCAGCGCAGGTGCGCGGCACGCGAGCCCATTCGCATCTGGGAGTGGGCGTGGTGGGATGCGGCGGGCGCGGGACGCGCGACGCGACAGTCCTGGCCCGCATCACGCCCGCGCGAGTGGTCGCGTTGGGCGATTTGTTCCAGGACCAACTCGACAAGGCAAAGGTTTATTTTGACCGGCTGGCCGCCGCAAAGGGCTACGCCGGCGTTGACCCGTCGCGCGTGTTTCGTGGTCTCCGGGCGTATGAGCAAGTGGCAGCGTGCCGGGATGTCGACATCGTCCTGATCACAAGCCCGCCGTATTTTCACCCGCAGCATTTGGAAGCGGCGGTGAGCGAAGGCAAGCACGCCTATTGCGAGAAGCCGGTGGCGGTAGATGTGAACGGTGCGAAGCGCGTCATCGAATTGGGCAGGAAAGCGCGAGGCAAGCTCAGCCTCGACGTGGGCCTTCAGGTACGGAATGCGGCTCCTTTTCGCGCACTCGTCCGGCGTATTCATTCAGGAGCTTTAGGGCGCATCGCGTGCGGCGAGGCGTACTACTACGCCACGTATGTTCAAAAGCCTTCATGGCCCAAAGCCTCACCTGCGGAAGCGCGGATTCGCAACTGGATTTATGACCGCGTGCTTTCCGGCGACATCATCGTTGAGCAGGATATTCACGTGATCGACGCCTGCAACTGGACGCTTGAGGAGCATCCGCTGAAGGCGGTGGGATCAGGAAGGCGCGCCGTGCGGCCGGACGCGGGCAACGTTTATGGCCAGTTTGAGGTGATCTTTCACTACCCTCGCGGTGTAGCCGTGACCTTCGGCTCGACGCAGTTTGAAAAAACCTGGTGGGACGTGCGGCTGCGCTTCTTTGGGTCGAGAGGCGTTTCGGAATCCCCGTATTGGGGGCCGGTCACCATCAAGGGCGAAGAGCCGTGGACGTGGGCCACGATGGCGTCTTCTTCCCCGGGCCGTATTCAGCCGGGCTTCGTGGGGGCCCTGCACGATAACCTCTCGCGCGCCGATCAAGCAAAGATGAAGTTATTTGTGAAGAGCATTCTGAGCGGCCAATATCACAACCAAGCCGCGCTGGGAGCGGAATCAACTCTGACCGCGATTCTGGGCCGCACGGCAGCTTATCGTGGCCGGGAAATCACGTGGAACGAACTGATGAAAATGGACATGAATTGGCGATTGTAGCCCTCACCCGGCCTTCGGCCACCCTCTCCCGGAGGGAGAGGGCAGTTATTCTTAATTTCTCCGCCCCGATCGCATTGAGAGGCTGCGACTCACCTCATCTGTCAGCCCTCAACCCGTGGGAGAGGGTGGCCGAAGGCCGGGTGAGGGTCCGAATCCGCGAAATTAAAATGCGACGTACTACAGCCTTTTTGAGCCCGATTATCCAGCAATTCCAGGAGCTTGGCTCAGCGGGGTCCTGTGTCATAATCAATGATTGACAGAGTTTCGCGCACAGTCCTGGTCCTGCCGCACGGGGTGGTTTCGAGCAAGCGCAAGCCAAGCCGGGTCATAATAATTCTGGAATGAATCCTTCCGAAAACATTTCCGCACGGATGAGTCCCAGCGCGGCTGCTTTGGGACCGGAGGAAACTACCGCATCTTTCCCGCAGGAATCATCCTCTCCGGCGACGTCGCCTCCGGCCGGTAATACTGCGGATTTTGAACTTCTGCGGGACATGGCCCAGTATGCCGTTGAACCGGGCTCGGCCAGCGGTGTCCGGGTGCTCCAGCAGCGATGGCTCAAGGCATTCCGCTCCGTCCGTAATTTTGAGAATGGAATTCGCGAATGGGCTGCCAAAAGGCGGGAGGTTCCGCCTGAGACTCAGCCGCTCATCGAGAACCTTCCCCGGCTGCGCGCCAAGTTCCGCGAAACCCGCGAGACGCTCCGCAGTGAGTCGTTCCAGAAGCTGCCTTTGGTCCGCAATGGCACGCAGGAGGTCACCCTTCGCGCGTATGTGCTCGCCCGGCGGTTCCTTGAGATGATTCATTTTACGTTTCAGGAGCCGCCGCTCGTCGCCTGCCTGGGGGCGTTCCAGGAGCAGCAGACGCTGAACATCAACGAAATCTGGGCGCTAAAGCCGCTGCTGCAACTCGTGCTTCTGGAGGAGGCGGGCGCCGCGGCGGAGGTTTTCCGCCAGACGATGAAGAGGAAAGACCCCATTCCTGGAGGTCTGGCCGACGAGACCGGCAAGCTCGCGCTGAGCCTTCTGGAGCTTGAGTATACCGAGTGGGGTGGATTTTTTGAGAAAGTCAGCCAGGTGGAAGAGATTCTGCGGACGGACCCGTCCGGCGTTTATCCCAGGATGGATCCGGAAAGCCGGGACGTTTACCGTCAGGCAGTCGTTGATTTGGCGGCCAATTCGGATTCAAGCGAAATCGAAGTTACGGAAGCCGCGATCAGCCTCGCCCGGCAGGCCCGGGAAATCCCGCGCGAAAATCCCCGGATGTTCGAGCGGCGGAAGCATGCGGGATACTACGTGGCGGATGAGGGAAGAAGGCTTCTGGAAGCGCGCATCCATTACCGCGTCCCTTTTCACAAGAGGATCGAGCGGGCGATCCTCTACTGGCCGGAAATCTATTACGTGATCGGCATCGAGGTAGTGACCATCGGCCTGATCGCTTTCCTGCTCAGCGGATTACGGGCGGCGCTGCCGCTCTTCGGCGCAATCGCGCTGTTGCTTCTGCCCGCTACGGAGTCCGCCGTCCGGATTGTCAACCAGCTCACAAGCTTCTTGATTCGTCCCCGCAGGCTGCCGAAACTGGATTTTTCCCAAGGTATTCCGGCCGAATGTACGTCGATGGTGGTAGTGCCTAACTTGCTGCTCTCCGAAAAGCAGGTCCGCGAGGCGGTGGAGGCTCTGGAGATTCGTTATCTCGCCAATTCGAGCCCTAACTTGCACTTCGCATTGCTGACGGATTCCCCGGATTCCACTCGCCCTCTCGAGGAAAAGGATGAGCTGGTAGACCTCTGCGTGAAACTGATCGAAGAACTCAACCGCCGGTATGGCTCTGAAGGGAAAGGCTCTTTTTTCCTCTTTCATCGCCATCGCGTCTATAACCCCGTGGAAGAGGCCTGGATGGGTTGGGAGCGGAAACGCGGCAAGCTGCTCGATTTGAATAACCTGCTGCGGAATAACTTTGATAGTTTTCCGGTGAAGGCGGGCGATCTTTCGATCCTGCCGAAGGTCCGGTATGTCATCACGCTGGACGCGGATACGCAGCTTCCGCGCGATACTGCGCAAGAACTGGTCGGCACGCTGGCGCACCCACTGAATCAAGCCGTTATCGATCCTGAAACGAACACGGTCGTGAGCGGGTACGGCATCCTTCAGCCGCGGGTAGGCATCAGCGTTCAGTCGGTCACTCGCTCTCATTTGGCGAGCATTTATTCCGGCCAGACGGGATTTGACCTTTACACGCGAGCCATTTCCGACGTTTACCAGGACCTTTTGGGAGAAGGAAGCTTTACCGGCAAGGGCATCTATGAAGTGGACGTGTATCAGCAGGTTCTGGCCCAGCGCTTCCCGGCGAACGCCTTGCTCAGCCACGATCTCATCGAAGGATCATACGCGCGGGCAGGCCTGGTTTCTGATATCGAAGTCGTCGACGATTACCCCTCGCACTTCAGCGCGTACAGCCGCCGCAAGCACCGCTGGGTTCGCGGCGACTGGCAAATTCTCCGCTGGCTGCTGAACCGCGTGCCCGGCTATTCCGGAGAGAAGGTTCCGAACCCTCTCTCGTTTATCGCGCGCTGGAAGATTCTGGATAATTTGCGGCGCAGCCTGATTGAGGCCGCGACCTTGGCGCTTTTCCTTGGCGGCTGGTTCTTCTTGCCGGGCGGGGCGCTTTACTGGACAGTGGCCACGTTGGTGCTGCTTCTGGCGCCTTCCTATTTGCAGCTCCTGCTCTCACTGGTGATGGTCGGCAACTTTGAGAACTGGCGAGGCTATCTGAAAGAATCGGTAAAAGGATTCGTCATCGATCAGGTGAACGTGCTGCTGACACTAGTGTTTTTGCTCCACCAGTCTCTGGTCACGATGGATGCGATTGTCCGCACCCTGATCCGGGTGATGGTGACACACAAGAGGCTCCTGGAATGGGAAACCGCGGCGCAGTCAGAGCTGAAATCGAAGAAGAAGACGCCGGTTGAAATCTGCCTGGACCTGACGCTATGGTTTTCTATCCTTCTCGGCATCGCGGTCGTCTACCTCCGTCCAGCTTCGCTGCCCGAGGCCCTGCCGTTCCTGGTGGTTTGGGCCTGCTCGAAACCGATCCGCCGATGGCTTGACCTGCCGTTGCCGTCCGCGCACAGCAAAATCCGCCCGAAAGAAGAAGCTTTCCTGCGGGAGACCGCCCTTCGCACGTGGCGATTCCTCGACGAATGGAGCAATTCAGGAACCCATTGGCTGATTCCGGATTACGTCCAGGAGTCTCCGCGGCTCGTGGCCAAGGTGATCTCTCCAACCAATCTGGGACTGCTGCTCAATGCGCGGCTTGCGGCTTACGACCTAGGCTATCTAACGGCCGGGGAATTTGCCCGCCTCACCGAAAACACTCTAAATACAGCCCGGAAGCTCCCTTCGTTCAAAGGGCATTTCTTCAACTGGAGTCACATCGAAACGCTGGAGGCTCTCGAACCGCTTTTTGTTTCCACCGTCGATAGCGGGAATCTCGCGGCCTGCCTCTGGACGTTGAAGCAGGGCTGCCTCGAGATGATCCGCGGTCCCTTATTCCAGGGCTCGCTTTGGCAGGGACTGCGCGACCACTTAGATCTGCTGGCGGAAGAGGTGGCCTCGAAGCCGGAGTCCAAGGCGACGGCCGCTCTCTTCAAGGGCTTGAAGCGGCGCTTCGAGTTGCTGGGAGATAACCCTCTTGCGTGGCTGGCAGCATTGCCGGACCTCGAGCAGGAGGCGCGAGAGCTTGGAAGTAAACTTTCCGTCACGCGCGGGAGCCAGCCGCAGGAAGCCGTCCAATATTGGGCGGCCGGCCTGGGCGCCCGGCTCGGGAATCTCAGAAAGACAGCGGAAGATTTTGCGCCCTGGATCCTGCCGGAATTCTGTTCCTTGCTCCGGCGCCCGGAACTCCAGTTGGAAGTTCCGTGGAACCGGCTAAGTCCAGAGACCCTTCCGCAAGCGTTAGCAGAATTGGAAGAAAAGCTGCAACGGCTGACGGAAGATCCCAGCGCGGCCGCGGAAGCTGGTTCCGAGGCGCAGTCGTTGCTGCCCATGATAAGAGGGGCTTTGATGAAGTCCCAAAGCCTCGCCAGCACTCTCCGGCGCCTCGCAGATACGGCGGAGTCGCTGGTCGTCGGGATGGATTTTCGTTTTCTTTACAATCCTGCCAGGAAACTCCTCTCCATTGGTTACAACGTGAAGGCGCAGAAACTCGAAGCAGCCTGTTATGATTTCCTGGCCTCGGAGGCGCGCACTGCCAGCTTTATCGCGATCGCCAAGGGAGATATTCCGCAGCAGAGCTGGCTCCGCCTGGCCAGATCGCATACCCTTTATCACGGCGAAAGGACCCTTCTATCCTGGTCAGGCACTCTGTTCGAGTACCTGATGCCAGCGCTTTGGATGGAAGCTTACCCGGATACGATTCTGGCAATGAGTCAGCAGACGGCGATTCGATGCCAGCAGAAGTTCGCCCGCCACAAGCGCCGGCCCTGGGGCGTCACGGAAGCGGCATTTAGCCGGAAGGATGCGAAAGGCAATTATCAGTACCAAGCATTCGGAATTCCAAGTTTGGCGTTGAAAGCCGATATTTCAGCGCAGACGGTCGCGCCCTATGCTTCCATTCTGGCGCTTGCGATGGACCCGCAAGGCGCAGTAAATAATCTTCGCAGAATGAAAAAGATGGGCTGGCTCGGAGCGTTTGGGTTTTACGAATCGGCGGATTACAAACCGGATCCGCATCAGCCGCACGGGAAATATGAGCTCGTCCGCTCGTGGATGGCCCACCACCAGGGAATGAGCCTGCTGGCCTTTTCTAACTTCCTTGCCGATTCGGCGATTCAGAAGCGTTTCCACGCCGAGCCTCGCGTTCAGGCTACGGAACGCATCCTGCACGAACGGGTTCCCGCCACCGTCCCCGTTGTTCCCATGGAAGGTCCTGTCATCGTGGATACGCCTCCACAAGCCCAACCCGTGATACCGTAAAAACCGCCGGGATTTTATCGCGATCAGCCTATCCACAGCAGCTATCTGGCTCATATTCCATAACTTAGCGGCTATGTCGGCCTCATCTTTGGGTGTTGGCGCCATGGCGCCGGCCTCAAAAATTGTCTCATTTGTCTCATCTGTCTCCATTAGCTCGCGGCAGATTGCTATTGTTTACTCATGAGTAACGAGTCTGGGCCGAACCAAGGAGAGAGGGCCGTCGGGAAGAGGCAACCCGCGTGGAGCGTTTTTGCGCCGGCCCCCGGCGAGGCGCGTTTGCCACTCGAATCTGCTACCAACACCGTCATCTCCGGAATGGCAGGCAATTCCCATCGCGGATATTCACCAATGACCAGGAAAAAAGAAAAGCTTGAAATGCCAGTTTGCGCACGAGTGTCAGTCTCAAAATTCCGCACTCTTGAAATCTGGTGTGACAACAGCTTCCGCAAACGCTCGGAGGCGGTTGGCATCGTACTCGAACGAGTGCTCGATATTCTAGAGCAGCAAGGGTCCCTTGAGCAACCCGTGGAAGAGTTTGTGCGCCGTTTGCGCGTGGACTCGCCGGACTAAATCTTTTTCATTTCGTTCGTATCATACGTATCGAACGTATGAAATGTACAAGCCGTTTGGGATGTATGGATCGTAGGGTATGTCAAAGTTGAATAGAACGAATAATCTCATATATACAAGGAAGGCAATACCTGGTTTTGTTATTCTCCTCTTGACCTTTCTAAACCAGGGTCGGAGGGGAGCTGAACCAACATGTGGCCTCGGCCGCCTATGCCAAAGCCTCCGCGGCAATAAGGAGACATTTTGGGAGCCGGGGGCCTTCCTTCTAGGAGGTTCCCGGTGAACAAAATTGTTGGATTTTGGATCGCTTCCTCGCTCATTCTCTTCCTTCTCTCTCTCGTTTACCTCCAACACCACCTTCATCGTAAAAACGCGCTGTTCGCCTGGTGGCTGTGTCTCGGCGTTTCAATGCAAATGGTGTCCGCCTATGGCCTGGTCCTGGGAACTCCGCCGTGGATGTATCGCATCTGGGGACTTGCGGATGGACTCAGCTACGCCTTAGCGGTGGGAGTGATTGGCGTCGCGCTGACCCGCCGCTCCTGTCCCGTGAACCAAACCTTGCTCTTCGGCCTGGGCGCCATGGTTGCCTTCAACCTTGGCGTCCGATGGTGGGGAGAGCATTTAAGCATCGGATTGCGAAGCTGGCTTTTGAATATCGCTTTCCTGGGTCCGGCCATCTTCTTGCTGATTGCGTTCTCCAACATTCATGCGGACCGGCTTCCCTCGCGGATTCAGTCGGCGCTGGGTGGCCTCGCGCCTCAACGTCGTGCAGCCGCCAGGCAGCTTTTGCCAGGGAGAGCCGCCTGCCGCTTATGAAAGCGGTCTGAACTGCCACGCCGCTGCGATACCGTGCAGGGATGGGACGGCGGTTTCTCTTGTCAGGCAACGGGGTTTTAGATTATCGTACTGGACCGGGACCCACTGATGGAACAATATCAAGCGCACACGCATCACCGCAATTACGGTTGCCGGCTATCTGAATTCCAGCTCAAGGGATATCGCGCGCTGAGCCTGGAAAATGAAAAGATTCGAGTCACCGTTCTGGTGGACAAGGGAACTGATATTTATGAATTCCTTTACAAACCCAAGGACGTAGACTTCCTTTGGCGGTCGTACACCGGCCTTCGCGCGATGAAGAATTATCAGCCGATGGCGCCACCCGCCGATGGCATGTTTTCCGATTTCTACGAAGGCGGTTGGCAGGAGATGTTTCCCTGGGGCGGGCACCCTTCGCTTCATCGCGGGGTGAATACCGGTTTGCATGGGGAAGTGACGCTGACTCCCTGGGACTATCGAATCGATACTGATACACCCGAGGAGGTGTGCGTCACCTGCTCCGTCCGCACGCGCCGGGCGCCGTTCCTGGTCGAAAAAACGCTGGCCATTTACCGTCACAAACCCGCGCTGCATATCCAGGAAAGTATTCAGAACGAAAGCGGCACGGATTTGCAGGTGGTGTGGGGATATCATCCTGCCTATGGATGGCCGTTTCTGGATGAGACTTGTGCCGTCGAGCTTCCCCCTTGCCAAGTGTTGGTGGGCGGTTACCTCGATGAGACGAGCCGGTTGAAAGAAAACCAGGAAGCCGCGTGGCCCAAATTGAAGTTGCGGGCAGGCGGTGAGGTGGATATCTCGCGGATCGCCGCTCCCTCGGCGCGTTCGCATGATCTGGCCGCGATAACCGGATTTCAGGAAGGCTGGTACGCCATTCGCAGCCAGTCAAAAGGTGTCGGCTGCGGCTTATCATGGGATGCGAAGGTGTTTCCGTGGCTGTGGTTCTGGCAGCTTTACCGGGGGTGTCCGGATTATCCCTTCTGGGGATCCGAATACGTCGTCGCGATTGAGCCGGTAACATCGAGAGCGCTGAGTTTTTCCGATGCTGTCGAAAATGGCACTGTTCGAACCGTGGCAGCCGGAGAAACGCTTCACAACGAGGTCTGGGCGTGGGCTTTTGAAGGCTCCGGCCCGGTCCAGCGAGTTTCATCGCAAGGGGTTGAATTGCGCCGCGGCTAGCGCGACCCACGGAGGAGCACATGGAAGCCAAAAAGGTCTACAAGACTTACCGTTACAAGAATGATCTCTCGTGGACCGCCGCGCTGAAGGGAACGATGGCGGCCGCCGGACACCCTGCGGTTGGGATCGGCAGTCCGCCTGAATTCAAAGGCAGCGCCGAGGTGTGGTGTCCGGAAGAGCTACTCATCGGGGCGGTGAACGCCTGCCTGATGCTCACTTTTCTATCGTATGCGCATCACCGCCACCTCGAAGTGGGTGGCTATGAGAGCCACACGGAAGGCACGCTGGAGAACACCGATGGAAAATACCGGATCACTCGAATCGCCGTGCGTCCCGTGGTCTCGCTGAGAGCCGAAAAGGATATTCCTCTGGCCGAGGAGATTATGAAAAGCGCGAAAGAGGGATGTTTCGTTTCAAACTCCGTCACCTCCACCGTAGATCTGGCGCCGCAATTCACCATCGCCCCGTCCGATTCATCCACTCCAGAGCCGTAAGGCGAGATTTCACCGAAATTGAAATTGCAGGATTCCATGTCTCCAAGCGGCTTTACGCTTCGTCCGCTCGGGCCTTTTCGTCTCAACCTGACAGCCTGGGCCTTGAAGCGCCGCCCGGGAAATCTGATCGACCGCTGGGATGGCTCGACGTACCGCCGGGTGGTGGCCGTCTCCGGTAAACCTCACGAAGTTGCCGTTGTCCAAAGCCCGAAGGCCAGCCGGCAACTGCACGTCCACGTAAGTGGCGGGCCGCTCGACCACCGCACAAAACTTCTGATTCGCCGTACGGTTCACAGACTGCTCGGAACGCCCACCGATCTTGCCGGTTTCTATCGTCTCGCTGCGCGCGACCGGAAGCTCGCGCCGCTTGTCGAGCGTTTCCAAGGTCTAAAGCCGCCGCGATTTCCCACCCCGTTCGAAGCCCTCATCAACGGGATTGCCTGCCAGCAGATCAGCCTTGCGGCGGGCATCCAGATCATGAACCGGCTGGCCAGGCAATTCAGCCTTTCCACCGGAAAGGGCGATTCGCGGAGTTACGCCTTCCCGCGCCCGGAAGACCTCGCGGCTGCCCCGCCGGAAGAACTCCGCAAGCTTGGCTTTACGGGCCAGAAAGCCCGGGCCATTGTTGAGGCGAGCCAGGCGCTTGCCGAAGGCCGGCTTGATTTCACGCGCCTCGCGCGCATGAGCGACGAAGATGTGTTACAGCGATTGATGGAGTTGCGGGGAGTCGGGCAGTGGACGGCGGAGTACACTCTGCTGCGGGGCATGGGACGCTGGCGCATTTTCCCCGCAGGCGATATCGGCGCGCGTAACGCGCTGGGGCGCTGGTTGCGCCTCCCGAGCCCCTTGGACGCTGAGAGGACACATCAGATTCTGGAGCCGTGGAAGCCCTACGCCGGGATGCTTTATTTCCTGATGTTGATGAACGGCCTCGATGAGGCGGGGCTTCTGGGCTCCTCACCGTAGCGGGCGGGAGGCGGAAGCGGAAGGCAGTCGAAAATCTAAAATCCAAAATCAGAAATTCAAAATCTAAAATCGAAGGGCTGCTTACCGCAACCCTTTTGGTGGAATCTAAGGCGGAAGGCGTAAGCCAGCAAGTAAAATCCAAAATCTGAAATCTAAAATACCCGAAATCCAAAATCTAAAATTCAAAATCGAAAGCCCAAAATCCAAAATCGAAAATCCAAATTGTCCTACTCCGTCCCGCGGCTCGCCATATAACGATGAGCCTGCACCAGAAGCTGATGCGCCTGGTCGAAGCTTCCCAATGCCTTTTGGACGAGAGGATCGTTTTCTGCCGAGAGCCGCGTTGCCGCATCCTCGCCGTAAATCGTGCGGACCAACTGGACGCGGATGCGCTTGCGGATGAAAGCCTCGTTATCTTTGATGTCCTGAGCGGAAAGCGAGACCCCGTCCGAGGCAGCGAATTTCCTGAATTCGTCAATGACCTTGCCATTGGGCTTAAAATCCGCGGAAATGGTTTTGTGCCGGGCAAGATAGTGGCGTCCGAAATCGAAGAAAGCTCCCGCACCGACTAGCTTCTGTTGGACGGAATTGAGCTTCGGGGCCGGCACGGCAACATCCGGCGTGATGCCGCCACCGCCATACACCTGGCGGCCGCCATCGGTCATTCGCACCTGCGTGTGAGGCGTGGGGTCATAATGATTGTAATAGTCGTAGAGCGAAATCTTGGAATAGTCGCGCTGAATCAGGCGCCCGCTCGGAGTGTAATACCGCGCCGTGGTAAGCAAAAGCATGGTGTTATCGCTCAACGGAAACTCCGTCTGCACGAGCCCCTTGCCAAAGCTGTCCTGGCCCATGACAAGGGCCCGGTCGTGGTCTTGCAAAGCGCCGGTTACAATTTCGGCCGCGCTCGCTGTGCCGCTATCAATCAAAACAATAATGGGATATTCCGGCCCCTGTTCCCCTTTGACGGCGTAATACTTCTGTTGCGGCGAACTGCGCCCGTAGTGATAAACCACAAGCTGGTTTTTTCGTAAGAAATGGCTGGCCACCCTCACCGCCTGGTTCAACAAGCCGCCATGGTTGCCACGCAAGTCAAGGACCAGGTCTTTGATGTTCTGCTCGCCAAGGCGGTCCAGGGCGGCAGTGAGTTCAGGGTTCGTAGTTTCGTTGAAAGTGTTGATATGGATGTACGCTGTTCCGGGGCGGAGCATGAAAGCCGCATCTACGCTGTGCGTCGTGATTCTCTCGCGGGTGAGGGTGAATTCCAGCGGCTTCGCGGAGCCTTCACGCAGCACGGAGACGTGCACCACCGTGCCCCTTGGGCCGCGCAGCAGGTTCGCGACCGTTGTGGTATCCAGCGAGAGCGTATCCTTGCCGTCCACCGCGCTGATCACATCGCCCGGGCGAAGTCCGGCGCGAAATGCCGGCGAGCCCGGCAGCGGCTCATCGACCACGGTGACGATTTTTCCCATTTTATTGGGCCGCGGAGCAATCTGCATCCCCACGCCGTAATAGTTACCCTGCATTTCTTCGCGCATTTTGGCGAATTGCTTGGGATCAAAGAAATTTGAATGCGGGTCGAGAATGCGGAGCATGCCGGGAATCGCGCCGACCACGTTGCTGTCCGAAGGGCCGTAAAGCGCAACGTCCGGACTGACCGGAGTGGCATAATTCTTTTCTACAACGCCGTATACCGCGCTGAAGGCTTTCAAGCTGCTCTGAATCTCTGCATCGTGGGCGTGCGCGGGGGCGGCCGTACCGGTCTGTTGCTGGCACACGCCACAAAGCGCAAATACCAGGATGGCCAAACCCGCCCATCGAATCGGGCGTCCGGACTTTCTCATTGCGTATAACTCCTTTAGGCCAGTATAACATTCGTTAAATGCTTCACAACATCGCACGGCTCCCCCCACCTTTTTCCTTCGATGCGGACCACCGCCCGAAAGGAACGTAGTACTTCGTGACACAGATTCCCGTTATAACTCAGCGAGAACGAAACGAGTGAAGCTGCCCGCTAGAACCCCTCAGCCACCGCTTCGCGGTCCCCCCTCTCCCGAAGGGAGAGGGCTGCGATCCTTACTTTTTCGGTGACCCTCCCGAAAAGGAGTTGCTACCGGTTCCGTTTTCAGCCCTCTCCCCGTGGGATGGCCGAAGGCCGGGTGAGGAGTAAACCAAATTTTTGCTTCCTTGTCATTTTGGCGCGAACTTACGTCACAAAGTAGCAGTGTGCCACGCCTCCTGTCAGTTTCGTTATGCGATTCGGCGGGGCGTCGCTTCGGTCGAGTGGGAGTGTGGTCCGCCCCACCCCACCCTCCATGGAGTCCAGCAGGAACTCTCTCCTATTGTGTTGTGTATAGGAAAGATAATAACCTATGCTTGACGCGCCCGGCGACTAGAGCTAAACTCCGGTGCGATGGGTAAAGCCAGGCAATTGCGCTGCAAGAAGGAAAACACCGCAAACCCGTGCATCCGCAAAACCCAAAAACAACCTGAAAAGATCATCATCAGGGTTGCGGTACAGAGAGAGGCGTCTTGATGCATGCCGGCATAATGGCAAGCTCTTATGACTACCGCCTGGTGGTTACGTCGCTTGTGATCGCGATGGCTGCCTCCTATGTGGCCCTTGATTTAGCCGGACGGACAGCGGCGGCGAGCGGACGGGCGCGCGCGATGTGGCTGGGAGGCGGAGCCACGGCGATGGGAATTGGCATCTGGTCGATGCACTACATCGCCATGCTGGCTTTCAGCCTGCCCGTGCCAGTTCGTTATGACCTGCCGACGGTGGTGCTTTCGCTGCTCGCCGCCATCTTCGCTTCAGCGGTCGCCCTCTTTGTGGTGAGCCGCAAGAGGCTAACCTGGCCGAACGCCGTGGGAGGCAGCATTGTGATGGGCGGCGGTGTTGCAGCCATGCATTACATCGGAATGGCGGCGATGCGTCTGCCAGCCATGTGCCACTGGAACTACTTCATCGTGGCGCTTTCCGTAGTCGTCGCGATGGTAGTTTCGCTGGTCGCGCTATGGCTGGCTTTTTACTTTCGAGATGAAACCAAGGGCATCAGCCGGCTCAAACTGGCGAGCGCAGCGGTGATGGGGATTGCGATTGCCGCAATGCACTATACGGGGATGGCGGCTGCGAGCTATACGCCCTCTCCTGCCCCCACCGATTTCTCCTCGTCGGTTAACGTTTCGGCCTTGGGGGTTGCGGGTATTGCGGTCGTCACTCTGATGCTGCTCGGCCTCGCCCTGATCACCTCCATGGTGGACCGGCGATTTTCGGCGCAGGCAGGGCAGCTCGCATCCAGTGAAGAACGCTACCGGTTATTGTTTGAGCGGAGCCTGGCGGGCGTTTTCCGGACCACCCTCGGTGGCCAGGTGTTGGACTGCAACGGCGCTCTGGCGCGTATTCTGGGCCATGCTTCCAGGGAAGAGTGTCTGGCGCGACCGGTCACTGAGTGGTACGCCAACCCGGAGGACCGGAACAGAATGTTGCTTCGTTTGAAGGAACAGAAATCGCTGACCAACTTCGAACTGAGTCTGCGGCGACGGGAGGGCAGCAGCGTTTGGGTTCTGGTGAATGCGACCCTCCTTTCGGATGGGAACGGCTCGTCGTTGATCGAAGGCACGATGATCGATATCACTGAGCGCAAGCAGGCGGAAAATGAGTTGCACCAGGCGAAAGAGACCGCCGAAGCGGCCAGCCGCGCCAAGAGTGAGTTCCTGGCCAATATGAGCCACGAAATCCGGACGCCGATGAACGGCGTGATTGGAATGACGGAACTCGCGCTCGAAACCTCTTTGGATGACGAGCAGCGGAACTACCTGGAAGTCGTAAGATCTTCGGCCGACGCCTTGCTCACGATCATTAATGACATTCTCGACTTCTCCAAAATTGAGGCCGGCAAACTCGGCCTGGACCATGCCGATTTTGATCTTCGCGATACGTTGTGGGAAGCCCTCAAGGCTCTCGGCGTTCGCGCGGATCAGAAGGGCCTCGAACTAAGTTGCGACATCCACCCTGGGTTGCCGGAGGTGCTGTCGGGTGATGCGGGGCGCCTGCGGCAGGTGATGATGAACCTGGTGGGTAACGCCATCAAGTTTACCGAACGCGGTGAGGTGGTTGTGCGCGTGGTTGAGGAATCGAGAGACCCTGGGCGCCTGGCGCTTCACTTTACGGTGACCGATACCGGCATTGGCATCGCTCCCGAAAAGCAGTTGACGATTTTTGATGCGTTTACGCAGGCGGATGGCTCAACCACGAGGAAGTACGGCGGCACGGGGCTGGGCCTTGCCATTTCGCGGCAACTGATCGGGCTGATGGGAGGACGCATTTGGCTCGAAAGCGCCGCCGGAAAAGGCAGCGTCTTTCACTTTACGGCGAATTTTGGCGTGGGAAGCAGGGTGGCGCTTCAGACTCGCGGTGGCGCAGACGCGGTCGACTTGCGGGGGCTTCCCGTGCTGGTGGTGGACGATAACAAAACGAACCGGACGATTCTTGAGAAGATTCTGACCCATTGGGGGATGCAGGTGACGCTGGCAGAGAGCGGTCTCGCGGCGCTCGGCGAGCTGCGCGGCGCTCAGGAATTGCGGAATCCGTTCCGGCTGATCCTCCTGGACGTGTGTATGCCGGACATGGATGGATTTTCTCTGGTCGAACAGATTCGGGAATACCCGGATCTGGGCCAAATCACGATCATGATGCTGAGTTCTTCCGGGATGCGCGGAGATGCCGCCCGGTGCCGCCAGCTACAAATTGCGGCTTACCTGGTGAAGCCGGTGGGGCAAAAGCAGTTGCGGGACTCCGTCGCGGCGATTCTTGCCGGCCAGCAACGGCAGGACGTTCCCTCTCCTTTTATCACCCGGCATACCCTGCGCGAGAGCCGGCTGAGTTTCGACATCCTGCTGGCGGAGGATAACCTGATCAATCAACGGCTGGCGGTGAAGCTGCTTGAAAAACACGGTCACCGGGTGCGGGTGGCGGCGAATGGCCGTGAGGCGCTCGCCTCACTTGAAAAAGGTAAATTTCACGTGGTTTTAATGGACGTGCAGATGCCGCAGATGGGAGGTTTTGAAGCGACGGCGGCGATCCGGGCGAAGGAGAAAACCACGGGCGCTCGCGTCCCGATCATTGCCATGACGGCTCATGCCATGCAAGGAGATCGGGAAAGATGCCTTCAGGCGGGCATGGACGGCTATGTTTCCAAGCCCATTAAGATCAATGATCTCTTGGAGGCCATCGATGCGGCGGTTTCGGTCCCGCGGTAGCGCCGGAGGATTACAAATCATAGTGACAACAGATGCTGTGGCGCCGGGCTCCGGCCATTATTGGGGACGGCGGCGCTCATAGAGCATGGCTGTCCAATTTAGCTGTGCAGAGGACGGCTTTGCCGCCTGTCTTGCGGAAAGCCTCCGGCTTTCCGGCCAAATGCCATATTTTCGTGTTCTGGTTGGGCGCGAAGGCTTTGCCTTCGCGCCCAACCAGAACAAGTTGTTTTAAGTGCAAGCTCCCGGAAGGGCAAAGCCCTTCCGCAAGACAGGCGGCAAAGCCGCACGTCGCACCGGTAATATTGGAGCCTAATTTGGACAAAGATGCTCAGAGAGCGCCGCTACATCATTTGAACAGGCTCTAATTCTTGCCCGCGGCGGCGGTGGACTCAAGCTGGACAACGGGCGTTGAGGAAGGGCCAAACGCCTGGCGGGTTTGCGGATGCCGCCAGTTGTCAAACATTCCAATCACCTGCACGCAGGAGACGGTACAGCGGGGCGCGCACGATTTCTGCGTCAGGTATTCGTGCTCCAGGTGCGCCGGGGTATATTCCTCAAGCGGAATGGCGGGGTAGCCGCGCTGCTGCGAGCAGTAATGCACGAGCCCATCCTCACAGATATAAAGATAGCGGCTGCCGGCCCGGCAGCGCCATTGGTTTTCCTGGCCGCGAGCGATGTTTCTCTGGAAGGTTTCATAGAAACGCGAATACGAACGTTTGCCCATCGCCCGCACCTGGTCAAAAATCTTCTGCTGCTGCGGGCTGAGCGGCATCAGTTGGCCGGAATGGTCGTGGAGAATGCCGACCGTGGTGCTGAAGCCCAATGCCATGGCTCGGCGAGCGACCGCAATCGCGTCATCGGGATTGCGCACGGGGCTGCCGAGCACGGAATTGATATTAACGGCGAATTCGGCGTGCTCGGCGAGCATCTGGAGCTTCTTGTCGAGCACCTTCAGGCTCTTTTTTGACGTGTCATCGGGCAGGGCGTTATCGATGCTGATCTGGAGGTGATCGAGGCCGGCGCGGTTCAGCCGCTGGATGCGCTCCGGTACCAGGAGATAGCCGTTGGTGATCAGGCCCGCGATGATGCCGTTGCGGCGGATGTGGCGAATGACCTCATCGAGGTCCGGATGGAGCAAGGGCTCGCCGCCGCTGATGGTGATGATCGTCGTTCCGAGTTTCGCCAACTTTTCAACGCGCTTTCTCAATTCCGCTAAAGGCACCGGCGGAGAGAAATCGTCGTATTCGTTGCAGTAGGCGCAGGAAAGATTGCACCGGCGAATGGGAATGAGATGGACGTCAATGGGGTGGCGCGTGCTGAGCACCCCACGGGCGATCATCCGCAGCTCGCGCAGGCGCAGAGAAATGAGATGGAGCTTGCGGCGAATCGGAACTTTTCTCATTGGCGTTTAACTTACCCTTGGGCATGCCTCACAACTACCCGCTGCTAGGCTAGCCGTCCGCGTCCTGATTCGCAACTCGATCCCCGTGAATGGTGAAAATACGCTCCTGAAAGGGAGTATAAGTGTTTTAACTTGAAGGAAACAAAGGACGGTTGACTTCAAAGCAAAACAGGCGATAGAACTGCTAATCCCGCGACTGTAATTCATCCAACGGTACTTCAGACATGAGCACGAGCTTGTAACGTCGCATTCCGACGATCTGGATCTGATCGGGATGCGACCCCTTTGAGGTAAACTCGATCAGGACTAGCGAGCCGTCCTTCATCTCCTGAATTCCAACCGGTCTCAGGATAAGCTTGGCATATCGTTCACGAGCAAAGTCTATGCCTTGCTGAATTTGCGTTTTCGACAGGTGATCTTTTGCGCTCTTTGCTTCAATCGGCACGACATACTGTTTGCCGCCCGAATTTAGACCTACGTACAAATCGTCTATTTCGACTTGACCCTTGTTTTTGATCGAAGTACGCAGATGATTTTGCAGTGGGTAACACGTGATGCCCAGGAAAACATCCAGCAACCGATTGTAGCGCAGCTTGGCGAGGATTCCCTGTTCATCGCTTCCTGCATATTCCAAGACAATTTCGGGTGTAGCGTCAGGCAGCGGAATTGTATAAAGATCGGCCTGAATCATGACTGCAGGCGATTCCGCAAGCTTGACGAAAGCATATTTGCCCTTACCTTTGCCTGCAATCATCCAAGGGCCAAGCTTATCAACCGCTTTTGGTAAAGGCTGCGGCCATAATTTTTTCGCGCCTTCTATGCGCCGTCAGGATAGACGTAGTGCTCTGGGATTGTGAATCGTTCTCCTTGGACGAGGCCGCTGACGCGAGCGCCGCCCTCGACGGGAAAGGCTCCGAGCCTATTCATCTGTTCTTCTACAGCCTCAAAGCTCAAAAATTCGCAACGCGATACGAGTGACTGAAAGGAAGGCCGGAGCAACTGAGCCTGTACGCGATCTCTCCTGCGGCTGGCTGCAACAATATACAGCTCGATTTGATTATTGGGCTGAGCTAGAGTCAAATCGTTGAGTCTAAGCAGTCCACTGTAAATCTGAGTCGTTGATTCGATCTCAAAAGCCTTGCGAATGACGTTCCTTGAAAGCCAGAGAGTGTCAATATTCTGGACAATACGGCGGGTGTTTTCGTCGAAACCAAAATTCGGTAGCCTTGCCAACGTGTGGTTATGGAATGACTGCTGTTGGTAAGCAAGATTTCTATCATTCGTCGGAACCCACACCGAAGCTCCCTCTGCTCGACCAAGTCGTATTAACGCCCATTGCATCCTCAAATGTAACCGGTCTGCCTTGAGAAGTTTTGGCAGGTTGTCAGGAGTAGCGAGCGCCACGCTCGTTCGCTTAGGAAAACTATTAAGATACTCAGAAACATTCAGCTTCGGATGCTTGGTCGTCTGCAGAATGTAGGAGCCATCTTCCCAGAACACATCAAGCTTACGGGTAGGCACACCGCTGAGCATCTCGATAACAAGAGATCGCGGCAGGGCAAGGACTCTCTCTGCTGAGCCACAGACCAGGAGGACTAAGTCGCCGAACTCTGTCGCGGGATAAGCTAAATCAGGCCTGACAACTTCTTGAGAAAGCCCAAAGAAATACTTATGTCCTCCAAGCAATTTGGAATAATTGATGGAGCAGGCAAAGACAGACCCAAATTTAAAGATCCTGCTTTTGCCAACGAGCGCGGCCCGTCCGTAACGGTGCTGCAATCGGCTTATCACGTCCTGAACTACTAAAGGAGCATTCATCGGCTATGTCCACTCGGAGTCGACGGCTCCCCCGCAAATATAGCAGATGTAGTGATCTGTCACCCCTTCGATAAGCTTGATATAGTTCAAATTACCGTCAACCAAATGAGCCTCCGAGTGCATCACTTCAATGAATCGATCCCGATTTCCGCAGGTCAGGCAGAAAAGTTTGCTCTTAAAAGCACTATCTTCCCTCTGTACAAGATTCTTCATAGTGATCCTGGGCCATCCCAAAAAGCTCTGTTCTGCGCTTGGTATTTGATCTCACTGCGCAAAATCAGCAGCCGTTGAAGCGGTCGCTCGCTTAAGAACCCGGCAGGTAACAATCTTTTTTCATCTTCGCTCAACCGGTGGCCGTTCCTCTCCTCGTTGACCGCTGCAATCTCCGGCAACTCCCAAAGAGAAAGGAGAGAAAGAGAAGGCAAGCTGTGCCGAACCATCTGTTCTTCGGCATTCGCAAGAATTCGGCGTAATAGTAACGATAAGAGACGGACGTCCAGTGCCCATTCGGTTTTGACGCGGGAAACCAAAACTGCGAACGGATGCGCGTCGCAGCCTATGCTGCGAATACCAGATTTCTTAGCTTCCACCAAGGTTGTTCCAGTACCGCAAAATGGATCGCACAGCAAATCTCGTCCACGAATTCCGAATCGTTCAATATACTGGCGCACGAGATGCGGCGGGTATGACAACACAAATCTATACCAGTCGTGGATTGGCCTGTCGGCCTGCTGGATCACATTGCTGTGCGTCATATGCCCCACGGGCAGATTTCTATCACATAATTGAGACACGACGTCAGGTTCTTTACCAAGGCTTAGTTGCACTGAGATCGGGAAAGCACTTTCTTGAGGTGAACACCATACCGCAAGACTGCTGATTCTTCAATTCATCTTCACTCGCTCGGTACCGGGCTTGGGGTGAAGCTTGAAGATCGAAGAAGGCAGCGTGCGGTTCACTTTCACGTCGCTGTACCGGGCGATGAGATAGTCTCCGCTCGGCTCGAAGAATTCCTGCTGAACGGGAAGCCAGGAATCCTCACTGATCCACAGGTCCACTTTGCTGAGCTGGGTTGCAACCTGCTTTTCCGCCGGGATGAGTTCCAAGACGGGAGTCGTCTCATTGCCGAGCTTTTGCTCTCCTAAATAATGCAGGTGATAAGACTGCTTCAGTTCTGCGGTCTCGCTACCAAAGCCCAGGAGCAAAAATTGCTGAAGCAGATCGCGGCGGTGTTCCAGATCATACTCCTGAATCTGGTTGATTTTCGGATAGTAGATTTCGGCCCGATTCTTCTTGAAGAGGATTTGTTTCGGGTTGGGCTTGATGAATCGTACCAACACTTCCGGTGTCTTTCCTTTCTTAAAAAAAAGCTCACCGTACTGGGTGGTACGGTCATTCACCAGAACCGTGACCGTGGTATAGGTCAGCTTGGCGGAGACCGTTTTCAGAGCCCGCGCCGCCGCATCCATATGGGAAAGGACCGAATCGAGCCCCGGCGCGCTCTTTTGCGCCCGGCTCCCGTGAGGGCGAGCGCAAAAGATGACGCTGGGAAAGAGTAGCAACATGATTGTGAAGAAGATGATGATGGCGCGGTTTCGTACCACTTTATTAAATTTCAAAATCAATCCTCCCGGGGATCACCACTACGGCTAGTGTAGTGCCTCCTCTTGCCGGTTGGCAATGGCGCTGCATCCTGCAAGGGACCGCGCCTTCGGCGGCCGCCAGTATGCAGAACGCACGGCGGCGCCCCTGATAACCCCTGACGTCATGTAGATCGGGGATGTTACAGAAAGGACGGAAAGCCTTATGAAGCGGCGGCCATTTGGAGTTCCAGCCGAGCATTTCAGGAAGTTGATTTCAGCGTGACAGCACGACGGTGTAACCGAGGATTACGTTATTGCGGTCGCGAAGAACATCGACGGATTTCACGCTGACGGGTTTATGAAGGCGATTTTCGAGAATTTCGCGGATGGCGTCCTCGGGTTTGAGCGTCGCCATGGAAGCGACGACGCGGGCGTCCACCAGGTAGTGCCAGCCGTCCTTGGCGTGTCCCACTTCAATGACGCCTTGCGAGTGGCGAAGCGTGGTGAGGTTAAGCGTGGGACGGTCGTGAAACCAGGCGGCGGGCGTCAGGAAAATAAAGACTAAAATCAGGGCGCAGATAATGTCATACTGCCAGGAACCCCGCTGATACGGCCAGAAAATAGATCGCGAAAGCGCGAGCTTTACCTTCTCCCAGAGGCTGCGGCGGATGCGAATATCTTCCGCGCTGAGCGTTTGCGGCAGGGGAGAATCATGCAATTTTGCACTTTCAGCCATGACTGCGCTCTTGACGATTACGTCGAACCAACCCCTTTGGATTGAAGGACTTCAGGCGAACGAAAGCGCCTTGCCGAGCCCTTTGCAGGCCGGATTTCCCGTTTGATTCGGAATGATAAGAACCAACAAGCCTTTATAACCCCGTCAGAAAGCTACCCGTTCAAAAACTCCCGTTACCAGCCCTCGAAGCTCTTATGAAAATAATCGCAAACCGGACAAGAATCAATCCTCAATGATTTGCCCGTCCCGCATATGGATGATGCGGTCCGCCACCGCGGCCGCCTCAGGATTATGGGTAATCATCAAAATGGTCTGGCGCAGCGTGCGGTTGAGAGTCCGCATCATATTCAGAACGGTTTGGGAATTTTCGCTGTCCAGGTTTCCCGTTGGCTCGTCAGCCAGCAAGATCTTAGGTTCACAAATCACCGCGCGCGCAATCGCCACGCGCTGCTGCTGCCCGCCCGAAAGCGCGTAAGGACGGTTATTCAGCCGGTCATCCAACCCCAGCATCTCTACCACCATCTGGAACCGGTGCGGGTTGAAGCTGTCATCCTGAATGTGCTGGGCGAGCCGGATGTTTTCCCTGGCGCTCAGCGTCGGCAGCAGGTTAAAGCGCTGGAAAACGAACCCGATCTTGTGGCGGCGAAAGCGCGTGCGCTCGGCATCCGACATGTTGCTGAAGTCGTTGCCCTCGACGAAAATCTTGCCGCTGGTCGGCGAGGTGAGGCCGCCCAGGAGGTGCAGCAACGTGGATTTTCCGCAGCCCGAGGGCCCCACAATCGCGACGAATTCGCCCTCCCCGATCTGGAGAGTGATCCCGCGCAAGGCGGGCGTTTCCACCTTGCCGGTGCGGTAACTCTTTTTCAAGTCCTGGGTTGCAATAATCGATTCCACGTTCCTAAGAACAGCGCTCCGATTCCGGCCTTCGCAGACGCCAACGTCAGCGTTCACTCGTAGCCCAGCGCGTCAATGGGATCAAGCCTTGCGGCCCGCAGCGCGGGATAAAACGCTCCCACAACGGCTCCCACAAACGCCAGCGCGGCCGCGCGCGCCCCCCAACCTATTGTAAGTTCAACCGGGAGGGTGGGAAAGTAGGTAATGATAAACCGCCGGATTACAATGGTCCCCACAATACCCACGATGATTCCCGCAACGGCCAGCAATCCTGCTTCCTGAAGGATTGCCTGGGTGATGTAAAGCTTCGAGGCTCCTAGCGATTTCAGAATACCGATCTCCCGCGTGCGTTCGGTGATGGTGGTGTACATGGAGAGAAAAATCACGAGAAAACCGATGGCCACGGCGATGCCGATCATGGTATTGACGAAATCAGTGAGTTCCGGCAGGCTGTTGGCCGTCATCATGGACATATACTCTTTGAGCGAGAGCACCTGGTAGCGCGGCATCAGCTTCTTGATCGCCTCGACCACGCTCGAAGTGAAGCCTGGGTCAGTGCATTTCACAAAAAAAATGGAAGCGCGGTCCACCGCCCCGGTCATTTGCTGGGCCGTTTTCATCAAGATAAACAGGCGCGCGCCCTTGCCATGCTGCACGATACCTGCCACGTGGAAATCATGGCCTAAGAGGCTGATCGTATCGCCCAGTTTCACCTGGTCCGAGCGGGCGTACCAATCATCCACCAGAATATCCCAGGGCGCCTTCAGCGGCCCGCCTTCATAATAAACGAACCCCCCGCTCACTGCGTTAAAGCTCGCCATATCAATACCATAGACCAGATTCAGGCCGTTCGTCGTATTGAACTGCAAGAGCACCGGGGCCACGGCCTGCACGTGCGGAATGTCCTTCAGCAGCCCCCCAATCTTGATGGGCATCGGCGCGGCGGTGATGCCGAGGAAGAACGAAGCGCCCGGCGGCTGAACCATAATATCCGCTCCCACTCCCTGAACGCGGTGCGCGGACTCGTGCAACATCCCGGTGGTCATGCCAACCACCAGCAGAACCATTCCCACCTCAATGGCGACGGCCAGAACGCTGACGATGGTCCGGATAGGCCGATGCATGACGTTGGCGACGATCATTTTGCTGATCACGGCGAGCCTCCCGCCTGCCCCGGTGATCCTAAGTCGATAAGCTGCGCGTTCGGAGGCTTCGATAGAGTAAATTTGGAGGCCGGGATGGGCTGATTGAAGGTCGCCTGTTGGATCGTGATCGCCAGGGAATAATCCTCCACCGGGCGGTGGATTGCAATCATCGAAGGGTAATGCACGCCGTTGAAATCCTGGTAGTTTGAATAATGAATATCTTCGAGGTACTCTCCGTGTGCGCCGTAAAGCTGCACTCGGGAAATCTCAAGGTCTGAACGATCAAACCAGATCTTGCGCTTCAGGCTCAGCTCGCCCGGAGCGCAGGAGGCGAGCTCCACAATCACATAATCGCGCTCAGGTCCGTTCTCCGCCTCCTCGCGGAAATAGCATCCCTTCGCCGTGTCCAACGTTTGCAGCAGCAAAGCGTCCACGATATGCTGCGGACGCAAGTTTTCCAGCGCGTTTTTCGAGGGCTTCTCGAGGCTCGTAGGTCCCACATAGAACTTTTGCTTGGAAGGGATGTACAGGCTGAAGCGCTTGCCATTCGACGCCATGTCAAAGATGTCCGTTCGCACGACGGGCGCCTGGCCCTGCATACGAATCCAATCCGGCCGCTTGACCAGGATGAATCCTTTCACATCGTGGTATTGCTTGATGACTCCGGAATACACGGAACCCGCCGTCGGCGCAAGATCCACGGTCGCCGTCAGGGTGTTGACCGCCTTTACCTGGGAGTTAATCCGCCCTACGAGTTCTCGAACGGTGGCCACCTGCGGCGGCGGCGGCACTTGTGACTTCGCAATGCGCCTGGTGTGCTTCACCGCGCAGCCAAAAAAAACCAGGCTGAGCAGAATGATGGCAAGTCCGTTCTGAAACCGCGTGAGGATCGGCAGAAGACCTTTTGCTGATTTTTGCACTATCGTTTCTAAGCTAGCAGAGGGCTTTCAGGAGTGTCAAATTGGCGGGTCGCCGCCTGCGGCTGGGGGCGGCCAGCGCCGCGCGACCGGCGCGATACACGTTCTTGACAGAGCGCGCGAGGCGGTGGCAACATGGAACGACAATCCGCGCGGCGTCGCATGTTTCAGAAAGCGCGCCCGGTCAGGTTACTTATCTTCAGCCGAAGTGGCGGAATTGGCAGACGCGCTACATTCAGGGTGTAGTACCCGTAAGGGTGTGGAGGTTCGAGTCCTCTCTTCGGCACCAATCGTTTTGTTATTTCTTGCATTGTAGTAATTTAGCGCGAGTGCGCCGCCAGCGCTAGGGCTGACCCAACAGCCTGAGTAAGATGGGGGGGCGCGCCATCCGGCCCGCGTGAGCCGAGCATAGCGCGCCCTGGGGACTTGCTGATTTAACCAACCAAAACGGCCCTTCGTGCCGGGCCGGCAGTTCTCTGCTTCCGCCGATCTTCGGCGAGGTCGAAGCGATCGAGATTCATCACTTTGGTCCACGCCGCCACGAAGTCGGTCAGGAACTTCTCTTGTGCGTCCGCGGAGCCATAGACTTCTGCCACGGCGCGAAGCTGAGAGTTTGAGCCGAAGATCAGGTCGACCCGTGTGCCGGTCCACTTGATCTGGTTCGTCTTGCGGTCGCGTCCCTCGTACACGTCATCTGAGCCCGGAGACGGCTGCCATTCGGTACCCATGTCGAGCAGATTGACGAAGAAGTCGTTCGTCAGGGTTTCCGGCCGCCTGGTGAAGACGCCGTGCGCGGAGTTCCCGTAATTTGCGCCCAGGACGCGGAGGCCGCCGGTGAGAACCGTCATCTCGGGCGGGGTCAGCGTCAACAGTTGCGCCTTATCGATCAGCAGCTCCTCCGCGGAGACGCTGAACCTGGCCTTGAGATAGTTGCGGAACCCGTCCGCGACCGGTTCGAGATGGGTGAAGGACTCCACATCCGTCTGCTCTTGCGACGCGTCCGTGCGCCCCGGCGTGAAGGGAACTTCCACGTCGTGGCCGGCGGCCTTTGTGGCTTTCTCGACTGCCGCACAGCCGCCCAGGACGATCAGGTCGGCAAGCGACACTTTCTTGCCGCCGGACTGCGAAGCGTTGAAGTTCTTTTGGATCTCTTCGAGCGTGTGCAACACCTTCGCAAGCTGAGCCGGCTGGTTGACCTCCCAGTCCTTCTGGGGTTCAAGACGGATACGCGCGCCGTTCGCTCCACCGCGCTTATCCGAGCCGCGGAACGTCACCGCCGAGGCCCAAGCAGTCCCGGCCAGCTCCGAGATGGAATGTCCTGATGCGAGAATCTTGGCCTTGAGATCGGCAAGGTCCTTCGCGTCGATCAGCTTGTGATCGACCGCAGGAACAGGGTCTTGCCAGATCAGCTCCTTCTCCGGAACCTCTGGGCCGAGATAGCGCGAACGCGGGCCCATATCGCGGTGCGTGAGCTTGAACCACGCGCGGGAAAATGCGTCTGCGAACTCATCCGGATGTTGGTAGAAGCGCCGGGAGACCTTCTCGTAGGCCGGATCGACCCGCAAAGCGAGGTCTGTGACCAGCATGGTTGGCGCGTGATGCTTCGACGGGTCGAAGGCATCCGGAACTGGATTGGCGCCGTTTTTCGCTTGAAACTGGTAGGCGCCGGCCGGGCTCTTGGTCAGCTCCCATTCGTAGCTGAACAAGTTCGAGAAGAAATTGTTGCTCCATTTCGTTGGCGTCTGAGTCCATGTGACTTCCGGGCCGCCGGTAATCGCATCCTTACCTCTGCCGGTACCATGACGGCTCCTCCAACCGAGGCCCATCTCCTCAAGGGGCGCCCCCTCGGGCTCGGGGCCAACAAGCGTCGGGTCGCCGGCGCCGTGAGTTTTGCCAAAGCTGTGACCGCCAGCAATCAGCGCCACCGTTTCCTCGTCGTTCATGGCCATGCGGCGGAATGTTTCGCGAATATCCTTGGCCGCGGCGAGGGGATCCGGCTTGCCGTTCGGCCCTTCCGGATTCACATAGATGAGACCCATCTGCACGGCAGCAAGCGGATTCTCGAGCTCCCGGTCGCCCGCGTAGCGCTTGTCGTCAAGCCAGGTTTCCTCTCTGCCCCAGTACACGGCTTCGTCAGGTTCCCACACGTCGGTGCGCCCGCCGCCAAAGCCGAATGTCTTGAAGCCCATCGACTCAAGCGCGACGTTGCCGGCAAGGACCATCAGGTCGCCCCAGGAGATTTTCCGGCCGTATTTCTGCTTGATCGGCCAAAGCAGCCGGCGCGCCTTATCGAGGTTCGCGTTGTCCGGCCAGGAGTTGAGCGGCGCGAAGCGCTGTTGGCCGGCGCCGGCGCCGCCTCGCCCATCGCCGATGCGGTACGTACCCGCGGCGTGCCACGCCATGCGAATCAAGAGTCCCCCGTAGTGGCCGAAATCCGCCGGCCACCAGTCTTGGCTGTCCGTCATCAGCGCATGAAGGTCCTGCTTCAGCGCTTTGAAGTCGAGCTTCTCGAACTCTTCGGCGTAGTTGAAATCCCCGCCCATCGGATCGGATTCGGGTGAGTTCAGACGGAGAAGCCTCAGGTTCAACTGGTTCGGCCACCAGTCGCTGTTCGGTTTCATTCGAACCTTCATGGTTCCCTGTACGGCTGGACACTTCGTTTCGGTTGACACGATTTGCTCCTTCCTTCCGGGTAGTCAGAAATTTAGTAAACGAACTGTGGCGATCCGCGAACTCATCCTGGCTTTCCCATTCGCGGAAATCGCTGGCAGCCGCGCTTGCTGGCGCACGCCGGTCTCGGGCGCCCGCTCGCCTTCCGAACCTAACGGGAAGCGTGCCGGGAAGCGTGCCGGGGAGCGCACTTCGTGCAAAGGCCCCGAAAAATGAGTTCACATTCGCGAAGAATCCGTTTGCCGAGGGAACCCGAAGCAGGTCTGGGCACGTCGTACCATTCCAGGTCCTCAACATTGCCGCAGCGGTCGCAGATGAAGTGATGGTGGCGCATGCCTTTTGCATCGAATCGCGCAGCGCGTCCCTCGACCGCCACTTCACGCACCAAACCCGCGTGCACCAAGTCCCGCAGATTGTTATAGGTCGTGGCCCTTGAAGAGCGCGGATCCACGCGATTGACGGCTTCAAAGATCTCCGCAGCCGTGGGATGCCTGTCGCACTCCATCAAGAATGCCATCACGGCGTAGCGCTGCGGAGTGCACCGCAACCCGCCGCCCTCCAAGGACCGCTTAATCGTCCCGGCGTCCATTCAGCAGCTAAACTATATCTAATGTAATATTTTGTCAAGATGGCTGTTCTTGACCTGCTGCGACCTCCCGGCTTATTCCTTCCGAAAAAGATGTCCGCCGATGCCACGGTCAATCGTCTTGAGATTGAAAGTGCAAATTCCTTAAACGAACGCAAACGAAGGAGGATCACATGAAGGGCGCTCCAATCCTGAAGGGGAAGCACGCCATCGTATTCGGCGCGGGCGGCTCAATCGGCGCCGCGGTGGCAAAAGAGTTTGCGGCAGAAGGCGCAGAAGTCTTCCTGGCTGGCCGCACAAAATCTGCTGTGGAAGCCGTCGCCGGGCAAATCGGCGCGAACGGCGCCACAGCGCACGCAGCGGCGCTCGACACGACCGATGATGTTGCTGTCAATCAATACATCGACGGCATCGTGAAGCTGGCGGGCAAGATCGACATCATCGTTGATTTGGCCGGTCCTCTTGCCCGGCAGTACGGGAACGGGAAGGTTGCGGTGGAGTTGCCGATTGAGGAGTTCATGGCGCCGCTGGCGATGATGGTGAAATCGCGCTTCATCACCGCCCGCGCCGCCGCGCGCCAGATGATAAAACAGCACTCCGGCGTAATCATATTTGTGACCGGCAGCCCTGCCCGCGGACACGTGCCAGGCGCCACCGCGATTGGCGCGGCATTTGGCGCAATCGAGAATCTTACCGAAAATCTTGCGTTTGAGGTCAGTCCGTTTGGCGTCAGGGTTGTCTGCCTTCGAACGCTGGCCAACACCGATAGCCGGTCGATTCAGGACACGATGGCGGTTCGGGCCAGCCAGCTAAACATCACAAAGGATGAAGCAATTGCGCAGATCGCGCAGTCTAACTTTCTGCAGGTTCCGGCGACTGTCCAGGACACCGCGAACGCGGCCGTGCTCATCGCCTCTGATCGCGGGCGCATGCTGACCGGAACCGTCGTCAATGCGACGGCGGGAGCGGCGCTGGACTGATAAAATAAGTGTCCGCCGCTGTGTTCCTCGAACGTCTAGCGATTAGAAGTACGACTAACTCAAGGAGGAAAGAGATGAACGAATTTGTATTTCTGTACCGGGGCGGTGAAACTGGCAGATCACCCGAACGTGCGCAGCAAATGATGCAGAAGTGGATGGACTGGTTCAAGGAACTGGCGGAGAAAGGCCGTATTAAGGACCGTGGCCAGCCTCTCGAACGCGCCGGCAAGCTGGTGAATGGCAAGCGCAAAGCCGTCACGGATGGCCCGTTTGCCGAAGCTAAGGACGTGGTAGGTGGCTACACCTTGATTCTGGCCAAAGATCTTGACGAGGCAGCCGAGTTCTCCAAAGGCTGTCCCATTCTCGAGGTCGATGGCCAGGTAGAAGTGCGGCCGGTTATGAAACTGAACATGTGATGGAACTCAGTGAACATCTCTTCCGGCACGAAGCGGGGCGAATGGTCGCCACCTTGACCCGCATCTTCGGAGTTCACAATCTCGCCCTGGCAGAAGACGTGGTTCAAGAAGCCTTCTGCCGTGCGCTTGAAACGTGGAAGTTCCGAGGCGTGCCGGAAAATCCATCCGCATGGCTCATGGCCACGGCGAAGAATCGCGCCCTCGACGTTCTGCGGCGCGAGCGAACCGCCAAAACCTTCGCTCCCGAGCTGGCGCGCCAGCTTGAGAGCGAGTGGACGCTCGCGCCTACCGTCGAAGAAGAATTTGGCCCAGCGTCCATAAAGGACGATCAGTTGCGCATGATGTTCTCCTGCTGCAGCCCTCGTCTATCGGAAGAAGCGCAGGTCGCCCTGATCCTTCACATCCTGTGCGGCTTCAGCGTGGCGGAGATCGCAAGCGCCTTCGTCAGCAGCCACCCAGCCATTGAGAAGCGCATTACCCGCTCCAAGAGAGTGCTTGCCGGCTCCAGAAAGCTGTTCGATATATCCGGCTCCGAGGACTTCGCACGCCGTCTGCCAACGGTTCAGCGCGCTCTCTATCTACTTTTCAACGAGGGCTATCACGGAGCATCTCCTGAGGCCGCGGTCCGGTCGGATCTCTGCCACGAGAGCATCCGGCTTACATCGATGCTCTTGAAAAATCCGCTTGGAGCGACACCCTCAACCTATGCTCTTGCTGCCCTCATGTTCCTGAACGCAGCGCGTTTGCCCGCTCGAATCGTTTCCGGCAACTTGACCGTGCTCGCCGACCAGGACCGGTCACTGTTTGATCAAGGGCTCGCCGAAGAGGGCCTAAGGCTTCTTGAGCGATCTGCAAGCGGCTCCGAACTCACGGACTATCACGTCGAAGCTGCCATCGCGTGGGTCCATATATCGGCACAGCGGTCAGAAGACACAGATTGGGCGGCGATCATTTCGTTATACGACAAGCTGATGGCCATACGCCCCTCACCCGTCGTAGCCCTGAATCGCGCCATCGCCACGGCACAGCGTGAAGGTCCACAGCGCGGGCTGGCGGAGGTCCGTGCGATTAAAGACTTAGAGCGGCTTGACAAGTACCCTTTCTACCACGCCGCGCTTGGTGAATTCGAGATTCGCAGCGGACATCTTGACGAGGCGCGCGGCCACTTCGCCACTGCGCTCTCGCTAGCGCGCAATCCTATGGAGCGGCGTTTTTTCGAGCAGCGCATTGACGCGTGCAAATAAGCTCACATTTCGTGAACCCAGCCTACTCCCAGACCGGGTCGGTAACGAAACCGCCTTGGCGGACTTGCAAGGGTAGCTGCCTACTGTCAATGACGTGCTGTGAAGAGGCTGTTTTCTCCAGCGCTGTTGTGGAAAAGACCGCTAAAATGTGGCTATGCCAAGTGAGGCGGCAAACAAAGCGACGAGGTGGGAGTGGTGCTTCGCAACAACCGGCATCCTCCTATTGTTGCTGACGATGCGGCTGATCGCGCACGATATCATTACGACCAAACTTACCTATACGCGGGATATTTCGCGGATCTTTGACCGGCGTTGCATTTCATGCCATGGGGAAGGTTCTTCCATTCCCCTTACCTCTTATCAGGAAGTTCGCCCATGGGCCGTTGACATCAAAGAGCAAGTACTTGCCCGGAAAATGCCGCCCTGGGGTGCGGTGAAAGGATTTGGCGACTTAGCTCCGGATCATGGCCTCACTCAGGAGGAGATCCTGATTATTTCTGCGTGGGTTGTGGGCGGCGCGCCGCAAGGAGAAACTGCGTTTCTGCCGAAACGAAACCCCGACCCAGCGCCACCGGCTCCCCGCGTGCGACTCACCGATTCTCTGGCTGTCTTCACGCGCACCAAGCTTCGGCATCCACTTGAGCTTGCCGGCATCAAACCCCAGCCTGGGAAATTGGTCCATTCCAACCAGATTATCGCCCGCTTGCCCGACGGGAGCATCCAACCGCTGCTCTGGCTTTACGATTATGACCCGAAATGGAAACGGGTATTCCGCTTTCGCCATCCTCTGGCCTTACCGGCCGGCACCCTGATCGAGGCCTCCACGCCCCTGCGGTATTCTCTGGAAACACCGGTTACAGCGCCTTCATCGGAACGGTAAACACAACGGTATTCACCACTCCTTGGCGCTGAAACTGCGTCCAGATTTTATAGAGTACGGGCCGCGGGAAAATAATGTTGAACTGAGCCACGGCACCGCCGCCGGCGATAAACGGATGGAGATGAATGAGGTCGATAAGGTCCTCACTGACCACCAGCATATGCGCCCACGCACCGAGGTAGGGCTCAAGCCCCGCAGCAGGATCAAGGGTGTAAAACAGCCTGGTTTCGAGGCCCGCAAAAGGCTCTGCGGGATCAAGCCGCAATGATGCCGTAAGGTTGAGAGATTTAGAGGGAGCGAGCGATGGTTTCAGCCGGGCCGTGTCGCCGCGGCCTGAGACAAAAAGGGTCTGAACGGCTAGTTGTGGCACGGCTCCGGAAGGATAGTAGTCAGCAAGCAGGCGGTACATTCCGCCGTAAGGCAACCGGACCTGCACCCGGAAAGACCCGTCACGCTGACGTAGAGGATGGATGTGCGCAAAGAATTGCAGATTTTCACTCACCAGAAAGAGGTGCATCAACTTCTGATGAACGATCTCAAATCGATTGACAAGGCGGCCTGTGCGCGGATCGAGTACTCGGAAGGTAAGAGTCGCGACCGAGCCCGGTTTCAACAAACTTGGGGAAGAGTAAAGTTCAAGAGGATATTCCACCCGGTCGGGTACGTGTAGCACCAGCTTTGCGCCGCAACGCGGGCAGACGCCCGGCTTGTCAGAATGCACGTCGGGATCCATCGGGCAGGTCCAATCGCCAGGAGGAGGGGCGTCGAGCCCACGCTGCTGCGGGAAGCTCGGAGCCGATAGTCCCGTTCCAGCTACGACTGCTGGCGCGGAGAGCAGGCTTAGGAAGACCCGGCGATTGAGGCCTTGGCAGTGCCGCATACGCAAGGCGGTCCTCACGGGTTCCTGGGCGCCGGCGGGCGGGCGGATTTTATAGAGTTTGACGAAGCGCCGGTTTTTGTCCGGGCCAGCAGAGATTTCTCACTCACCGGCTGCGGGTCAGCAAATGCCAGCCAAAAGCCCATCATCTCTTCGCTGCTTGGCTCGCCCCAACGGATCGCTTTCGAAGGGTTAGGATTCAGCGGATTATTGACCGAATTGTCAAAATACGCGGTGGTTACGATCATGGTGCCTTTCGGCAGCAAAAACTGGCGCTTCAAGAAATAGGTCTGCTGCCAGCGAAAATCGTAATGGGGCACATTCATTAATACTTGCAGGCGCCCATCCGGGAAGACGGCCGTCGTTATCATGCTCTTTCCACGAAAGTGCATGTGGGCCGTGAAAGCAACTGCAATCACGTCCTTCGGAAGCGTGAAGCAGGAAGTCACGCGGTGGTTCGCATCATTCGGCGGAATTCGAAACAGATTGTTCCAGATTTCATACTGTGCTACCTCGTGCTTCACGGGCTCTTTGGCAAACACCAGCCCAATCCGCGTGCGATCCTTCACGGCCACGCCTAACCGGTTGCTGTAATGAATCTGGACTTGCAAATAGGACCCCGCAGGAATCTTCAGGGCATAGCCCGGCGGCCGCGTTTCCGCGAGGTGCCCGGGCAGATAGATCGCGGGAACAATATCCAGATATCCGGATGGCTTGCCAGGGAATCCACCGCCCTCCGGCGCCGAGCAACCGTCATCTAACACCGGCGTCTCCGGCCTGAGATGGAGTACTTTCCCCGTTCGATAATGATACTTATCGAC
>DASUKV010000024.1:0-18351 GCA_036278555.1 Terriglobia bacterium
ATCGGCGCCAGCGTTCGGATTGTCAACAAGGCTCGTCGCATTCGCAAGCCCTGCCGCGTAAACGAGGTTGGATACGTAGCCAGGAGCGCCTGGCATCGTGCCATTGCTGTCGGGCAGATTGCCGTTGCTCCAGATCTCGCCAACGTATCCTCCAGGCCCCGCGATGTTAAAGGCGACACCGTAAATATCGAACTCACCGCCAGAAAAAGGATAGGTTAACTGGTGAGTAACGGGGTCGAAACAGAGTGCAGGAGAATCTCCCGCCGGGTAAAACAGGTCGTCGTAGGAGAGGCCGCCCGAAGTAGCCGCAATGCCGACGCTAGTGTCGCTCACATACGAGACCGGCTGATACAGACCGGTGATCGCGCCGGAGACGCCTACGTTCGAATCCGAAAACGTTCCGGTGATGCTGGTGATTTCATAGACGCCCAATGAGGCGCCCGGCGAAGCGGTGAACGTGCCGGAAGCGCTGACGCCTCCGCCGTTAAATGAAAAACTAAATTCGTCGGCCATTGCGGCAGACGCAACCCCGAGTGCAACAAGCAGCGCGAGTAGAGCGATAAGTTTTGCCTTCATGTTCCTCCTCCTAAGAAAGCGGGCTGGGGTAAGCACAAATAATGTGCGCCTTCTATTCCTGGGAAACGGACTCTATCAGAATGGTCGAATGGGAGTCAAGATGACAACCGAGTAAATTTCCGATGTCCAGTTAATCCCTTAGGAAACACGCGGGATCGCTGTTGTCTGCGGGCGATCCCCACCTCAGCGTGACTAAGGTGATTTTGTGCTGGCAACGAGCCAGGTAGCGCTTGTTGCATAAGTCTGCGGTTTTCGCAATGGATGTGGGCAAAAGCCACGGATTTAAAAAACAACTCCGCGCTACCGCTCCAGCAATCCCGACCCGTCTTAAACTGAACCTTCATTGCCTGCCGCACCATATCCAATCCAAGTCCTTCAGTTCTTCTGCTACAATAATGCGTGCGCGCCGGGAGCGCAAAAACAAGGGATTTGGAGGGATGGGTGAGTGGTTGAAACCGGCGGTCTTGAAAACCGTTAGCCCCACAAGGGCTCGGGGGTTCGAATCCCTCTCCCTCCGCCAGTCACGCTTTGCTGATGGATCACCGGGATGGTTAACCGCTAGCCTACCGGAGCACGGTCTCAAGCCGGTCTACCCGTTCAACGACAACTCCTGCGACCACAGACTCTGGGGACCATCGGTCAAATACGGGGATGCTTCGCTTCACTCAGCATGACCTGCTTCCAAAATGTTGCCAAAGGCCAGAATTTATGGCCTTGCTATCCGCCCGGTTGCTTGCAGGCTGCGATTCACGCAAAATCAGCATCTCAACCATTTTTGGACATCAGGGAAGCCGCAAGCACGGCTGGACCGAAGCGGAATTCAATCAATTCAGTAGGAGGCGGATGTTCAAGCGCATACTCGCTCTTGGTTTTATTTTGGCGCCGGTCGCTGTGTTCTTTGCCGGGTGCGGATCAAACTCAACAACTAACACCGGGCCGCAGAACGGCACGTTGGTGATCCTGGCGGGCGACGTTCCCGTCTGCAATGTGCTTTCGTTCCGGGTGCTGGTGGACGGGCTCACGCTCACAACCGCGAGCGGGACGTCTTCGGCCGTCATCTCCTCGAACAACGCCGTTCCGGTGGATTTTGCCGCCCTTCGTGACGGGTCCGCGATTCTGAACATCGCGTCCGTGACGGCCTCAACTTACACCGGAGGAGAAATTGACGTAGCGGCTCCGGCTATGGCGCTGTTCAATCCAGCCCAGAACCCCCCGATTGATGTGATCACTCCCACGCTCAGCACCGAAAAGATCGATTTCACCATCACTCCGCCCCTCGTGGTTCAGCCCTGCTCCTCGACCTCCACCACGCCATGCCAGGCCGCGGCGGTGAAGCTGGATTTCAATCTGGCGCAATCCATTCAGTCCAACGGGCAAGGCCAGGTGGACGTCACCGGAACGCCCGGCGCCCTGACCGTCGCCGTAACTCCATCGTTCAACGGAACGGCGCTGCCGGCCCCGGCTTCGGGCCAGCCGCTTGCGGCCTTGGATGATGTTCATGGCTACGTTTTGAGTATCAGCAGCACACCCACTTCCGGCTCAAACTTCATCGGAAGCTTCGTGCTTCAGACCCTGCCCGGGATTGCCGTCACCGGCTCGCTTTCCGGAGCCGGACCGGCCATCAGCGTGAACCTGACCAGCAGCTCAAAACTGATTGGCGCGCCCGCGCTCAACCAGCTCACGACCGGCAACTTTGTGGAAGTGGAAGGCCACGTGGACGCCCAAGGTAATTTTGTGGCGGATACTGCCGTCGTTGAGGACCAAACCGACTTGAGCCAGAATAAGACGGCATTCCTGGGCAACGTGCTTTCCGTCACCCGGGATTCGAGCGGCAACCTGACTCAATTCCAACTCTACGTTCACGACGAAGAGCCGAACACCACCGCCGGAGCCGGGAACCCCGTCCCGCTGGATACGCCGCCCATCGTCGTGAATGTCCCGCCCTCGACCGGCTTTCAGTTCTCGTCGCCCGGCGCGAATTTTCCCAATCTCGTCCCGGACAACTCCTACATCGCGGTGGGCCAGGAGGTAGTGGTCCACGCCACCTATACGCCTCCACCGTCGGTCACAGCTCCAGCCACAGCCCCACCCACCGTGGCGAGCGCCAACAATATATACATCCCGCTCCAGACGGTGGGAGGAAACTTTACCTCGTTGGTGGCCGCCGGCGCGGATAATCTCACCGGCGCGTTTCAACTGACGCCGTGCTCGGGCGTTTTTCAGGGCCAGCCCATTTACGTGATCACCGGCGCCCAGACGCGGTTCCTGAACGTCAACGGACTTGCCGGGCTCACGCCTCCGCCCCAGTTGCAGGTCCGGGGCCTCTTGTTCTTCAGCCGCGCTCGCGGTGTGATCGGCGAAGTTCAGGTGCCGCCGAATTCCTATGTTTTGCTGGCGCAGCAGGTCCATCTGCTGTAATAGACTTCCTGCTGCTCGAACGCCACGGGTTCAAATCCTCAACGAAGGCGCCCGATGCGAATCCTGATGACAGGATCAAGCGGCTTCCTTGGCTCCGCGCTGATCGAGCACCTCACTCGAACGGGCCATTCCGTCGTCCGCCTGGTGCGATCCAGCCCCAGGGCCGGCAGTGATCAGATACAGTGGGACCCCTCCTCCGGATCCCTTCCCGCACTTCCGGACAATCTCGACGCCGCCATCAACCTTGCGGGAGAAAATATTGCCGCCCGATGGACACCACGCCAAAAATCACGGATTCTCAACAGCCGCGCCAACGGAACTCGCCTGCTTTGCCGGGCATTGGCGGATCTTTCCCGCCCGCCCGCCGCGTTGGTGAGCGCATCGGCGATCGGTTTCTACGGCAATCGTGGAGATGAGGTTCTGAGCGAGGAAAGCGCGGCCGGTGAGGGATTTCTTCCGCGAGTCTGCCGCGAGTGGGAGCGGGCAACAGAACCCGCATCAGAAAAGGGAATCCGGGTTGTGAACCTCAGGATGGCAATGGTTCTGAGCGGGACGGGAGGAGCGCTCGCCAAGATGCTCCCCGTATTTCGCATGGGCTTGGGAGGTCCGATCGGGACCGGCGAACAGTATATGAGTTGGATTGCTCTGGACGATTTGATTGGCGTTGTTCAGCACTGCCTCTCCCATGCCGATCTCGGAGGGCCCGTGATCGCCGCTGCGCCCGGCCCCGTCACAAATCGCGAGTTCGTCAAGGCCCTGGGCAAGGTATTAAATCGCCCGGTTTTGCTGAGAATGCCCGCCTGGGGCGCGCGGCTGGCTTTTGGAGAAATGGCAGATGAAGTGCTGTTAGCGAGCCAGCGTGTTGAGCCCGTGCGCTTGAAATCCTCCGGTTACCGCTTCCAATTCCCTGCACTGGATTCAGCCCTGAAACACATCTTGACGAACTGAATCAGTCCTGGGAAGCGGGAGACGGAGGAATTTTCAGCGGTGGAACAGGACGCCGGGCGTTCAGACGCTCCCCGTTTTTAGACGGGGTCTGGTGGAATGATCCTGAACCTGGTGAACGGCTCCCGGCGCCCTGTTGCGGTGCTCAACGCCGCTGCGCTACAAGCGTTCTCCGGATTCGCATTGTTTCACGAGCTCCTCGATCTCCGACAGGGGAACATAAACTTTCAATCCCATCCGGAGTGAGAAGACCTTGCCATTGCTGATCCAACGGTAGAAGGTCGCCCGCGCAACAGGAATGCCTGTGCGATGCCGTAAGGTAAGCCAGGCGCTGGACGCCTTCAGGAGCGGCACCTGGGTTTTGGGGTGGATGGCTTCCCACGGCGCGCGCGGCGCGAGTTCATTTGTGAATCCTTGTAATGACGCTGCCATTTTTCCCTCTCTTTGCGATCGAGCGCGGTGAATTTAGTCTTCCAAAAACGCTTCCCGGATTTCCGCCAGGCGGCGCCGGTCTTTCGCCCGCGAGGCATCCACTTCTTCTGGAACCCCGAAGCGCCCGCGGTCGAGGACCACCCGTGTCGGCTGATGGGAGGAGAAGAGGATGGGCTCTTGCGTTTGCCGGTAATGGTGCAGGCACATTCCCGCGGCCCCTGGAGTGGCCGGGAAAACACATCCTTTCTCCGAGCATCGTGGGCTCGACGGCGGGAACGGAAGAACTTCCACCCTGCCGGAAATCGCCGATTTCCATCCTATTTGTTGCGGAAGCGGCAGCACCAAAGAAACAGGAACGGGATTAGGAGCCGCTTTAGACAGCGCAGTCTGACGGGTTAAGTGAAAAACATCTTGCGATGGCTGCATGGCTTTTCTCTCCTCTCCGCACAGCGGGGTTGAAAAATGCATTCTGAACTTGCGAGGGGACCAACGTCATAAAACTGCGCGAGAGGGTGCTAGGGAATCGGAGTCCAACTTCGGTCTTTCCGGCCGTGCGCGGCCAGGAAGCTCGAACCAGACTCTCGCCGCTCGACTGCAGGTCGCGCGCATCCTGTTCCGGCGTCCGCAAACTCCATTGTAGGCTAGACGCCAAAACACTTCTTGACGTCGCCGGCATTGTGATGTAGCCTAGTCGTGGCGCGAGGCTGCGGGGCAAACAATCCGGGGAATGGGGGATAACGTCTCCTCCTCCTGAGACCGTTTGATAATGCCAAACTGTGAGACACATCCGATGAAGGCGCGGCGGCGAATCTGATCTTCGTAGAGGAGCGACATCGCACGGGCAGGTCCTTGATACGGTTGTGCTTAGTTCAGATATGGCAATATACGGCGGCTCAGAGTTTGGGCGGCGAACGTTCCAAAAATTTCGGAAATTCCTCATGATATTTATTACTAGGAGACGTTACTTAAGAGTACACAACTTCACCAAAAAAAGACCATGCGACGAAGGGCGCATGGTAGCAGAACTTTTCTGGCCTTAAGTCTTGCCTCTACGGCTTGAGACAAATTGGATTCTAGCCTAGTTAAGTAGTGTTTGTCAAGCAGTTTCAAAACAGGAGGAACCGATGGCCACGCTGGATGTACCACGAGTGATCCGCCGGGTGCGGGAGCGACTGGGGCTTAGTCAGGAGGGATTGTCACGGCGTTTGAACGCCACGAAGGGCGCGATTCAGCACTGGGAGCGGGGACGGAACCAGCCGGACTTGGCGCGCCTGTTCTTACTGCGCAGCATTTGTCCGCCCGGAGCCGAGCGCAAGGAAGTGGAGGCCCTTATCCGGCAGGCGCAGGAAAACGTCGCTGGAGCGACCGAGGGTGGCGCGCACGGCGCCCGGATGAAGCGCGGCGCCCCCGACCGCGGATCGCAGATGTTGCAGCGGGAAAACGCCCGCTTGCGCCAACAGATCGCGCGTTTGCAAGGAGCTGTCGACCGGCGCGCCGAGCAGCTCCGCATTTTGGAGGACTTGGCGACTGACCTTCAGCGCCAGGTGGCAGGCTTGAAAAATGCCGATAAATCGCGGATGGAGCCGGTGGGGAGCGATTCCACCGCAAGGGGTTGAGCGAAGAGCAGCCGCCGAAAAGCTGGCACGGGCCAACGCTCCGGGGCGTGCTCTTCACCCAGCGTCAACAGCGGTCTCGCGACGGCTCCTGAGATGCGAACCCGGCCTTCAGCGGCCGGAGGAACTTATGGCTCACGAATCCTCACCATGCGAACGGAGACCACGATCGGTGTGCACTGGGATTCCCGGCTTGCCAGCACGTGCAGATAGCTGTTGGCAAGGTCAAGCAAATGTCCCGCCTGGCGATGACCTCGTATTTGGATCAACAGCTCGAAGGCCTTGCGAATAGAAGTTTCAATCGAATTGTGAGGCTGATTCATGGATCTTCTCCTTTTCCCGAAATGCGCGGAGCCTTTGCTCCTGGCGCGAATTTGCCACCGTAGAGACAGAGGTTCCATGTGACGGCTCCCTGACTTCTCTACGGCGTCAAGCCACCCAGTAATACCATATCCCAGGGGTGTTGACAAGATAGTAAACAACGATCTTTCCGGCGCCGCAGCGCTCGATGAGCGCCTCTCCTGCCTCTCACCGAGCACGTTCCGTTTGTCCATCTTGATCATTGGACCCTCTGAGTATCCGCCAGCTTGTTACAATAAACTTTCCATGCAGGTTTCACCGGCGCGTAATCTTGCTTACAGAATTCTTCGCCGCGTCCATTCCGGACACCGCTTTGCCATCGACTTCCTTCAAAGCCCGCCGGCATACCGCCTGAAGGAAGTTGACCGCAGGCTTGCCACCGGGCTGGTAATGGGCGCCCTGCGCTGGCGCGGCGACCTCGATTTCGAAATTCAGAGGCTCTCGGGGAAACCGCTGGAATATTTTGATCCTGAAATTGTCGAGATCTTACGCCTGGGAATTTATCAAATTCGCTTCTTGTCCTCGATTCCGAAGGCGGCGGCCGTGAATGAGTCTGTCGAGCTTGTGAAAGCCGTCCGCAAGCGGTCTGCTTCAGGACTTGTCAACGCAGTTCTGCGAAAGTGCCAGCACGCGCCGTTTGATGTGAGGAACCTTTCGAGCGGCTCCTGCGAGGTTGAATGCTTTGAGAGTGCTTGCCGCTCTATTCCTCAGTGGATTCGCGAACGCTGGGAGAAGAGCTTTGGCGCGGAACAGGCAAAGGCGCTTATTCTCGCGACCCAGTCGGTTCCGCCCTTGCACCTGCGGGTTACGGGGAATCGATTCGACCGGCGGCAAGTGCAAAGCCGGCTAGGGGAAGAGGGCGTTCAGGCCCAGGCCGGGGCGCTGGGAAGCCGGTCGCTTCGGGTCGAAAAGGGAGATTTATTCCGGACGGCCGTTTGGCGCGAAGGGCGGGTGGCCATTCAGGACGAAGGTTCTCAGCTTGTGGCGCAGTTGTTGCGCCCCGCGCCCGGCGATTGCGTCCTGGACCTTTGTGCCGCGCCGGGAATCAAGACCAGCTTGGTGGCTGATGATCTTAACACGGGAATTCTCGCCGCTTGCGATATAAGCCTGCACCGGATGAAAACGCTCGGGAAATTGCTGCCGCACGGACTGCCGCCCGGGATCCGCCTCCACAAGATTCTTTTGGACGCGGCGCAGCCTTTGCCCTTCGCGCGGAAGTTCGACCGCATTCTCGTAGATGTTCCGTGCTCGGGAACCGGGACGCTCGCGCGCAACCCGGAGATCAAATGGCGCCTTCGCCCTGAGGACATTCTCCGCCTCGCCGCGCTTCAGGAAAACATTCTGAGGCAAGGCTTGCAATCGCTTGCCCCCGGCGGACGGCTGGTGTATTCGACTTGCTCGCTCGAACCCGAGGAGAACGAAGGCGTGGTGTCACACGTTCTTGAGAAGCGCCCGGAATTCAGAACTCTCACGACCGAAGAGCTGGCGCGCGAGTTTCCGCGGATGGCATCGCTATTTGACGGCTACTTTCGCACGAAACCCGGCATCCATGGAACGGATGGTTTTTTTGCGACAGTGATTACGCGCCTGTGGGGCTGTTAGGGAGCCATCGCACCATGATCCATGAAGTTCTTCCTGTCGGCATGCTGGCTTGCAACTGCTCGATTCTGGGAGACGAAACGACGGGCGATGCGATCGTCATCGATCCGGGAGATGAGATCGAGCGCGTCCGTGAAATCCTTGATACACGCCATCTCCGGGTGAAGTGGATCATCGCGACTCACGCGCACATCGATCACGTTGGAGGCATCCAAAAGCTCCAGCAAACGACCGGCGCGCCGGTTGCGATGAGCGAGGCCGACCTGCCGCTTTACCAAAATCTTGCCATTCAAGCAGCATGGCTGGGAGTTCCGGCCCCTTCAACGGTTCCTGTGGATCACTTCCTGAAGGAAGGGACTGTTCTTCGAACCGGGCCTTTTCGCATGGAGATCCTATCCACCCCGGGCCACTCTCCGGGCAGCATTTCACTCTACTTGCCTGGAGAAAATCAGCGGATTTTCAGCGGTGATACGCTTTTCAAAGGCAGCATTGGGCGCACGGACCTTTGGGGTGGGGACTATCCTCAAATCCTGCGCTCAATTCAAACGAAGCTTTTGCGCTTCCAGGATGACCTGCTCGTGTTTCCCGGTCACGGGCCTTCGACCACTCTTGGCGAAGAGCGCGAGAACAATCCTTTCTTGCGAGGACTGTAGAAGAGAAAACCTAAGCTTGATGTACCCTCACCCGGCCTGCGGCCACCCTCTCCCGGAGGGAGAGGGCAAAAGATCGAATGATGTCGGCCCTCGCCCCGCTCGCGGGGAGAGGGTGCCCGAGGGACGAGGGCGGGTGAGGGGTCCGAATTGTTCGTTACCGCTTGTGACCGATTGCGGCAAAGCCCCCGGCTCTGCCCGGGGGATATTTAGTAATCTTGATTTCTCTGCGCGAAGGCGAGTAGGACAACGGATGATAAGGGGAAGAAGATTCCTGGCAGGAGTTATTTCGAGATACGAGAGACTTGCGCCTGATTTCCCAGCCAACTCGGAGTCGAGATGAGCTTACGCGTGGAGAAATCGGCATAAGAAACCACGATCAGGATCGCAAGCCAGAAGACGGCCAGGACGACAATCACACGGATGAGACCTTCGCTATGGCGAACGTGCATGAAGAACATCACCACCAGCGCGGCTTTGCAGACGGCAATGGCAAGCGCTACCACGGTGTTAAGGGCTCCGAGGTCGATGAAGGCTACTCCCGTCGTGAGGGCGGTAAAGCAGAGAAGAATGATCCAGATGGTGACGTAAGTCTTTTTATTCCCGATATGTGCAATGTGTTCAGCCATGTCCTCAGTGTCCTCTGCAGATACCTTCCATCTTCCTGGGGCCCGTTAGCCCGCTTTGAACTTGGCCCCTTACCCTGAGTCAGCTCGGCTTCCCCCTAAGGCCGATCCATGATTCAGCTTTCCTCTCCGAGCCGCCTCTCAGAGGGTGTAGCGGCCGCCGATCAGATAAAGCAGCGGAAACAGGAAAATCCAAACGATGTCGACGAAATGCCAGTAAAGGCCCGCATTATCAACGGGATTGAACCTGCCCGGCGAGAACGCGCCGCGCGATGCCATGATAATGAGGCCGGTCAGGATACCGATGCCGACAATCATGTGTAAAGCGTGGAGGCCGGTGAGTACAAAATAAAACATCATGAACATCTCAACCGAATGTGCATGCGCTCCGTGGTAGGTGAAGTTGACGGCTGGCGCGAGCCCCTCCAGGTACTCATGCCGCCATTCCATCCCGAACTTGATAAAGAGGAAGACCAGACCGAAAATCAACGTGACAAAGAGAAACCGTATCAGGTTCTTGGTCTTGCCAAGCTGCGCTGACCGCACGGCCAGAGCCATCGTCAAGCTGCTGCAGATCAGCACAGCCGTGTTCGTCGCGCCCCAGAGCACGCTGAGGTCGCGGCTTCCAATTTCGAAACCCGGCAAATAGAGATACCGGTAAATGGTGTAGCTGGCGAGGAGGCCCCCGAAAAAGAGCACTTCCGTCGCCAGAAAAACCCACATACCGAGGCTGGCCGCCTGGTGCTGCTGGACGACATCATCGAATTGCTCCGCTAACGCGGTAGCGTGCGGTTCAGACAACGGAATCCTCCTTCATCTCAGCTTGCTGCCGTTCCAGGCCCTCTGGCCCCGATCTCCGTCTACGATGCGGTCGTAACCACCGCGGGCTGGTTGCTGACATAAGCGTAAGCTTCTTCGGTAACCACCGGCGTCACTTCAAAATTATGCGTCGGAGGCGGCGAGGCCGTCTCCCACTCCAAACCCTTGGCTTTCCAGGGGTTAGGCCCAGCATCCGGACCATACTTCAGCGACCAGATCATGTAAACCAGGGGCATGACATAACCCACCGCCAGGATGGAAGCACCGGCGCTGGACATGATGTTCAGGAACTGGAAGTTCGGGGGATACATCGCGTAGCGCCTCGGCATGCCGAGGAAGCCAAGGATGAATTGCGGCCCGAATGTTAAGTTGAAGCCTAGAAAGATGATGAGAGCCGCCAGCCTAGCCCAATAATCCGGATACATTTTGCCGGTCATTTTAGGCCACCAATAATGCAGCCCGCCCATATAGCCCATAATCGCGCCGCCCACCATAATGAAATGGAAGTGCGCGATCACGAAGTACGTGTCATGAACAAACACATCAAGACCCATGCTGGCAAGGAAAAGTCCCGTGAGCCCGCCCACCGTAAACAGTCCGAGGAATCCCAAAGCATAGAGCATGGGCGCATCGAATGAGACGGAGCCTTTATAGAGCGTGGCCGTCCAGCTAAACACCTTGATCCCGGAAGGAATCGCGACGGCCATGGTCATCGCCGAAAAGAAAACTCCGGCATAAACCGACTGGCCCGAGACGAACATGTGGTGCCCCCAGACCAAAAAGGACACGATAGCGATGCCGAAACTCGAGAACGCCACGAAGCCGTAGCCAAAGACCCTTCGCCGTGTGAACGCCGCCACGAGCTCGCTGATCACACCCATCGCAGGCAGAATCAGGATGTAAACTTCGGGATGGCCGAAGAACCAGAAGAGATGCTGGAAGAGGACCGGATCGCCGCCCAACGCCGGATCGAAGATGCCAATATGGAAAAGCCTCTCGAGCATCAGCAGCACCATCGTGATGGCGATCACCGGCATCGCCAGGACGAAAATAACGCTCGTCGCATAAAGGGACCAGATAAACAGCGGCAGTCGGAACCAGGTCAGCCCCGGAGCGCGCATCTTATGGACAGTCACAATAAAGTTCAGGCCCGTCAAAATCGTGGAAAATCCGGATATAAATACAGCCAGGGCCGCGGAGAAGACGTGGGTATTCACATACGTCGTGCTAAGCGGGGTATAAAAAGTCCATCCCGTATCGACGCCGCCGGAAATGACGCAGTAAAGGAAAATGGTTCCGGCCAGCATGAAGATATACCAGCTCAGCAGATTCAGGCGCGGGAAGGCAACATCCCGCGCGCCGACCATGAGAGGAATCAGGAAATTTCCGAGCACGGTCGGTATCACCGGCGCCAGGAAGAAGAAAATCATGATGGTGCCGTGAATCGTGAAGAGCTTATCGTAGGTTTCCGGCTGCACAATCGCGCCCTGCGGCTCAATCAGGTTCAGCCGCATCAGCGTGGCCGCGATTCCACCCACCAGGAAAAAGAAAGAGGTCGCCGCCAGGTAAAGCCACGCAATCCGCTTATGGTCCGTCGTCAGCAGCCAGGACTTGATACCATACTTGGCGTTCAGATAATGGATGCGGTGCTCTCCAACGGGTGGCTGAAGGGCGGTCGTGCTTGCGGTGCCCATTACTTCGTCTCCTTTGCGGCTTGCGTGCCCTGAGCGCCGGGCGTGGTGGCCAGGGACTTGATGTAAGCGATGATTTCGAGAATCTGGTCTTCGGAGATCTGGCCCTGGAACGTCGGCATCAGAGGCTTATATCCGGCGACGATTTGCGACGAGGGGTCCAGGATCGACTGGCGGATGTAAGCGTCGTCCGCGATCACCGTCTGGCCATTGTCGAGCGTCACCCGCGATCCGTAAAGCCCCACATAGGGCGGACCCTTGCCCGTGCCGTGGCACGTGATGCAGCCGTAGCTCTCATAGAGCTTGGCGCCGGCCGCCTCCATCGACTCCGCGTGTTGCATCCCGCCGCTCAGCCACCGTTCGTAAGCCCTCTGGCTCATAACGTCCACGTAGCCCCTCATATGGGAGTGGAACGTGCCGCAATACTGATCGCAATAAAGGTGATACCGCCCCACGCTGGTTGCGGTGAACCAAAGCGTCGTATAGCGGTTGGGCAGAACATCCATTTTCACGCGGAACGCCGGTACGGAAAAATCATGAATCACATCTTGGGAAGTCATGATGAGTTCCACCGGAACTCCCACCGGAATATGCAACTCGTCGATTTCCCTGGGACCTTCGGGGTGCTGGATTTTCCACATCCACTGCTTGGCGACCACGTAAACGTGAACCGATGCCGCGGGAGGTTTCGCCATGGCCACAAACAGCTTGACCCCCCAGATGAACATCACGATGACAATCAGAATCGGTATGACGGTCCAGGTAATTTCGAGCGGCAGGTTGCCCGGAATCTGCACCGGGACCTCGTCATCGTACCGCCGCCGGTACTTGATCGCGAAGACGAAGAGCAGGATGAAGATCAGCGCGGCGAGGACGACAGAAATCGCAATCTCAAAGTACAACAAGTGGTCCACGGCAGGCGCCATGGTGGAGGCTTCTCTCGGCAGTAATGGCACGAAGCACAGCATTATTCTGAACACCTCGAATTAGGGCAAAGCCGCCGGACCCGGCGCGCTCGCGGCGTTTCGCCTCGGTCGTTTGATTTGCGCGCTGGTCTAAACATGGGTGCCCCGGCCAGCTAAAGTCTCTTCGGCAACCTGCTCCGGCGCTGGCGGATGGCGCCGCCGCCCGCCGCGAGACATCGCCAGAATCAAGATACCCAGGCAGAGGACCGTAATCACCCCGCCGATCATCAGCGCGCGGTTGATCACCAGGCCGTATTTGCCGGTGGCGGGATCATACTGGCAGCAATATAAGATCAGCGCGTCGGCGGGCGTTCCAATCTGTCCGTTGGAGGCTTGAACCAAGCCTAACCGCAAGTATTCGGAGGGGTACTGGATGCCGTAGAAATATTTCGAAAGCTTCCCTTGGGGCGTCAGCACCATCACCGCGACCGCATGGGAAAACAGGTGCGTTACGGGATTATATTTGTAGTGGAAGCCGACGGCGTCGGTGAGCGCCCGGATTGAAGTCTCATCTCCGGTCAGGAAATGCCAGCCCGTCGCCGCGGCGCGCCGCCCATAAAGGCTTAGATAAATGCGCCTCTTATTGGCAGCCATCTCCGGCGTGTCGTGCGGGTCAAAGCTGACCGTCAGCACGTTGAACTCCTTGCCGGCCGTAAATTTCAAGAGCTTCAGCGCCTGGAGCAGCCCGTTTTCCTCCATCGTGCAGAGCATCGGGCAGTTGAAATAGACCAGCGAGAGAACCACCGGCTTCTTGCCAAAGAAATCGCTCAGATGCACCGTTTTCCCGCTGGCATCGCGGAACACCAGGTTCAAGGGGATTTGCGCGTTGAGGCGCTGATCAATCCCGATCCCGCGGAGTTGCGGAGGCACCTGTTTCGCATTGGCCAGCCCGCCCTTCGCGGTGTCCGGCGCCATCTTGCATTCGCCTTTCGGCGTCACAGCGGAAAGGGACTTCAGCGTCGAGAGCGTGGATTCACCACTCCCGGCGGCGCCAAACCCGGCAAGGCCGGTGAGCAGAAGCGCCGCGACCGGCAGGAACCATGCGGCGCGAAAACCGTCCTTCCAAGCGGCTTGAGCCTTACGACCCCGTCCGTTAGAGGATTTCCGAATTGTGTCTTTCTCGTTCATTTTCGTCTTTCATTGGTTTTGCGGTCCCGGAACTCCCGACGGCGGGGGCGCAAAATCACCGCGCGGCGTCATGTGCGGCTGCGAGACCGCGCGTGTCACCTGGCCCGCCGGCCGCACAGGCAAGCCCTTCTCAAGCAGCAGGTCCATCGCCCGGCTGATCGGAATCCTCACCACACCGGCCTTGCGGTCAACCCAGCCGTAGCTGTCCATTTTCTGATCTTCCTGCTTCAAATACTGCTGCAACTCCAGGCCCGAATGCTCCTGCAAGAGCGGTGGAGGCGGCATCTGCTGCCGGGTGAAGAGCGTACTCGGCTCCTTCGCGGGCCCGTGGCCCACATAATAGTGGAACGCTATTTCGGTGACGATGAAGCCGAAGACGATCAGTCCCAGCAGCCCCAGCCCCAAAAAAGCGAGGTTGCGGACGTTGGCGTCGCGCGGTTCATGGCGATGAATCGGCGGTGGAGGAGTTTCAACGCCAGGTCTCGTCTCACTCATTTTGCAGCGCTCCTACGGCAAAGGTCGGATCGTGCAGCGGAACCAGGGGCTTCTTTCTCAGTTGCGCGACAAAGATCGTCAGGAAAATCCCGCCCAACCCGATGAGCGCCAGCCAGTCTGACCAGTGGAACTGCGGCCCGCCCGGGCTGAACGCCGGAATCATCAGCCAGAAAAGGTCCACAATGCTCATGATAAAGAGCAGGCCCGCCACGCCGGCCAGGTACTGCTTCTGAAATGTCACAAAGCGATTGAGAAGAAGCAGAAACGGCACGGCAAAGTGGAAGATCACAAGCGCCAGCGCGATGCCCGCCCACTCCTTGCCAATACGGGTGACGTACCAGGGAATCTCGTTTTGCACGTTCCCGGCCCAGATGATCAGAAACTGGTCGAAGGAAAGATAAGCCCACAGCAGCGTGAAAACCAGCAGCAGGTTTCCGAAATCGTGGAAGCGCGCGGGCCGGATAATCTCCGACATCATTTTATCTTTCGACAGGAAGTACGCCACCAACGTGATGAACGCCATCCCGCCCACGGCTTCCGTGATGACGAACATCATTCCGTAGATCGTCGAGAAGAAGTGCGGCTCAAGCGACATCACCCAATCAAAGCCCGCAAACGTCACCGTGAACCCAAACAGGGCGATCCCCGGACCGCTGATGTTGCGCATCCGCCGCTGCAGGTCCGGATCCGCGGTGTCATCCTGCTTCGTCGACAGGCGGTTCAGCAGCACCGCTAGCGTGATCCAGATTGCCCAGTAAATCGCCTGCCGCCCCAGGAAAAAGGGCGTGTTCAGGTAAAAGGCCTTCTGCTGGATCACCGAGTCCGCCGCCGCGGCGCCGGGGCGCGACCAGATATAGAGGTAATGCATCCCCACGAGAATAGGGATGAAAAAGATCGCCATCCAAGCCAGCGTTTTCGCCGCCGCTTCAAGGGGCCGGCGGATGGAAAACCCCCACCAGCCGCTGACCAGATGGTGGAGCATCAGAATCCCCATGCAACTCAGGCCGATACCCAGCCAGAAGACCTCGCCAAACAAGTAAGACCGGAAAAACTGTGCGGGATGAAACACCAACTCGATGATGCAGATGGCCAGGCAAACCACGCCCACGATCAGCGCATTACGCTGAAACCCGGTGGGCCCGAGCATGTAGGATTGATCAGAGTTCATTGTCCCTTGTCCATCAGAAGCTGCAGCCGGTCGCTGGCCGGAACGTCATTCACCGTCGCATGGCGGGCAAGCTGCAGCGCGCGAATGTAGGCCGCAATGCGCCAGCGGTCCTTCACCGAGACACGATCCGCGTAGCTGAACATGGCGCCGTAGCCATTGGTCATGACGTCGAAGAAATGGCCCACCGGATCGTTCATCAGCTTCGTGCTCGTGTAATCGGGCGGATTGGGAAAACCGCGGCGCACGATCATGCCATGGCCGCTGCCCGTGTAATCGTGGCACGGCGTGCAATAAATATCGAAGCGCTGCTGGCCGCGCGTGAGATCCGCCTTGGTGATGGGAAACGGAAACACGTTCGCGAGCTTCCCATTGATCCGCCCCGTATAAAGCAGCTCATCGGTCCTCAGGTGGCCGCGCGCGACCGTGCCCAAGACTCTGGGCCGCTCCGAGCGCCCGTCGGAAAATTCCGAGCTGGGCGAAAGCGGGTTGTATCGCGGCTCAATGTGCATATCCAGGCGGCAGCCTTCCACAAACAGCAGACAGAAAACGCCAAGGCAAAGGAGCGTCCAGGAGAAAACCGGCCTCGAGAGGCTCGACCGGCTCCGCCCCCGGAAACGGGATCGAAGAGCCTCAAAATTCCGCAGCCACTTGCCCTTCGTTTTTTGCTGGCGTTTCATCGCTGGTTTCTCATCCCTTTTATGAGCGTCAAACGGGAACAATATTCACTTCCGTGGGATTAAAATCCCTCAGGAACCGCGCCGTTTCCTCCACATTGAACCGCGGGTCCCTCGAGCGGATGCACAAAAAGAACCGATCCTGGCTTGCCTGGCTGAAACGCGGCACGTTAAACACGGGATGATAGGGCATCGGCATCCGGTTCACAATAAACAGCCCGAAGAAGCAAGCGATCGCCGCGCACAGAATCGTCAACTCAAAAGTGATGGGAATAAAGGCCGGCCAGCTATCAAACGGCTTGCCTCCGATATCCAGCGCGTAGCCCATGACGTTCGGATAATACTGGAGGAAAAACCCGCCACAACACCCGATCAGGCCGCCGATGAAGACGATCACCGGAATGCGGCTGTGCGGGTACCCCACCGCTTCCGAGAGGCCCTCGACGGGGAACGGCGAGAAGGCGTCCACGTCGCGATAGCCCGCATCGCGCGTTCCGTGCGCGGCATCCAGCAGGTCCTTCGAGTTATCGAATTCCGCCATCACGCCGTAAACAGGATGTTTTGCCATAGGATTTATCCCTGACACGGGCCGCCGCGAGCCGTCCCATCAAGACTCTCACCCGGAAAACAACTTCTCATTCCGCAGCCGCCTCAATCACTCCCGCCTCTTCCGCCGTCGTATGCACCAGATGGCGCATCTCAAAAATCGAGATCGAGGGCAGGAACCGCGCGAACAGATAGAACAAGACGAAAAACAGTCCGAGAGAACCGAAGAGTATCTCCCAATCGGTCGGTGTTGGGTAGAACATGCCCCACGAGGAGGGCAGGAAGTCCCTATGCAAGCTTTCAACAATGATAATGAACCTTTCAAGCCACATCCCGATCTGCGCCACCGTCGCCACCAGGAACAGCGAAACGGTATTGGTCCGAACCTTATAGGACCACAGGAAGCTCATCGGAATCGCGATGTTGCAGGCGATCAGGATCCAGTAAACAATTTTGTAAGGGCCGAACATGCGGTTCATCATCATGTAGCGCTCGAACTTGTCGGCGCTGTAGAACGCGAAAAACGTTTCCATTACGTAGCTGTAAGCCACGATCATGCCGGTTGCGAGCAGCAGCTTGCCGCAATTATTCAGGTGGCGGATGGTGATGAAGTCTTCCAGGTGGTACCACTTGCGCAGCGGGATGGCCAGCATAATCACCATCGCGAAGCCCGAATAAATGGCGCCCGCGACGAAGTAGGGCGGAAAGATGGTGCTATGCCACCCCGGAACGATGGCAATCGTAAAGTCAAAGCTCACAACGGTGTGAACCGAAACCACCAGCGGCGTGGCAATGCCCGCCAATAGCAGCGACGCCCATTCGTGATTCTTCCAGTGCTTGGCCGAGCCGCGCCAGCCCGCCGAGAAGAAGCCGTAAATCCACTTGGGCGCTTTGCTCTTCGCCTTATCGCGCAGCGTCGCCAGGTCCGGAATCAGCCCGACGTACCAGAACAGCAGCGAGACCGTGAAGTAAGTCGAAACCGCGAACACGTCCCAGACGAGCGGGCTGCGGAACTGCGGCCACACCCCCATCGTGTCAGGATACGGGAACAGCCAGTAGAAGAGCCAAGGCCGGCCCATGTGCACGAAGGGAAACATTCCCGCGCACATCACGGCGAAAATCGTCATCGCTTCCGCGAAGCGGTTGACCGAAGTTCGCCATTTCTGATGCATCAAAAGCAAGAACGCCGAGATCAGCGTGCCGGCGTGGCCAATTCCGATCCACCAGACGAAACTCGTGATAGCGAACGCCCAGGCCACCGGGATGTTGATGCCAAATTCGCCAACGCCAACCGCGAAAAGATACGTCAGCCCGTAATTCAGCATCAGGAACAGGATGATGGCAATCGCAAACCCGATCATCCATCCCTTGCTCGTTTTCCCCAGAACCGGCGCGGAGATTTGTCTTGTAACCGAGGCGTAGCTATGGCCCGGAGCGATCCACGCGCTGCCAGGTTCTACAAACGCTGGCTTTTCTTCCTCAGTGACTGGATCTCTAGGATCCATCTACGACTCCTTCATCTCGGGGTTAGGGTTCCATATCTTGGCCAGGTAAGTCGTTCTCGGGCGCGTGTTCAATTCCTCGAGCAGCCCGTACTTGCGCGACTGCGCCCGGAGCTTCGAAACCTTGCTCTCCGGGTCGAGAAT
>DASUKV010000025.1:0-12228 GCA_036278555.1 Terriglobia bacterium
TTGGTTTGTCTTGCCCCACCAATCTAACTCTGAAGTTCAGGAACCGACGACCTTATGTCATCAGAGTTGTTTTGTAACTCTGCGGCTTGTCCGCGCCCGGCAATCAAAAGCCGCGGAGTTAAAAAACAACTCCGCGCTACCCGGCTCGGGATGAAAGTTCCCTCCTCGCGAGAGCCGCGAGAGCGAGTAATCCCGTGCCGAGCAGCAGGGCGCTGGCGGGCTCGGGGGTTGGCGAGCCACTACCACCGCCATTACTCGGACCTCCGCCGCCGTTGCTCCAATTGCTGGTTGCGGTCAGGCCGAAGCCGCCAGCGAGGTCCGTTGTATAGGTGCCCGGCGTCAACCCCATGAAGTTGATGGATGAAGGATTCCACGCGAATGCGCCGCTGGCAGTGATGAAATCGAAATCGTCACCCGCGGAAGGCGCGAACCCGTTGAGGAAGTCCAGATCGATAGTTCCGTCGAAAGTCCCATTGCCGGTGATATTGAGCGAGTCGTAGTCCGTCGCGCTGGCGACTTCGAGCGTCAAGGTTGAGCCGCTCGAGAGATCGAAATTTCCGGTGATCTTCATCGGCCCTGGATCGCCCGGACTCACCGTGCCGCCCGAATCCACGGTAATGTTGCTGATCAGCGTGCCGTTCACGCCATCGAGCGTTCCATTCGCGCCCACTTCGATTTCGTTCGCCTTCACGGTCCCGCCGTTGCTGACGGCGAGCTTCCCGGTTCCCGCGTCCGTTCCAATTTCGATTTTTCCGCTACCGCCCGGAGCGTTGTTCGCCGTCCACTGGGAGCCCGCGCCGTCCACCTTCACCGTTCCCTGCGAGCCTTGCGCTCCGCCAACGGCTCCCGATTCGCTGTAAACCTGACCGCCGTCGAGCACGTCCAATTCGCCCGTGCCGCCATCGCCTACTTTGAGCGATCCGTTGTTGTACCACGTTGGGATGGAACTCGTGGAACCATTCCCTTGAACCGCTACTCTGCCGGTCGATCCCAGATTGGCGGCAATATCGCCATCCGTATTTGTCACGGACCCGGAGCCGTTCACGGTCATCGTACCGGAACCGCTATCGCCGATGGTCAAATCCGCCGAGTTCTGCCAGAGACCCGCAACGGTGACTGTGCCCTGGGAGTTAAGTTCACTGCCCACATCACCCGCCGCGTCCGTCGCTTTCCCGCCCTGCAGAATTCCGAGCATCCCCTTGCCCTTATCGCCCACGGTCAAATCGCCGTGAATATTCCATTGCGCAGAGTTGATGGTGACCTGGCCACTGCCCGTCGCTTCGCCGCCCACCGTCCCGTCTGCGCTTTCCACCTGAGCTTTGTACTGAATTGTCAGGGTGCCGTCGCCCTGATCGCCGACAGTGAGCCCGGCAGTGTTGTTCCACAAGGCGCCTGTGCCGTGGCGGTCGCTTCCCCCCACGAAGACACGCCCCAATGAATCCAATTGCGAACCGATATCCCCCGCGACATCAGTAACCGAGCCGCCCGCAGAGATCGTGAGCGAGCCGACTCCTGAGTTCCCAACCGTCAGATCGCCCCCGTCTGTCCATCTCGAGTTTGTGCCGCTAACGGTGACGATTGCATCGGAACCTGCCTCATCGCCAAGGATGGCTTGCGAAGTTTGCGAGTTTGCCGCATTAATCACAACCCCGCTCTCCTCAACGTTCAGATTCCCGCTGCCCGCCTTGCCCACTGTCAAATCAGAGCCAATATCCCACAAAGCGCCGTTCCCTATTACTGTTACGGTTGAGCCCAGCGATGTGCTCTGGGCGCTGATTGTGCCGGTGTCACTGCTAACTCGCGAGCCATGTGCAATCGTCAATATGCCCAGGCCGTTCTCGCCAACCGTGAGATCGCCATTGTTGATCCACTTGGTTTCGCCGTTGTTGATAACGACCGTGCCTATCGATCCGGATTGCTCGCCTAAGGTCGCGGAGTGAGTGCTGACCACGCCTTCATCGTAAACCGTCATGCTCCCAACGCCAGCATTGCCCACAGTCAACTCGCCGCTATTGGTCCATTTGGACCCGATCCCGTTTACAACGACCGTGCTGGTGATGGAAGCCGACGCGGCGTTATCAATTGTCCCGCCGTTGCTCGAGAGAGAGCCAGCCGTCTCAACGGTGACGCCGCCGACGCCATTTGCCTGGTTGGCCGCTGAACCGCCTCCCACCCTGAGCGGACCACTCGCGGTCACGGCGCCGTGGTGCAGAATCGTTAAGCTGGCGCTGTCACCCTGCCCGACCTTCAGCGCACCGTTAACCGTCCAGGCGGAATTCATACCATCCACCACTGCGGAAAAGCCCGGCGCGAACGGCTTCGTCGTAATGATAGTGACGCCGCTCGTTACCGCACCGCCATTTTGAACCACCAGCCTGCCATCCCCGCCATCGCCGATGTTCAGAAATCCGGAGTTATTCCACTTGGAGCCGGAGCCGGTGATGATCACTAGGCCCTCGCCACCTGCGCCCGAACCGATATCCCCGCCATGGCTCGTTACCAGGCCACCCGCCCGAACGACTAGTGTTCCTCCTGCATAGAGCGCTCCCTGGGTGTTCCATTGCGATCCTTGGCCTGTAACCAGCACCCGGACGGAATGACCTGTAGCGGGGAATCCTATTGCGGCGAAAGTGTCTGAAAGTTTACTCCCGCTTCTGACGACCAGGCTAACGCTGTTCGTGGCATTGTTGGGCATCACAAATCCCGAAGCATCATTGATGGACGCGCCATTCGAAAGCGAGATCGAACCGGCGTCAAAAACCGCGGCGGACGATTGGGGATCGGGTCCGGCGGTCAGAGATGTGCCTGACGCGCTTAAGCTCCCGCCGGGATTAATTGTGAGGTTTTGGACCGTAACGCTAATGTCCAGGTTTACGGCATTGGCATTGAAGACGGTGGCACGGCCCGTCGAACCATTGGGGATATAAGGACCGTTGACGCACGTAAAGCAGAACCAGATACTTTGGTCGCTCCATGCGCCCGACGAAACCGTGTGAAATCTGTTTTGCCCAAAAACTGCGGTCGCGCATACCAGCGAGCAAATTAGCGCGCCTGCCACTAACAAGCTGCGTTTTGTCAGCTCTCCCATGTTTTCTCCTCTGCTCTGCCAGTCCTCTCTTGGATTCGTGGCGTTCGATTTAGGTGCTGTCGCGGGCTATGAAATCGCTGGATGGTCCACTCGGCGGTCTCTCCCCCATCGTTACATGGCTATAGCCGCTTCAGATCGGAAGTTGCCAACCAAGTAGCCGATTAACAACTATGTTGGGGTTGGGATTTCAAAGGACGGAACCGGGGGATTGCGCTGAATGATCAGGGGAGAGGCACAACGGCCGAGGCTTGGTTTGAGTGAGCGCTTTCATCGCCGTCGGCGTCCAGGGCCGTCATGACATAGTAGTACGTCTCGCCGGCCTCGACGGTCGAGTCCGTGTAATTTGTAACCGTCACCGGAGACGAATCGAGCCGGGAGTACGGTCCGCCCGAGATGATACCCCTGTAGATGTTGTAACCTTTGATGCCGCTAGAGGCGCTCGGCGCCCAGCTTAACGTCACTGAGTGCCGGCCGGCGCCTGTAGCGGAAAGTGAAACAGCGGCGGGAGAATTCGAGGCGTCGCTGACCACCGAAAGGTTGCCCGTGCTGCTGCCCGTGGAGGTAGGAGCGAAGGTGACGCTGAAACTGGTGTTCTGGCCGGCGGCTAAGGTGAGAGGCAGGGCCGGTCCGCTGACGCTGAATCCGGCGCCCGTGGCGGCGACTTGAGAAATCGTGATGCTGGTGTTGCCGGTGTTTGACAGGACGACCGGCAACGCGCTATTGCCGCCCAAGCCGACGCTGCCAAAGCTTAGACCCGAGGGATTGGCGGAAAGCGACTCGACCTCGCCCGTCCCGGAAACGGCCACAGCGGCGGGTGAATTGGCGGCCGTGCTGGCCACCGAGACGCTGCCCGCCACGTCGCCCGCCGCTTCAGGGGCAAACGTCACCGTAAGGCTCGCGCTTTGCCCGGCAGCCAGCGTCAAAGGCATAGCAAGTCCTTGAACGCTAAACCCTTTTCCGGTTACGCCCGCGCTAGAAACGGTTACGTCCGCCGCGCCCGAGTTGTTCAGGGTGATGGTCTTAGCGCTCGCGGTTCCGGCCTTGACCCTTCCGAAAGCGATACTCAACGGAGAGACGCTGATCTGGGATACCCGGCTGCTTGAGCGCGATCCAGAAACATTGCCGGTAAGCATCCCGCCTCCGCCGCCGCACGCGCCGATTGTGGAGGCAACACCCAGTACGGCAAAAATCCTTAGCAGCCGCTGCCAGCGACTACCGCGCCCGCTAAGCGCACCCGTACGAAGCAAGGCGCGAAGGTGAATGCCGCGTACCGCACCTGAGCGCACTGGCCCTGGTCGCGGCCGGATTGCACTGCGTGAACTTGGAACAACCACTTCGAACTCTGACAGAGAAAGATCTGACGGACTCAAAGCACGTCAGTGACCAGACCGCTTCCCATTGTAACCTGCTGGTACGGTGAAGCTTGCCATGTGAAATGTGTGCAGCGCCGGGGAACAATCTTCTATTCCGTGAAATGATTACCCGCCCTGCCCTGCGTTCAGCGCCCTTCCGCATTCCCGTTTGGATATCGGCTGATTCAGTATAGAATAAGTTGATCCACCTGAAGTCGATAGTAGCGGACGGTGCGTGAGAAAACCACTTCTGATCGCCTTAATGGTTGCAATCGTCATGGGCGCCGGACTGCTCACGGCCGCCCCAAGGCAATTTTCCGCGGTGAAGCAGGTAAAGCGGCAGCAAAAGCTCGAGCGCCAGCGCCTCAAGAATACGGAAAAGATCTGGAAGAAATCGTTTCGCGGCCGGCATATTCCCCGCGCCGAGCGCCTGGCAGTGAAGCATCAATATCAGCGCCAGATGCGCGATCTGAAGGTGCGGCAAAAGGATGAGCTCCAGCGGATGAAGGATGACGAGAGGATGCAGAGGACGCTCAGCCGGCACGTTTGGTCAGGCGGGGCGATGATTGAATAACGGATGGCAAAATCTCGAAGGCCCGGGCAAATCTCCTGCGGCCGAACTTTGATAAAATAGCCTCATCTCACTGTCGCGGAGGACCGCGATGAAACGGCTAAGCTTATTGCTGAGCGCCACGCTTGTTTTTTCAGGAGTGATGGCCTGCGGCCAGCAAAGCGCTCCACCACAAAATCAGCAACAACAGGAGCAACGGCCGACGCTCGGCAGAGAGCCGGCGCAGAAGCGGCCCACGCTGGGCCAAGCTCCCTCGCTGCGGGGGCCGCTCACGGCGACGATCATGGACGCCCGAAAGCTTCGCGCGGTGAGAACGGTTTACGTCGGGATGATAGATAACAAGCTTAGCCTCAAGCTTATCAACAACTTGGGGAAAGAAGGCCCTTTTCGCGTCGCTGAGAACCGCAATGCGGCGGATGCTGTGTTGCAGGGTACGTGTTTTGATTCCCTCCACCTTAAAGATGTCCACTCAGAGGTTTTCCTGACGGGGAAGGATGGTAAGGCGATCTGGCAGGACGTCATTCATGAGCCTTATCACCCGCCGGCGCTTTCAGTCGCGGTGAACAAGACGGCAGACAAGATCGTGAACGATCTCCGGCAAAGCATCGAAGCGGCAGAGCACCGGTAGCGCCTCGCGGCCTCCAAGCCGGCCCGGGAAGGATAATCTTGCTCACATTTCATAAGATCCTCCAGGGTTGCCAGGAAGCAGATGCGGAAGCCTGGCGTGCCTTTCTCTCCGATTACACTCCCCTAGTTTTCAAACTCGCGCAGATTTATATGCCGGACGGCCCCGAGCCTTTTGCGCTCTGGCAGCAAGCGTTGCGCGAGTTATCGAACGATGATTTCAGACTTCTGCGGACCTTTGAGAGCCAATCGGAACGGGAGTTCCTGGCCAGCCTTCGCGCTTTTTTCCTGGACAAAGGGACACCGGAGTCCGCCAATGTCCAGTCATCCGCTTTGCCGGAGCTTACAGCGGGAAGGCTCGCGGCGCTGGTGAAAAGCTTGCCGCTTCTTCATCAGCAAGTCTTATTTCTAAAACTGGCGGGATACTCGGATGGCACCCTTGAGAAGATCTTCAGGATCACTCCCGCTGTAGCCCAGAAGAGCCTCGAAGGGCTCGATGCGGAATATCACGCAGCTCTAGGAAAACAGCATGACAGGAACTTACAGCCCGCCGCCTGGCTCCGGCTCACCCAAGAGCTGCGGGCGTCGAGGACGGAAACGTGCCCGCCTCTACGCCAGTTCATTCGCATCCAGGACGGGCAGGTGGGTTGGCAGGAGAAGGAGCCCGCCGAACGGCACTTATCCGAGTGCCTGCATTGTCTCGAAGCCTGGACGGCGCTGCTTGAGATTTCATTCTGGAGGGGCGCTGCGGAACGCCGTCCTGCAACGGAAATCGAGGCTTTGCTTTCCGGCTTGCCCGTCAAGAAGCAACCGCCAGAATCCGGGTCTTTCCTTTCTAAGTTGCTGAAACGAAAATAGATCGAGCATCATTCGGCCGCTCACGGTTTTAACCCGAGAGCGAAATGCAGGGATTCTTCGCTGCCGCTCAGAATGACAGAACCGGCGGCTCGCCGCGCTTTCCCGGGAGGGAGAGGGCGACACGGTCGCAACAATCCTCCTATGCTGCTCCGCGACTTTCAGCCGGCGGACCTTGAAACCCTCCATCGCATTGACCAGGGCTGCTTCCCGCCCGGCGTCTCCTACTCGGCCGAAGAACTGAAGGCGTTCATTTCCCACCGGAATTCCAAGGCCTGGGTGGCGGAGGAGGACCGTGAAATCGCCGGATTCCTGATCGGGCAGAAAATGCGCGACGGGACAATGCACGTGATCACGATTGACGTCGCGGAAAATTGGCGGCGCCGCGGGATCGGGGCCGCACTGATGGACGCGGCGGAGGAGTGGGGGCGTGCCCTCGGTTTAACTCTTGTTTCCCTGGAAACGGCGGAAGATAATCATCCGGCGCAGGCTTTTTACAAAAAGCGCGGATATCTCCAATTAGGACGAGTCGAGGATTATTACGCCAACGGCGCAGCCGCCTGGGTAATGGCTAAGCGGCTGCGGTGAGGTGAACGTGCCGGTCAAATTGACTTCGAAACAGTATCGTGTCATCGCGATTTCAGTCGCTGTCGCGGCCGTTTCCCTGCTGATCGGCCTCAAGTATTTTTCGCGCGCCTTCCCTGAGGCGGCGATCCAGTTCCGAGTGAACCGCGGCGGCTCCGGGCAGATTGCCCGGCAGTTCCTGGCGCAGCGGGGATTCCACCTGGCAGGCTATCAGCACGCTGCGGTTTTCAATTACAACGACACCGCGAAGCTTTTCCTTGAGCGCACGCAAGGGCTCGAGCGCATGAACCGTTTGACGCGCGGCCCGGTGCACCTATGGCGCTGGTCGCACCGCTGGTTCAAGCCATTCCAGAAGGAAGAGTTCAGCGCGCAGGTTACGCCCTCGGGCCAGGTGGTGGACTTCGATCACGAGATTCCCGAAGACGCGCCCGGCGCGAGCCTAGGCCAGGATGCCGCGCGAACGCTCGCGGAAAATTTCCTGAGCCAGGTCATGAAGCGCGACTTGAACGGCCTGGAGTTTGTGGACGCGCAGCAACTGAAACGGCCGGCGCGGACAGACTACACGTTTACCTGGAAGCAGAAGGGCGTCGATCTGGGCGATGGCAGCCTGCGCACGGCGGTGGACGTAGACGGCGATCAGGTCGCCGGCTACCACGATTTTGTAAAAGTGCCGGAGGGCTGGCTTCGCGGCTATGAAAAGCTTCGCTCGCGCAATAACGCGGCGCAAGAGGTGGACCAGGTCTTCTGGGTGCTGCTCAGCATCGCCATGCTGGTCATCCTGATCAGGCGGTTTCGCGACGGCGATGTCCCTCTGCGTGTGGCGCTGGGATTCGGCGTGGTCGCCGCGGCCCTGGCCTTTCTGAGCCACCTGAATTCGTTTCCGCTGGCGAAATTTTCCTACCGCACCACGGATTCTTATTCGAGTTTCCTCACCAGTTACACTCTCGAGGGACTCTTGGGCGCTCTGGGCCTGGGGGTGCTCATCTTTTTGGTGGTGGCTTCTTCCGAGCCGGTTTATCGCGAGAGCTTTCCCGGATTTCTCTCCTTTCGCAAGTACTTCACGTGGCACGGGCTGAGGACGCGCTCCTTCCTGATGGCCAACATCGTCGGGATTACGCTGACGTTTTTCTTCTTCGCTTATCAGACGGTCTTCTACCTTGCCGCCAATCACTTCGGCGCATGGGCGCCTTCGGATATTCCGTTTTCCAATGAGTTGAATACAAGTCTGCCCTGGGTGGCCGTGCTCTTTGCCGGGTTCTTCCCAGCCGTCCTTGAGGAAATGCAGTTCCGCGCCTTCGCCATTCCATTTTTGAAAAAAGTGACGGGCTTGTGGCCGGCAGCCATCGCGCTCGCGGCCTTCAACTGGGGATTTCTGCATTCCGCCTATCCCAACGAGCCGTTTTTTATCCGGGGCGTTGAGGTGGGCGTGGGCGGCATCATCGTTGGAATCATTATGCTGCGTTTCGGGATTCTTGCCACCTTGATGTGGCACTATTCCGTGGACGCGCTCTACACCGCGTTCCTGCTGCTGCGCTCGCCCAATGATTACCTGAAGATTTCAAGCGGCCTCTCAGCCGGCATCATGCTGATCCCGCTGATTGTAGCGCTCGCCGCTTATCTTGCGACCGGCAGTTTCGCGGGCGAATCTGAGATCAGTAACGCCAGCGCCGGCGTTTCCCGGCCTCCGCACCCCGAAGCCGTCGAAGGTCCTGAGCTCGAAACCAGCTATACGCGCCTCTCGCGGGGCAAGGTGATCGCGGCCTTCTGTCTGGCGGCAGTCTTTATCGTCTTGGCATCCCTGAAGGTGTACCGCCTGGGTGAGGGCGTCAAGGTTCACCTCAACCCCAAGCAGGCGGTTCAGGCGGCGCAATCTTTCCTGCAAACCCGCCACGCGAACCCGGCGGCCTATCGGACCGTCGCCTGGTTGCGCGTGAACGCGGACCCGCTCGCGACGCGCTATTTCCTCGAGAGGATGTCCGTGCGCGACACCGGCGCCGTGCTGCGCAAAGCCTGGCGTCCGCTGCTTTGGAGCGTGCGTTTCTACCGTCCTCTCGAGCGCGAGCAATACGAAATCGCGTTGGATGCCAGCAGCGGAAAGGTTTACGGCCTCAGGCACCTTCTCGAGGAAACCGCTCCGGGCGCCCGGCTGACGATGGAGCAAGCGCAGGCGCTCGGCGAAAGGGCGCTCGTTGAGCACGGTTATTCACCGGGGGATTTCGTCCTTCAGAGTTCTCAGGTCCGGGAGCGGAAGGCGCGCGAGGATTACAGCCTGATATGGCAAGCGAAACCAGGCGATCCGCGCAACGTGGACGGGGCCTTTTACCGGCTGGAGGTTGAGATCGCCGGCAACCAGGTGGTGGACTTCGGGCGCAGCTACAAGCTCCCTGAAAACTGGGTGCGGACGCGCGAGGCGACCCTGCCGGTGAACTCCGCGCTTCTCGGCATTCGGATCCTCTTCGGCGCCTGCCTCCTCGCGGGAGCAGTATGGCTCTTTGTGCGGCAGGTGCGGCGGGGCGCTATGCGTTGGATGGCAGCCTTGAAAGTGGCTGTGGTCCTCGCGGTGATCCTTGTGCTGATGGAACTCGATCAGATTCCCTTGATGGCGCGCTTCTACGACACGTCCATCTCGTTTTCCAATTTCGAGCTACAGATCGCGGTGAGCCTGCTGACGGCGTTGATCCTGGGTGGTTTATTGATCTGGCTGGCAGTGGCTCTCGTCACCAGTCTTTATCCGCAGGCATGGAACGTACTGCGCGCTCCAGCGCGGCGAATCTGGCGACGCGACGCGGCGATCGCGGTGATGGCGGGGATTGCCGTTTCCGCCGGTATTGAAAAACTGCTGGCCTTATTCGCCAATCACTTCCACAAAGTTGCTCCGATGGGTTACGGCGAGTCGCTGGCGGGTTTCAGCGCTATTTCCCCCGCGCTGGACGTCCTTTTCCGCGCCCTGGTATATGGCATCGCGGGAGCCTCGATTCTGGGTATTGCGATCTACGGTGTGTGCCTGGGCTGGAGGCGCAAAACCTGGTGGTTCTGGCTAGGCTGCGTCCTGCTTCTCATCGCGCTTGGCCCGGCGGGGGCGCACTCGAAAGCCGAGTACGCTGTGGGTTGGGCGATGCGGTTCATCCCTCTGGTGGCCGCCGTCGCGATTCTGGCGCTGTTTTTCCGGGATAATCCGCTCGCCTATGTGACCAGCGCGTTTTGTTCCGTCGTCGCCGCGCCGCTCCTGGGCCTGTTTTCCCAGCCTAATTTTTTCTACCGCTGGAACGGCCTGCTGCTGGCAGCGCTCGCGGCGATTGTTCTCATCTGGCTGCTGCTGCCACGCGCCCCGGCGACTCCCTCGCCTGATTCTGCCTGAACCGATTCTGCGGCGGTGTCCGGCCGCCGGTCGCTACTTATTAAGAACCGGCCACGTGCCGTGACTAATCTTGGAATGATCGAATTCTGGTAGCGACGGCACGCGTTCTGTGCCGTCGGTGTTGCCAAAGGCCCACGGCACAAAACTCGTGCCGTGGCTACCATCCCTTTGCCAGCGCCACGCTGGCGCTACCGTGGGCAGCCCGGCGCGCCCGGCTGGTCATCTTGTTTCATTACTTGGCGGATGGTGTTTGGATCGTCAAGAGGGGCCGAGGGGGCAGCATTGACGGCGTTCTCCAGGCCGTTTTCCTTGACCTTGGTGGGATCAAAGATGCGCGTGTCAGAGGGCAGAGCATTGTAAGGAGTGAAGTCCTGCGTTGCGGTGAAGCGGTCCGAAAAGTCTGTGGCCGCGGCGTCGTACTGGTTCAGGTAGGGAAGGCCAAAGATCAAGTCCGTGGTTTTGAGCATGCTCATGAAGTCGGTATGCACGTGTGAAACCGCGCGCCGCGAGTAAGGGCTGATCACCAGCAGGATGCTGCGGTGGGCGTCCACGTGATCCGTACCGGCCTGCGCGTCATCTTCGGTTACAAAGATCGCCATGTGCTTCCAATACGGGCTGTGAGAGAAGACCTGGATGAGCTTTCCCAGCGCGAGATCATTATCGGCCACATAGGAGGCGCGGTAGTGATAGTCCAGCCTGGGCCGGGGCTTCGCCGTGTGATCCTGCGGCAGCCAGATGTACATGAATTGGGGGAACGGTTTTTTGCCGCTCGCGTAAAGGTCTTTGTACTCCTTCATGAACTGCTGGTAGCGATACTGATCGGAGATGTTGGTGTTGAAGTCCGGATAAATGCGCGAGGTATTTTTGAAGAGCGGCTCCGGCATGGGGACATTGGTGGGCTCGCGCACGCCGGTCGGTTCCATCTCAGAATCTTCGACATAGCCCGGCAGTTCCAGGTTTTCGCCATAATTACGAAAGCTGATGTGATGGCGCGCCAGGTGTTCCCAGAGCGAACCCGCTTCAAGAAAATCTTCAGGCCACGGACTCGTCGATCCGATTTCAAGACGGCCGGGCGCATTGGGATCAGGGCTGAAATCAAGCTGGCCCCCGTAGGCCGCCGGCCAGCTTACCTCAAAAAGATCGTTCGGGTAATTGCCTACCAACCAGTGGTGGCCGTCCACCGACACGTCAGAATCTACGTAGAAGTTGTCGCTGATGCCGAAGCGCCGCGCCAGCGCATAGTGATTGGGGGCCACGTCGGCGTGGGCGACGGAAAGTCCCAGCTTTTTATTCTGGACGCAGATGTTGTTCCCATATTGCGTCAGGCTCGCATCCGCGCTGACCTTCTGCCCGTTCACTTCCCTGAGCTGCCCGAAAACCTGATCGAAAGTGCGATTCTCCTTGATGATGAAGACCACATATTGGATGTCGCGGCTGGGCGTGCCGGGCGGAGGAATCGGAAAATCCGGGCTGCGGGGCGCCGGATGCGCGGGCGGAATGAAGCCATTGTTCAGCAGCACTTGCTCGGTTTGCGTGCGAAGCTGCCGGGCGCCGTGAATGCCGTGTAAGCTCTGCGGCGCTTCAACCCCTTCGATAGGCGTGGGATGGGTAAGCGAAGCAAGATTAATGATCGAGACAGTCCCTTTGGTGATGTCTCCGATGTAGGTTCCTTCCGGGCCTTCGTGGAAATCCGGACCGCCATTCGGCCCCGCGCCGAAGCCCTTGCCGTTGGCCACATAGAGCGTGCCGCCGTCAGGACTGACTGCGACGCGGGCTGGGAACCAGCCGGTGGGAA
>DASUKV010000026.1:0-6809 GCA_036278555.1 Terriglobia bacterium
GTGCGCTGCTACCAGGCGATGCTGCCGAAATATCCCAAGGACACCGTCCGGCTGTCGCTGCTGCCCCTGGCGATGCGGATGGGCGGGCCGCGCGAGGCTTTATGGCACGCGATCATCCGCAAGAATCACGGTTGCACGCATTTTATCGTGGGGCGCGATCATGCGGGTCCGGGAAAGGATCGGGACGGCAAACCTTTCTACGGCCCTTACGACGCCCAGGCGCTTTTGCGGTCGCACCAGCAGGAGCTTGGCGTCACGATGGTTCCATTCCAGATGCTGGTGTATCTCGAAGATCAGGATACCTACGTTCCGGAAAATGAAGTTCCACAGGGGGCGCGAACGCTCAACATCTCCGGCACAGAACTCCGCCGCCGCTTGGCGGAGGGAAGGGAATTGCCGTCGTGGTTTACCTTTCCAGAAGTTGCCCGCGAGCTTCAGCGCTCTTATTTGCCGCGGCATCGGCAGGGCTTCACGATATTCTTGACGGGACCTGCCGGATCGGACAAATCCCTCATTTCCAATGTGTTGCGAATAAAATTCCTGGAGATGGGCGGCCGGCCCGTCACACTGCTGGATGAGGGCGCGATTCGCAAATACCTATCCCCGGAACCGGAATCACACAATCGAGAGGTTAACGTCCGGCGCGCCGGCTTTGTGGCCTCGGAGATTACGAAGAACGGGGGTATCGCGATTTGCGCTTTGGCCGCTCCTGAAATTGCGATTCGTAAGGAAGTTAGAAGCATGATTGAGCCCAAGGGCGGGTTTGTGCTGGTCTCTCTCCCTGCTGGCGTTTCCGAAGTCGGGAGCCGCCAGGGAGCCGAAGCGCGAGTGGGTGTTCGATCCAGCCTTCCACGCGCGGCAGATTCCTATGAGCCGCCCGAAGATGCTGCGGTGGTCATCGACGCGGCGCAGGCAACTCCCGAAGAGGCCGCCCATGAGATCTTCCTTCACCTCGAGCGCGAAGGCTATATTGGCGCTGCGAGCCAGAATGGCTCGGGAAACTCACAATGACACCGGCGCAACCCTGGATTGCGTGAACACGGGGCGCTTGCCTACTGCACTGTTACCGGGACGTTGCTGTTTTTCAGGATGGCGCCGCTCGTCCCCGTGACCGTAATGGTGTAGGTTCCTGGCGGCGTGCCCGGATCACTGGGGGCGGCAGTACCTCCGGGGTTCGGATTAGGGGCGACGCCGCCCCCCGCATTACCCCCACACCCGGCGAACACCGCAAGCAACAGAATCAGCAAGCAAGCAACAACGACGCGATTGTACCGGCGGTACGGGGTCGAAATACCCAAAACGAGCAAGCAGAGGAGAAGGCCGGCGCCGCATCCCCAAAACCAGCCTGAAGGACCGAAAAGCGCGGCGGCGGTGTGCGGCGCCGTGGTCGCTATCGCAAGCTGTGTCTGACCGGAGGCGGTCAAAGCGGGCGGGGTGAACTTACAACTGGCTTCCTTCATCGCTGCGGGAATTTGGCAACCAAACGTAACCGTTCCAGTGAACCCGCCGCCAGGAACCAGCTTGACGGAGATGTTCCCAGCCTGCCCTGGGGCGGAAATGGTGAGAGTGGCAGGATCGAGCGCCAAATCGAAGCCGGGCAGAACGGTGACGGTCTGCGGCGTCGAGCTTGATCCTGAATAATTGGCGTCGCCCTGGTAGACGGCAGTGATCGTGGTGGTTGCCGGTGGCGCGATGGAGAGAGTCGCCTTGAGCTGTGCGGCGATGAGCGGACCGGGCGTGGGCGAGTAGGAAACCGCTCCGTTAACTGGTGTTGAGCCGCTTAGAAATTGTACTGTCCCGGACGGCGCTGCACCGTTGCTTGTGGTGTTGACAATAGCCGTCAAGGTGACGCTGCCGCCGGCTTGAACGCTCGACGAACTGGTGGTGAGTGTCGTGGTGGTTACCGCCTGCGTCACCGTGACCGCATCGGGGCTCGAGGTGCTTCCGTTGAAGCTGTTATCCCCCGAATAGGCTGCGGCCAGGTTGTGCGATCCCGGCGCGAGTTGGATTGGCTGATCCTCAATCTGGCCGATGCTGTTTAATGCGTAAGTCCCCAGGTCGAGCGGCGCACCGTTGTCCGTCAGGTTTACAGTCCCCGTTGGGCAGGCCGATGCCGGAACCGCGCCCACCGTGCATGCGGTTCCAGCGGCGTTTGCTACATCCACGTCCAGCACGTAAGGAGAGCCGTAGGCCATCGTTGTGGCATTCGGGCTGCCGCCGGGGCCAAACGCAATGATGCCCAGCCGCGTCTGACTATCTTCTTTGCCTACTGTGACTTGCACGGGGTTGGAGTCGCTCGCGCCAATACCGGCGTCACCCGCGTAGTGCGCCGTTATGTTATAAGTTCCACCCGGCAGATTAGTGGTCGTGCCGGAGCCTACGCCGCCAGAGAGCGTAAGATGGGCGATGCTTACGTTCCCGTTCGGTCCGGCAAGGAGCGAAACCGCCCCGGCCGGAGTTCCGGATTCCGCGGTCACTTGAACGTTGGCATCGACCGGCTGACCGTGCGTCAAGCTGGTGGGCGATAGACTGAGTTGGGTCGAGCTCGGCGTGAAGCTGGCCGAAGGCCACTTGTTCACCAGGTTCGCGGCGTTGACGCTGCCGAGCCCGGTGGCCAGATCGTAGCCGGGTCCCGTGGTCCATGCGGGAACTGTCGTACTGCCCGGCATCATCAGCACGCCGGAGCCGCCTGCCGGGGCAGGTCCGCAGGCGGGCGACTCGGCAGTACAGGGCAGCGAGTTATCCCCGGTGACCACGTCATAGAAAATGCAGGAAGTGTTGTGGACGGCGCTGGAATTTGAGGCGCAACTCGCGCCTGGCTGTGCGGCAAGTGTGTACAGGATGTAATTCGCGTTGCCCTGCCGCTGGCCCATTTTTTGATCGAGCAGGGCCATGATGCCGGCAAACGCCTGGGCCGAAGTGGAGGTGCCTCCGACGGCCTGAATCTCCGAGCCGTTTGTCAGGTCGCACAAAGACGACGAATCCAGGTCCGCGTCGGCTTCGCAGAAAAAATAAAAGCTTTGGTTGAGTCCCGTTCCAGAGAAGAGAGAGACGTCCGGCGTATCACGGCTGCTATCGTCGCGGACGCCGGGCCCGCTCTGCCAGGCAGGCTTAGCATAGCCTTTCTGGCAAACGGCGTTGGGGTCCGTGCCCGTCAAATTTCCGCAGGTGCTCGGCCCGCCTCCTCCCGCCAGCATAAAAAACTGCCCAGTTGGATCGGACGGACAATTGGTGGTTGCGGTTCGAGCGCAGGAATCGTTCCAGGCGGTCTCCGGAACATAGGAGAGCGCGGAAGACTTCAGTGACGGATCGTTGGTGCTGCTCCAATACTGTGAAGCGCTGGAAACATCGTCAAAATCTGTGCCACCCACCGCCACATCAAAGGGCGTTGATGCCACCCCGCTGACGGCGAGGCCATGTTCGGCGGTTCCGCTCTCGCCATAGTCGCAGCCTGCGGATCCACTGTCACCGGCGGCTACGACCACGGTGATCCCTTGTGCGGCGGCCTGCTCCCACAAAGAATTATAAAAAGCGTTGCCAGCGGCTCCGAGAGACGCCTCGCAGAAACCGTAGCTCACGCTCATCACCGGGGCGAGATTATTATCGACGATGTAGAGCGCGGAGAGGTCGATGCCCTGGCTGGCGGTGGTGCTCTCGGAGACGACAAGATCTATGGTCGCGTTTTTCGCGACCGCGCCGGCCCACTCGGTGTCCAGGTCGGCTTCGCCCTCCGGCCCCTTGATGATTCCCGGATCAGGCCCGTTTAAGATAATTTGGGGATCGTTCGCCGGCAGACCGAATAAGGTGCGGAAGTTCTCGACGTCCTTCAGGTCAATGTTCGATTCCGCGACGATGGCGATGGTCTCGCCGCTTCCGTCAATTCCCGCGCTCCAGAGCGGCTGCACGTTGTAAATGGTCGAGAAATCTCCGGGACCCAAGGGATGGTAGGTCTTCCCGTCGGTGCCGGTATAGGTGTAAAGCGGGTTCACCCCGCGGCTCAACCGCGAGCGCACGATTGTACCGAAAGTGTGACTCATGGGCCGAATCGGAAAATTATTCAGAGACGCGATCCCGGCCACGACCGGGGCCAAGGCAGCCGGAATCTGGGGGTCGCCCGCGTTGGACCAATAAGCCTTATCCTCGACCTCGAATTGATGGATCTCGGTGCGAAAGGCTTGGCGCACCAGGGCAGCCGTGCCGGAAAATTCGATCACCGAGCGTCCTGCCGCGACGCCTCCCACTTGGAACCCCTGGCTGCTGAGCCAACCGCGGAGGGTTTGGATGTCCGCATCGGCGGGACCGAACTCCCGGCCAAAATCTTCCGGCGTGAGCCATTGGTGATAATTCGGCGAAGACTTCACTTGCTGCTGAACTAACAACTGCCGCAGCGCGGATTCCTGCTCTGGTCCGCGTTTCAGGACAAGCAGCATGCGGTCCAGGGCGAGGTTGTCTGGCGCCGCGCCGCGGTCATATTGGCGATGGGCGAAGAGAGGTGTATTTCCGCGCAGGGTCACAAGACGGCTCATCTTTACCGGCTGCACGATGCGCGCACGAACGCGAGCCGATTGCGCGTTGCCGTTTGAAGCTAAAAGCACTACGAAAGCGAATGCTGTGGCAATTTCGAAAGACAGGAACAGCAGCGCCCCGCGCCGCCGCCGGGTAACACATGCTCCTTGATCCACGCTCCCCTCCTGGTAGCGCTTCAGAGTACGGAGATTATACTCGCCCGCCGCTTCCCGGTCCACAATGTGAATAGTGGATTTTGAAAAGGTGCAATCAAGGAGGATTTGAGTTACACTTTTTATTCATTGGTCAATTCCAGCTTCAAAGTAGGGCGGACCGGGCGCTCTGACCGGCGGCAGGGAAGGCTCACCCAGTTTCAAACATTACCTTTTGCCTCTTCGGATTGAAAACCGGGGGCGGCCTTTTGCCGCGCCTCTCCGGAGCGGCGCATTCAAGAGAGAAGATCATGACGGAGCCTATCGATCAGTTTCAAAAATTGGAAGAGAAGCTTGGCAAAGTGGTTGAAATCTTCAGGCGGACGCAAGCGGAGAACAGATCGCTGTTGCAGCAGGTCGAAAAGCTGCGGACGGAGAGCACTCAGCGCCAGGGCGCCTTGGAGCAAGAAGTCCAGGCGCTGCGGCGGGAACGGGAAGACGTTCGAACCCGTATCGAGAAGCTTCTGGATCAGGTGGAGACGTTGACAAAGCAGGATTCTGCGGGATAATACAGTCTGCCGGGCGGCTCTGGAGCAGCCGGCAAAACCCCAGCGGCGCAGGACGAATTTGGCCACCTCCTCGCAGGACGGAATCCGCGTTTACATCTACGATCAGGAATACAACATGCGGGGCCAGCTTGACCCGGAATATATCCGCATGTTGGCGCAGTTCGTGGACGAAAAGATGCGTTCCATCGCGGTGCGAGCGCAGGCGGTGGATTCGCTGCGGGCGGCCATTCTCGCGGCCCTGAACATCGCTGATGATTATCATCAATTGCTGGTGAAGTACGAGGCAGCTACTCGCCAGACCGGCGAAAAGGTGGATGAGTGCAGCCAGGTTCTGGATCAGATCCTCAGTCCAACGGCGTGAGACGCTGATTTCTTCGGCGCGGCCGGTCATGGCCGGCCGAAGCCGCTTTCACGCTGCTGGCCATTGATGTCCCGCCTCCCAATCTGTGACCCGCTTCAAGGTCCGTTTCGTTAACCCCGCCATCAATGCCGTGGGGGAAGCTTGCAGCCGTGTGAACAAGTCCGCGCGGTATGCCAACCGTTGTTAAGGAATAGCATGGTAGATCCCCTGTTCAGAATCTTATTTATCGGTGATATTTTCGGCCAGCCCGGACGCCGCGTCGTGAAAGAGAAGCTGCCGGAATTGGTCAAAGAGTTTAATCCCGATTTGATCCTTGCCAATGGCGAAAATGCCGCGGCGGGATTCGGCATTACGCCGCCCCTGGTGGAAGAGCTTCTGGGCGCGGGCATCGCGGTGCTCACTTCCGGGAATCACATCTGGGACAAGAAGGAGATTATTCCTTATTTCGCCAGCCATGCGAACGGACGCTTGCTGCGGCCGGCCAATTTCCCAGGCCAGGCGCCCGGACGCGGCCTCTACCTGGGTAAGAACTCATCGGGCGTCCCCTACGCGGTGTTAAACCTGCAAGGGCGCGTTTTTATGGCCTCGCTGGATTGCCCGTTCCGAACCGCGAACGCGCTGCTCGATCAAATACCGCCGGAGATCAAAATCCGGATTGTGGATATTCACGCGGAGGCAACGTCCGAAAAAATCGCGCTCGGCTGGTACCTGGATGGCCGTGTCACCGCCATCGTGGGCACTCACACGCACGTTCCAACCGCCGACGAAAGGGTTCTGCCCAAGGGCTCGGCTTACATTACCGATATGGGGATGAGCGGGCCTTACGATTCGGTGATTGGCGTCGAAAAAGACGCCGTCATCAAGAAATTTCTTGACCAGATGCCGGCGCGCTTTGAGCCGGCCAAAGGGGATCCTCGCCTTTGCGGTGTGCTGATCGAAGCGCGCGTGGAAGATGGCCACGCGGTTTCGATTCAGCGGATTGTGCGGGAATAAGAGGCAATTCCAGGCAGCGGCTCGCGCAGCTTAAAACCAATACTGCTCATTTACTTCTGGAAACAACGCGCGTGGGCGCTTTGTATCAGGGCGCGGCTTCAGCCGTGCCGCAAAGGAGCACCCATGATGGCCAGGGCTTTAGCGCCTGCAATGGCAGCGGCTAAAGCCGTGTTTTTCCACGTCGTACGCTGGCACGGCTGAAGCCGTGCCCTGATACAAAGCGAGCTG
>DASUKV010000027.1:0-6349 GCA_036278555.1 Terriglobia bacterium
GCCGGGCCGCGACGCGGCGCCAAATACACGCGGCTTTAGCCGCTGCGCTCCAAGGGCTAAAAGCCCCAACTGACGTTGGGCCCTTTGCGGCACGACTTAAGGTCGTGCCCTGATACGATACGCAAGAGCTTAAGGCATTACGAATAACTCCGCCGTTCTCCGGGCTTGGCGGATCACCACGAGGGCGCAGCAAGCAGCGCCCCTACGACGGAATCCTTCTGCTTGCCGGTGCCCCAAAAACCCACGGCACAAACGCCGTGCCGTGGCTACCACCGCGTTCCGCCTTCTGCTTTCCACGTTCCGCTCTTTCCCCCGGTCTTTTCAAGTAATCTCAGGCCGGTAATCTCAATCCCGTGGTCGAGCGCCTTGCACATATCATAGATCGTAAGGGCGGCAACGGCGGCGGCGGTGAGCGCTTCCATCTCAACGCCAGTGGGACCGGTTGAGCGGACTACCGCCACTACACGTACACCTTTCGCGGTTACGCGAGTTTCGACGTCGGCGTGCCGGAGGAGGAGGGTGTGGCACAGCGGAATGAGGTCGGCGGTTCTTTTGGCGGCGGCGATCCCCGCGATACGTGCAATCTCAAGCGGGTTGCCCTTTGGATTGTGGCGGATTTCCCGCAACGTCTTGGCGCTCATCTTGACGAGAGCTTCCGCCACCGCCCGCCGCGCAGTATCCGGCTTTGGCGAGACGTCCACCATGCGGACGCGTCCGCTCGAATCGTAATGGCTCAGGCGTTTCGTCATGACTTGTGGTGGATGAGCAGGACGTCAGCCCAGTCGCCTGCGCCGGGCGCTGGTTGGTCCGGGTGCGAGATCGCGAAGCAATTCGCGGCGGCAAGGCCCGCAAGATCACCCGATCCTTGCCAGCTTACCAAATCCACCTCAGGCTCGCCGTTTGCGCGGCGCACGTGCGCGGGAGTGAACATGGTCAGATCCGGCTTGTGCGAAAGAGGCTGGCTCAGACGGGCGCGCAAGAAAACCGGTTGCGCGAACCCCGCGCCAGACAGCATCGCCATGGCGGGCCGGACGAAGAGCTCGAAGGTAACAAAGGTTGAGACCGGATTGCCGGGCAATCCGAAAAAAAACTTCTCACGCGCCCGGCCAAAAACGACGGGCTTACCGGGCCGGATTCGAGCGCCCTCGAAGTAAAATTCCGCTCCCAGCGCGGCAAGCTCTTGCTCAACCAGGTCGTACTTGCCCGCGGAAACACCTCCGCTAATTACCAGGAGATCCGCCTTAACTCCTTGCTCGAGAAACCGCCTTAAGGATTCGCTGCGATCAGGAGAAACGCCGATTATTTCCGGGACGCCGCCCGCCTCGGTCACCTGCGCAGCAAGTAAGTAGGAATTACTGTTGCGGATTTGGAACCATTCCGGGGCTTGATCGACAGCAACCAGCTCATCCCCGGTCGTCAGAATGGCAACCCGAAGCTGTCGAAAAACCTTTACCTGCGCCATGCCGATCGAAGCGAGCAGACCAATCTCCGCCGGTCCGAGCCCTTGCCCGCATGAGAGCACCCGCTTTCCGCGCGGGGCTTCGCTCCCCTTGCTGATAATATTGGCGAATCGCGCGACTTTTTCCAGGATCGTGATACGGGAGCCCGAAGTCTCCGTGTGCTCGACCATTACCACGGCGTCTGCGCCCGCGGGGACCGGCGCTCCGGTCATGATGCTGACGCACTCGCCCGGCCCAATCGCTCCGTCAAAATGCCCGCCCGCCTGCACTTCACCCCGGCGCTCGATCATCGCGGGGACCTGATCTAAATCACTCGCGCGCAACGCAAATCCATCCCGGGCGGAGCGATCGAACGGCGGATAGTCGCGGTCGGCTTTGGCATCCTCCGCAAGAATGCGGCCGCGAACTTTTTCGAGCGGCAGGATTTCCGTGGCAATACTCAACGGGACGGCGCTTATCTTTTCGCGGACAGTTTCGAGGGCTTGCTCAAAGGTAAGAATCATACAAATGAAAGGGGAGCGACCGATGATTGCTCTATAGCATTGATCTGTGGCCGCTAATCGGAATGGCGCCCCTCACCCACCGCGACGGGAAGCGTTGCTTCCCCGCGGTCCCCCCTCTCCCAAAGGGAGAGGGCTGTTGTCTTATTTTCCTGGCGCTCATCCTGAGAGAGGGCGTTATTCCCTTCACATTTCAGCCCTCTCCCCGTGGGAGAGGGTGGCCGAAGGCCAGGTGAGGGGCCATCGTTCCCCACATGATTGTGGCACGAACTCACGCTACAAAAACCGGTGCGGAGTGGGCGGTGGAGTGCTGCCTCACGGTTTCAGCGCCAGCCTGCTCATCCACTTGCTATCTTCCATCCAAATTACCTGCTCGCGGCCGGGCCCGGTTGAAACCATGGCGATTTCCACACCCGTCTGGCTGGAGAGAAATTCCAGATACTCCTTTGCTTTTCGGGGAAGCCGCGAGAAATCCGTCAAGCCGAAGGTCGATTCCTGCCAGCCGGGTAATTTCTCATAGCGGACTTCGACGCGCTCCAGCGTTTCCGCTTCGGCGGGAAAATCACGGAGGGGATGCCCGTCCAGGGCGTACTCAACGCCCACAGGAATTTCCGCCAGGTGGTCGAGAATATCCAGCTTCGTGATCACGAGCGCGCTCAAGTGATTGAGCTGCGTGCTGTAACGGGCTGCCGGAACGTCGAACCACCCGCAGCGCCGCGGACGCCCGGTGACGGCGCCGTATTCGCCCCCCCGCTCGCGAAGCTGGTCCGCGCCATCGCCATCATCTTCGGTCGGGAAAGGGCCGCTTCCAACGCGGGTGGTGTACGCCTTGGAAACTCCCACTACCGAGCCAATCCGAGTGGGCCCCACGCCGGTTCCGGTGCAGGCGCCCCCGGCAGCGGCGCTGGACGACGTGACAAAAGGATAGGTGCCGTGGTCCACATCCAGTAGCGTTCCCTGCGCGCCCTCAAAGAGCACCGACTTGCCGCGGTCGATCTCGCGGTTGAGATAGCCTGAGACATCCGTCAGATAAGGAACAATGCGCTCGGCGGCGGACCAGAAGTCGTCAACCAGGGCGTCCGGATCAGAAATCACTTCTCCTGAATTCGCCGCCGCGTACCGGTTTTTCTCAAGCAGCGCTTCCTTGCATTTCCGGCGGAAGCCTTCGGCGTCGCGCAGATCGGCGCAGCGCAATCCCCGCCGGGCCGCTTTATCTTCATACGAAGGACCGATGCCTTTTGAGGTGGTTCCGATCTTGCCCGCGCCGCGGGCCGCTTCCGCCGCCTGCTCGTGCAAGCGATGGTAGGGCAGGATGAGATGCGAGCGGTTGCTGATGCGCAGCCGGTCCCCAACCTTAATTCCAGCGTTCTCGACCGCTTCGAGCTCCGAGAGCAAGGCCCGGGGATCCAACACGACTCCATTGCCGATGACGGCCACTTTGCCGGGGCGCAGAATGCCGCTCGGAACAAGCTGCAGGATGAACTTCTTCCCCTCGACAACCACAGTATGGCCGGCGTTCGCCCCGCCCTGGTAGCGGGCCACAATATCAAACTGGTCCGCCAGAGCGTCCACAACCTTGCCCTTGCCCTCATCACCCCACTGGACGCCTACTAAAATTGTATTTTTTTCCATAAGCAGAACCGTCGATTATTGTAACTCGAAAACCCAAAGTGCGAGGCTTGTTCGAAAAATCCGGAGATTGCCGCGAAACCGGGGCGTCTTTTCGAACTTCTATCGGCGAGGCACACTCTGGCGTTACTTGTAAAACAACTCTATCCGCACTAAGGTAGCACTTTGACATCAATCACCGGTGATCTTGACCAGTCGAATCACTTCTGAGAATCTTTATACTCACTCGGTAAAATGGGCGTGTCTGGGAATCCGTTTGCGCCAACATCGTGGTGTTGCGCGCCGAACCCAAAGCCGCTGAATAGCCGGGATTTACCTTAACACCTGCAGCTCCCGACGCGGAAGTCAGGGTCGTCACGTACGCCGGGGAGTGGAGACCGAGATCGCGCACCTCAAAAGGCCAATGTCAATGCCGGCACATGCGCCCGAAACGCCTCTCGATCGACTCAAGCAGCGGGAGCGGCTACAGACTGCGCTCATCGATTTGGGCCGAAAGGCAGCGGTGACTACTGATCCGGCCAGGTTCATGCACCAGGCGGCCGAAATCATCGGAAAGGCACTGGAAGCAGAATGCACGGAGGTAATGGAATTAACTCCGGACCAGGCTCAGATGACGCTTGTTGCGGGCGCCGGTTGGGCGCAAGGTCTTGCGGGCCAACTCCGGGAGGCCGTCGAAGCCAGCTCTTACGGCTGCCAGGCGCTCAGGGCCGCTGCTCCTATCCTTATCAAGAGCGTCACGAAAGAGGATGTGAAATTGCCGGACTGGCTCCGCGCCCGCGGCGCTCGCAGCGGAATCCGGGCCTGCGTGCGGGTTCGGGGCGCAGCTTGGGGCATTATTGGAGCGCACAACCAGAAGATCCGGAGCTTCATCAAAGATGAGATTTCTTTCATGCGGGTTGCGGCGCATCTGGTCGGCCTGTTCGTAACGCGCGCCTATTGCGAAGGCGGCATCCAGCAACAGCGGCAGGAGATTCGGACCTCCCTGAAGCGCATCCGGATGAGCCATCAGCGACTGACGCAGCGAATCCGGCACAGCCACCTTGAGCTCGCAGCGACTCGTGGAGAATTGCAGCTCGAAACAAAAGAAAGGCATCGCGCCGAGGACACTCTCCGCCTGCTGGTGGACGCCATGGCGGTGACCACCGAAGCGGCCAGCGTCCCGCTCATGCTGGCCAAATGTCTGGAAATCGTTTGCCGGCGCCGCGGGTGGGAAGCCGGGCAGGCCTGGCTGCGCGATCCAACGGGAAACCAACTCTACTGCGTACCGGACGCTCTCTACGCCGCCTGTGACATTTCCCAGTTCAGAAGCGCGTGCCTGGCGGCGCCACTTGCGAAAGGCGCGGGCATGCCCGGAGAAGTCTGGAAAAAAGGGGAAGCCGTATGGAGCGGAGACCTGAGCGTCTACACGGATTCTCCGCACGCCGCGCTGGCCACCGGCGCGGGTTTGCGGGCAGGCTTCGCCCTTCCAATCTGCCTGGGTAAAAAGTTTTTTGGCGTCCTGGAGTTCCTTTCCGCGGAGATTCATCCGCCGGACGCCGACTGGCTGGACGCAATGATCCGGCTGGGAAATCACGTAAGTGCGGTCCTGTTGCGCCGGGAAAACGAAGCCCAGCTCCGGACCGAAAAAGCCCTCACCGACAGCTTGATCCGAAGCAGCACTCAAGGCATTTTCGCCTTCGATCGAGAACGCCGGATCACCATCTGGAACCCCGCGATGGAGCGGATTACCGGAATCTCCGCGGGCGAGATTCTGCGCCGTCCGGCGCTTGAAGCGGCGCCCGCTCTGCGCGAAATCGGAGAAGATTCGTTTATTACGGAGACGCTGCAAGGAAAAAGCCCCGAGGGGAAGGACCGGCCTTACCGGGTGAAGGGCTCGGGTGAGAGAAGATACTTTGAAAGTTACTACTCTCCGCTCTGGGAAAGCTCCGGCCGCCAGGGCGATCCTTGGGAAATCACCGGCGGATTGGCGATTATCCATGATGTGACGGAGCGCAGGCACTTTGAAGAATCACTCCGTCACTTATCGGGGCGGCTGCTGCGCCTGCAGGATGAGGAGCGGCGGCGCCTCGCGCGCGAGCTCCATGACAGCACCGCCCAGACGCTTGCCGCGCTGTCGCTTCACCTCTCGATCCTTGAACAGCGCGCGGAAAAGCTCAGCCGCCCCGCCCTGGCATCACTCGGCGAATGCCACGCTTTAGCGCAGCAGGCGCACAATGAAATCCGTAATTTTTCTCACCTGCTTCATCCTCCAGCCTTGGAGGAGTTGGGCCTTTTAGGGGCTATTCAAAGCTATGTGAGGAAATTCCATGACACGACGGGGATTGCTTTGAACCTTGACTTGCCCAAAGATCTCGAACGCCTGCCGCAGGAGACGGAAATCGCATTGTTCCGCATCTTTCAAGAAGCGCTGGCGAACGTGCACCGTCACTCCGGAAGTCCATCCGCCACGGTGCGGCTCCTCCGCGATGGCGCGCAACTGACTTTGGAAGTAGCCGATCAAGGCAAGGGAATGCCCGGCGGGCTTTTGGGCGCCGTCGGTGTCGCCCGAATGGGCATCGGCATTGTCGGGATGGAGGAACGGCTGAAACAGCTTGGAGGCCGTCTGGAGATTGAATCGAGCAGTGGTGGAACAACGGTGACGGCCATTCTGAGCCTGAAGGCGCCGTAGGCGCGCTGCTTGCCGCGCACGTGAGTCACAACTCATCACCGGGCTCGGGAAGATTCTTCTTGCCAGCTCGCCGCAGCAGCCGCTTGGCCGTC
>DASUKV010000028.1:0-15051 GCA_036278555.1 Terriglobia bacterium
GCAGGGGGCGCTGTGGCGAATGGCGTCTCAGGGGCCGCGTCAGCCGTGAAAGACGCGCCCGGTAGCGTGGTGGAGGGCACGAAGTCAGTTGCCCAAAAGGTCTGGGGCGTGATTTGGTGATCTCCGAACGGTTGCGTTCCCGGAGAGAGAATCCGCTGCGATAAGTTTTCTAATATTCGAAAAGCCGCCAGGTAAATTCTGTTCCTGGCGGCTTTTTTGTTTTCGGGATCACCAATATCACGTGGGCTAAAACCCTCACCCCCCACTCCGTGGTCCCCCTCTCCCGACGGGAGAGGGCTGCTATCGTCAGTTTTTTTCGGCGCCGGGTGAGGGCTGAACCGTAACCTTGCTTCCCAGCCATTTGTGGCGCGAATTTACGTACAAACTACCGGGGACGCAGGCGAACGTTGCACTGCCTTTCCGCCAGCGTTATGATGGAGTTGAATTCAAACAGGTAGGCGCGAACTTTTTTGTAACTTTGATTCTAGCGGCGGCCAAAGGAACACGCTGGGCATGATTGTGGGTACCGGTATTGATATCGCGGAGACGCAGCGTATCGAAGAGAGCCTGGAGCGTTATGGCGAGCGCTTCCGGGACCGGATTTATACGCCGGATGAAATCGCTTATTGCGAGCGGTTCAAGAACAAGTCGGAGCGCTACGCTGCCCGGTTTGCCGCTAAGGAAGCCGCCTTTAAGGCGCTGGGCACGGGATGGCGCGGCGGCATTCGATGGCAGGATGTAGAGGTCACCCATCAGCCGGGCGGTAAGCCCGAACTTGAGCTTCGAGGACGTGCGCAGGAGGCCGCCCGCGGGCTGGGAGTCGCTCGCACCGCGGTTTCGCTCTCACACGCGAACCACTATGTGGTGGCGCAAGTCATCTTCGAATCCGACGGCTAACCATCCAGGGAGGAGCCGTAATCCGGGTATCCTCGTAATCCTGGCTCTCTGCGCCGCCACCGCGCAAGGCGCCACTCGGGGGTGCGGCGTCCCGGCGGGAACCCAGCCTTTTCAGTTGGACCGCCACACCGCCACTCGCCTGCTCGTGAATCAGACGCGCCCCTCTTACCCGCCGCTCGCTCGCATCAACTATATTCGGGGCCATGTGAGGGTGGTGGTCACGGTCAATTGCCGTGGAAAGGTTCAGCAGGCCCATGTGGTTGTCGGTCATCCTTTTCTGGCGATCGCAGCGCTTCGGGCCATTCGCCGGTGGGTTTACCGCCCGTTTGTAACGCGGACGGGGCCAGTTCCGTTTCAAACGGTCGTTGACGTTGACTTCTCTCTCCTGAGCCGGCATATTGAGCGGCTGCCCCCCAAACCCGAAAAGTTCGTGGAGCGCGGAATCACCCCCCCCGAGATCCTCACAAAACCGGCTATGAAGGGGGCAAAGTCAGTTGTTCGCTTGCGCGTTTTAGTCAACGCCCAGGGGCGCGCGGCGGATTTTACACTGCTTTCCGGCCATGCGGGACAGCTTGAGACAGCCAAAAAGATCGTCTCCCATTGGAAATTCAAGCCCGCGCGTTGGGGCAATATTGATGTCCCCTGGTACCTGGAAGTTAACGTTCCGCTGAAGGAGCAGGCGCCAGAACAAGCCGCAGCGGCCGCGGCTCCGGCTTCCGTAAAGTTATGATGCCGGCGGAACCTTGCGGCGTGAATTGCAACACCATTGCGGGGAAGGAAATTTGAATGGATTTACGGAGAATAAAGAACGCGCTGTTCCATGCGATGGCAGCCGGGGCGATCAGCGGACTTCTGATCGCGGCGGCTCCCGCACTAGCGCGCGCTAAGGGCACTCCGCCGCAGTTCACCTACGCGGGAGGCACAGAAAATCTCGAGGGCGGTTGCGGCGGAAAACTGGAGCTGACCGGCGCTTCCATGACCTTTCAGTGCCCGGAAGGCGCTGTCACCATTCCTTACGACTCGATTACTCTGATGCAGTACCGCCCCGCCGTCAGCCCAAAAGTCCGGCATATGAAGCTGCCCTGGAAAGTCAAGCCTAGCGGTTCTGGCGGAAAGAAAAATTTGTTCTTTACGGTGCTCTATAAAGAAGGGGAGCGCACGCACGCCTTAGTGCTGCGGGTGATCCCGGATGAAATGCGGCCTTATCTCGCGGAAATCGAGCTAAACACCGGAAAGCGCATCCAGGTTTGGGATTATCGCGGGTTTGAGTAAATCCCTGGTAGCTACACCTCATCGATTCGCCGCATCATTCTCGCCAGAGTTCGATTTTGCCGCGCCACTGAACCCTCACCCACCGCGATGCGGTCCCCCCTCTCCCGAAGGGAGAGGGCTGAACTCCTGTGGTTTACTGCCCTCGCTCGCTGTGGCAGGAGAGGGTGGCCCGCGGGGAACCAGTGCTTCCCGTCGCGGGACGGGTGAGAGCCAAAAGCGAACCATCCCTCATTGAATGAAGTACCCCGCGCGGGCCCGCACCTTCAAACGCGGCGGCAAAACCTCAATCTGCAAGCGGTGGAATCCTGGCTGCTTCAGCGTGTTCGGGGTGTAGGCGAGCATATACTGGCTGTTCACTTCGAGCGCAACCCTGGTGAGTTGCTTCTGCAGCTTGTTGGCCTTCCAATGCGAGTAAGTTACGCCGCCCGTATACGCCGCGTAAATCTCGACGAGGTTCTTGCCGAAGAGCGAGCCTAAAGCGTCGCGAGCTCCCGAGAGTACAGGACCGCCTGGAACAGGAGCGCTGTTATACACCTGCATCGCGGTGGGCGTCTGCGGCCTTCCCGGAGGCGCCGGTAAGGCCAGATTGTTGGCCAGAGGATTTGGCCGGTTTGGTTCCGCCTGATTGGTCAGCAGCGCTTGGGTGGGGCTGAAGTGCAGACCGTAGATCGCCACTCCCGCGCCGGTTGCAGCCCGCACAATCTCTTGACGGCTGGTCTCACTTCCTTTGTCCGACCCTTCAGAAAAGACGACAATCACGCGCCGTTCGGCCGTGGGGCGGTTAGCCAGCATCAGGATGGCGCGCCCCAGCGCGTCATTCAGCCGCGCCTTGTTACCTTCCGCCTTGATGTGATGAAGCGTCTGGCCAAGCTTGGCGGGGTCGTTGGCAAAATCCTGCGCCACGCGCACCGTATCATCAAAACAGACGAGCGCGGCTTCACCCTTTTTCCCAACCAGCAACCCTGAGAAAAGCGAACCGAGCGGCTGCACCTGATCGAGCATGGGAGCCACAGCCTGGTTCGTTTGTACCACCACCACCAGAGCCACAGGCTCCATGGCAAGGCTGAATTTTGCGATGTGCTGCGGAACTCCGTTGTCGAGAATCCGAAAATCGTTTTTCGCCAGGCTCTGAACGAATTGCCCGGAAGGATCGACGACCGTGACCGGCGCCTGGACCAGCGTCGATTGCACATGGATGCTGGCGAGGTCGGGGTAGCGGGGGGCGGGCGCGTTAGGATCGGCTGGACGAGCCTTGAGTGTGGGTGTCTGACCGGGCTGCTGCTGCCCTTGCGCGAAGGGCGCCAAGAAAATGACAACCGCAACCAGCAAGATGCTGTTCCACATCCGCAGCGGCAAACCCATCTTTGGTTTCATCGGGCACTCTCCCTGGCGGCTTTGAATCAGAATGCAGTCTGGCGCCATCCGCTCTGGCTGCTCTTCCACTATTTTAGATGAATAAACGCCCGGTTTGTTTGCTGGAAAAACAGAGATTTAGCAGAGTATTGGCTAGCAAGAGGTTAACAAGACGGCGATACACCAAGCGACGTCCTTGGTCTGCATGAATGCTTTACCGAGAAGGTGCTAATCTGTCGGACAGTTCCGGGCGCCGGAGGCTACTGCGCCTTCACCCACGAATGGCGCGGATCATCCGACCAGGCCCCATAGCGCCGCTCTTCGCCAGCCAGCACCCAGGTATAGTGCAGTTCATAACCCGGCGCGGCGGCGAGGGGATGATAGCCTTTGGGGAGGAGAACCGTGTCTCCGTCTTCCACGACAAACACAGTTGAGAAGCCGTCGGGGTCCTCCGGGGCCGTATACGTCCAGATGAAGCCGTAACCCTGGGAGGGACGAACACGGAAGAAGTAGATTTCCTCCATCACCGCTTCGTTCGGCGGGTTAGAGCGGTCATGCTTGTGGGGAGGGAAGCTTGACCAGTTGCCGGGCGGGTTCAGCGTCTCACCGGCGATGAGCTTGTCGGCGGCTAAGTTGTTGCCCAATCCGGTGTAAACCCTACGCCGCCAGTTATCCCGTCCCGCCTCATTACTCGTCACGGCGGGTCCTTCGAGCAGCGTTGCCGGGACTTTGGCGTTGGAGGCCGCTGAAAATATCCCGGCGTCGAGCCTGTCGGAAGTGGCCGTAATCGTATAGTTCGAGGCCGGGGGAAAATAAACCATGACCGGCGGCCCGGAAAACACGCTCTCCCGGCTGCCGGCATGGGAAAACTCCTTCTTCGCGTTGTCTTCGCCTTCTACGGTGACGGAGGCAGTGCCGGAAAAGATGTCCATCACCCACTCCCGATCGCCCGTCGAGCCGGAATATTGCTCTCCTTTTGCGAGCTGCAGCCGTCCAAAATCAAGAAAACGCATGACGCCGGGCTTCACAATCTGGGTGAATTTCCCGTTGGGCCGCCACTTGATATGCCGATCCATGTGTATTTCTCCTTTGCCTGTTCGACTCGAATGAGTATTATACGTTAGATTTAACCGCGAAGATGCGCGGCAGGATCGACCGATGATGACCGCGGCATTCCTTTCACAATCGCGGGTTGACAGTTCCAAACAGCGGGTTAAATAATGAAGCCGTAAAGAACGTGTCTGAGAGGTGTGGGTGATGGCCAGCGCAACCGCAATGATTCATGGATCATCAGCGCTTTCCCGGGATGTGATGGCGAGCGCTTATCGCACCATGTTCCTGGCCCGAAAGCTGGACGACAAGGAAATCCAGCTTAAGCAGCAGAACCGCGCTTTCTTTCAAATCAACGGCGCCGGCCATGAAGCCCTGCAAGTAGCCGCGGCGATGTGCCTGAAGCCGGGGTACGACTGGTTTTATCCCTATTACCGCGACCGGGCGCTGTGTTTGCAATTGGGGGTCACGCCGCTTGAGATGCTGCTGGGGTCGGTTGGCTCCCGGAACGATCCGGCATCGGGAGGGCGCCAGATGCCCTCGCACTGGTCATCACCCTCGCTTCACATCGTCTCTCTCTCCAGTCCCACCGGCAGCCAGATTCTACAAGCGGTGGGCGCCGCCGACGCGAGCCTCTATTTTTCGCGCGTGCGCGAAGCCGCGGAACTGGCGCGCAGTTTTCATGAAGACGAGGTCGCTTTTGTGTCGCTGGGCGACGGCGCAGCGAGCGAGGGCGAGTTCTGGGAATCCGTTAATTGGGCTTCAAATGGCAAGCTGCCCCTGTTCTACTTGATTGAAGACAACGGCTACGCGATCTCCGTCACCACTGACCTGCAGACCGCAGGGGGCAGCATTTCCCGGCTGCTCAAGAATCATCCTCATCTTTTCACTGTGGAATGCGACGGCACGGATTTTCTCGCAGCATACGCTGCCTGCGCGGAGGCCGTCGAGCACGCCCGAAAACGGCGCGGACCCGCCCTGGTGCACGCGCACGTGGTGCGCCCCTACTCCCACTCGCTATCCGATGACGAGCGGCTTTACAAGCCCGAGGCAGTCCGCCAGGAAGAAGCGCAGCGCGACCCGGTGGTGAATTTCCGGAGGCATCTTCTCCGGGAAAAGCTCGTCACCGAAACAGACCTTGGAGAGACTGAAAGGGGCGTCGAAAGCGAAATCCAGCAGGCGGTGGATAAAGCTCTGGAAGCGCCCGCGCCCGATCCGGAGTCCGTGCCGCTTTATCTCTATTCGCCTTCGATTGACCCCTCTTCGGAACACTTCGATCATCCGCCGCACTTTCAAGGTGAAGCCAAGACTTTTGTGGATCTCGTCAACGCCTGCCTGAAGGACGAAATGGCGCGCGACCCGCGCGTCCTGGTGTTCGGGGAAGACGTTGCTGATTGCAGCCGAGATGAGGACCTGCCCAAGGTCAAAGGCAAGGGCGGCGTTTTCAAGGTGACGCATGGGTTGCAGAAGCGGTTCGGCAGCGCCCGCTGCTTCAATACGCCGCTCGCGGAAGCCTCCATCCTGGGCCGGGCAACGGGCATGGCGACGCGCGGATTGAAGCCGGTCGTCGAGATTCAGTTCTTTGACTATATCTGGCCGGCGATGATGCAGATTCGGGATGAGCTTACCACGCTGCGCTGGCGATCCAATAACAGCTTTTCCTGCCCGGTGGTGATTCGCGTGCCCATTGGCGGGTATCTTGCGGGCGGCGCTCTTTATCACAGCCAGTCGGGAGAGTCCATTTTTACGCACCTGCCGGGACTGCGGGTGGTGATGCCTTCAACCGCCCTCGACGCCAACGGCCTGCTGCGCACCGCGATCCGCTGCGATGATCCGGTGTTATTCCTTGAGCCGAAGCACCTCTACCGCCAGACACATAATCGCAGCCCCTACCCCGGCCCGGATTACATGATTCCGTTCGGGAAGGCGCGGCTTGTGCGTGAAGGCTCCGACCTGACCATCGTGACCTACGGATCGCTCGTAGTGCGGTCCGTGCAAGCCGCGAAGGCGCTCGAAAAAGAAGGCATTGAGGCGGAGATTCTGGACCTGCGGTCGCTCCAACCCTACGACTGGGAGCTTATCAGCGCCTCAGTGAAAAAGACCAGCCGGGTGATGGTGGCGCACGAGGATAACATCTCCTGGGGCTACGGGGCGGAGATTGCGGCGCGCATCGGGGAAGAACTCTTCGACTTTTTGGATGCGCCGGTGCGGCGGCTGGGAGCGAAAGACCTTTTCGTGCCGTACCATCCGGTGCTGGAGGCTGCCGTGCTGCCACAGCCCGCAGACGTCCTTCGCGTAGCGCGTGAACTGGCGGCGTATTAAACTCCTCGCTACCACTTCGATGCAACAAAACCAAAAGTTTTCATTGATGGAAAATTGGCGAATGGCTGAACACAAAAGATGCGACCATGGGACTCGTCACGGGTTTGCCATCCAGCTCGGCAGGCTTAAACTTCCAGTGGCGCAAACTGCGCTGAGCCTCTTCAGTAAGCGAAGCTATGCCGTGGAGCACCTCCACACTCCCGATTGCACCCGTTTTTTCTACGATTACTTCTAATATGACCGTGCCGAACATAGCGTCCCCTGCGGGATACGTTACCGGCACTGTGGAGGCAACTCGGATTGGCTGATATCTAGCATCCTTTCCTTCCTGTCGCCGAGAGCCCACGAACGGCGGAAAAGGTGAGGGCACTGATCTGCTGAATGTGAATGCCGCGGTTATTGCGCTGCGCGCTGGTTTGCCATCCAGTATGGCAGACTTGAATTTCCACTGCTGCAAACTGCGCTTAGCCTGCTTAGTGAGCGATGGTATATCATGAATAACTTTAACTCCCTCGACTCCGCCTGCCTCATCCAGCTGGACCTGTAGTACAACTGTTCCCGAAGCGATGCTTGTGATCGGGTATGTTGTTTCCGTTGCGGAAAGGACCCGTGCGGGGTCAAAATGCGAGGCCTGCGAGGCGGCCGGCCACGACAAGCCTGCAAACAAAAAAAACAACGCTATTGCTCGAACGAGTCGCTGCATCAGTGGCACTCTAGCCCGGCTTATGGCTTGATAACCATTGAAGTTGGGCCCTCCAATCCTGCAATTGTGGCGATAATGCTGTTGTTGGCCGTATCTACCACCGAAACAGAGCCGCCTGTGTTGTTACTGACATAAGCTCGACTTCCATCCGGGAGGATCGCAACAGAGGCTGGGGACTCAAAGCCAAAAATATTGGCCACCACTGTATTCGTCGATGTATTGATGACGGTAACAGACGTCGTCGAATTGTTGGGCACGTAAGCGGTGTTACTAGTCGGCAAAAGCGCAACGGAGTTTGGTCCGCTAAACCCAAATATATTGGCCGATATCGTATTCGTTGCCAGATTGAGCACTGAAACGGAGTTGCCTGCGTGATTTGCTACATAAGCTTCAGTAGCGCCAGCGTTGATGGCGATGCTGACCGGATTGGCAAAACCAAAGATGTTAGACTGTATTGTAAAGCTCGACAGATTTACAATCGACACGCTGTTGCTCCCAAGGCTGCTGTTTGTTACATATAGCAGCGTCCCATTTGGCGTCATCGCGGCTCCAGTGGGTGCATCAAATCCGAATATGAATTTCTCAATGGTATTCGAGGGTATGTTAACCTTCGATAGAGCGTTTTCATTCTCCTGCGTTACATATAGATGAGTCCCATCAGAGGTAAATACCATTCCTGTTGGATAGGGTATCTGAAACGTACTTAAAACTGTGTTTGTGGCGGTGTCGATGACCGAGATCGTGCCATTGCCGCGGCTGGCAACGTAAAGACGGGTTTTGTCCGGCGTAATTGCCAACCCACTTGGAGCGATTGCTACCGTAATGGTCGCTACTATGCTGTTTGTCTCAAGGTTAATCACCGATACAGTGTTGCTTAAATTGTTTGCGACATATAGAAACCCGGAAATGTTCGTGACGTTTGGCATTAATTAGGTCCTCCCCAGAAAGCAAGGCACGTTTTGGCGCTTGATTTCCACGTAATCTTAGTTCAGATCTCAACATAACATAATTAGCAAATTAGATGGAATGAAATACGGAGATTCACGGTACCAGACCTTTCGGGGCTCATTTGCCACAATACCTTAAAACTTCTTCAGTATCTTCGTGACCGGGTTGAAGGGGGTTGCATCGGGGTCGTCAACTTCCTTGGGTGTATCCATCGGGTGGTCGACTTCGGCAAGGAGTTGCGGATATTCCAGCGTGGCGTCAAGCCATTTCTCCAGAAGGTCTTCAGGCGCCTGGCCAATATAGTTGAAAATGGGCCTTCCCTTACTATCCAGGATCACAAGCTGCGGGATGTTGTGAACGAAATATTTTTGCACCAGCTTATCCTGAGCTGTGGACCAGCCGTATTCAAAATCCACGATGACAAAGTGCACGCGGCCTTTATATTTGTTGTAAAGATCGACCGTGGTGCGCGCCTGGCGCTTCGCGTTATAGCAGAACTCGGCGTAAAAGCTAATATAGTTCGGCATGCCGGGCTTGATGCTTTCCGTCATCTTGTCGCCGGTAATCAGCGGGCCTTGGTGGTTGTTCTTCTTGTAATCCAGGTGCGGGTTCAAGACCAGATTTTCCGCGCCGGCCGCAAGGGCAGGAATCATGAGTGCGAAGACTATTGCCAATATCCATCGGTATTTACCCATTCCGCTTTTTGCTCCTTAGTATCTCGTTGCTGAATCGCGTGACACCTCCAAGACTGTCATTCTGAGGAGCCGAAGGCGACGAAGAATCTCAGTATTTCCAGGATTCAGAAATGCAGGGATGCTTCGCGAAGTTTACCGTGAGCCTCTTCCCTTCGCTCAGAGCGATTCGCCAATGGAAGCGCGAATCGGCTCAGCATGACACACTCGTGGAATGCGTCACTGATTTCCATTACGCGACTCTCGCCATCTGAATTGTCAACCGCTGTCGCGTGTTGTTTTGTAATCCTGCGGTTCTTTTATTGATCAGCCGCCGCAGTGCGCAGGTGCACCCCAACGGCATTTCCAATTTCACCGCTATTTTTTCGATGCGTCCCGTGCATGCAACGCTGCTAAAAACATTTGCGGATCTCAGCGTCGTCAATCGGTAACGCCCACTCCGGCAAGCTCTTCCAAAATGCGGAAAGGCGCTTTCTGGGGCAGTAGAAGCGCCTCGCGCGAAACGATGAACGTCTGCTCCAGCGCGAATTGTCCGGATAAGACCGCGTGCGGCACGGTATCCGTAAACACCAGCCAGGTGGAACCCGGAGGAAATTCCCATTTTGATTTCGCGCAATTTTCCTGAAAATCTCCGTTGAACTTTAACTCGTCATGAAAGGCGAGCATATATTCGTCATAGAGAGGCCGGTCGATCACGGGCAGGCCCAGCGAGCGGGCTGCGCGAAGTAGCTTCCGGCCAAGAGGCCGAAGCGGAGAGCGAGACTTGGCGGCCATTCGCCGCAGCCGCGCCGGATCGGCGTATTTTCGCACCAGAGTATCGAACGGCTCCGCCGTCAGCCACACCCTCGGCTGCTGGGGATTCAAATTCGTGAACACGCGCAGGATGCGGTTGCCATTGGACGGGCGCGTGGGAAAAGAATCGACGTGCAGCAGATCGTTGCGCCGCTTGGTGGGAAGAGCGCGTCCTTGCTCTTCCAGGGGCCTGTAACTGGCAAAATCCAAGCGCCAATGGTTCGCATAGGGCGAAAGAAACTGTTCCAGAAAGTTGACCACCGCTCGGGAATAAGCTCGCATCACTTTCAGAAGCTTATCTCCGCCGGCGCTTCCGCGCTTCGAACCCTGCACTCTGTCGCGTCCGGGTTTATATGAAATGTTCTTGTGAACTCCGGAGCTTGTCTGCCGCACGTTGAGCAGAAATGCGCGATCCTCCTCGTCCAGAGCAAACGGAACGCCGGGGAAAAAAATGATTTCACCCTCTTCCAGCCGCTCGCAGTACCAGCGCGCCCGCTCATCCGCGCGCTCGGGAGCTCGCCATCCCGCTTCTGAATAATCTTCCGCGTGAATCAAACCCATGATGAACCCTTCATACTACGGCACACGCCGCATTGCCACGCCAGTCCTCCGGCTGTAGCGGCGGTGTCTTCATTGCCGATGCCGATGAAAAAGACAGGGCGGCGGTGAGGACACCGTCGCTACAGTGCATCACCTTCATCCCTCGCCCAGCCAGCGGCCGATTCCTTTCAGCGAAGGAATATTATCGCAGACGGCCTTGAAAGCCGCGGTGATGGGGACCGCCAGCACCAGTCCCATGGCGCCCCAGAGCCAGCCCCAGAGCATCATCGCAATGGTCACGGAAAGCGCATTCAGCCGCACGCGCCCGCCCACGAGCTTCGGCGTCAAGAGGTTAACCGAAACAAAATGCACCACCGAGACGGTAACGGCGATGATGATGATCGGCGTCGCGTGGTTAAACTGGATCAGCGCCACAATCAGCGGCGGCAGGGCTGCTAAAGCCACGCCGAGGTAAGGAATCAAGTCCAGTACGGCGGACAAAGCTGCCAATATAATGGCGTAGCGGAGGTGGATGAGCAGATAAACCGGCGTGATCAGCGCCATCGAGATCACCGCGACCAGAAAATTGCCGAAGACATACTCCCGGATCATCTGGCTGATGGCGCTCAAGATGTCTTCGACTTGCTGGCGATGCTCCTCCGGAAAAAGACTGACCGTCGTGCCATAAAGATGGTTTTTTGACGTGAGCATGAAAAAAACCAGAAACGGAATAAACATTACGGTGACCGTGAACGCATAAACGGAGCCGATCCCGCGCAAAAGGAAGCCCGCCCAGCCCCCGGACTCTTGCTGCAGCCTCACCGCCGGGACGTTACTTTCAGGGGCGGAGGAGACAATCGAAGAGGTACTCTGACGCAAATGTTTGAGGAGATCCTGATAGTGTTCGACAATTTGCCGGATCTTGGCGGTCAGCGCGGGGAGATCATCGGAAAATGTGATGGCCCGGTCGTACGCCAGATAGACGAGGAGGTAGAGCAGGCCCAGCGCCAACAGCACCATCAGCACCGAACCGGCCCAGCGCGGCACGCGAAGGCGTTCCAGAAGCCGCACGCCGGGGTCCAGAACGAATGCGATCAGAATGGCGCAGACCAGTGTGATGATCACGGAGCTGGCGTAATAGAGGCAAACGAAGACGATCGCGGCGGCGATAATCCGCAGGCTCGCGTTGGAAGTTGTCGTAGAAAACGGCTGCTCCAGTTTGAGTCGAGACATGGGCTATCGCACGATTGTAGCTTGCCCCCATGCCAAATTCCAGGAGCGCCCCTTTCACCTTGACAGCCCTCCAAAGCGAATCCTAGAATCCAGACTGGGAGGGCTTTTGGAGCTCGACGATAAATTCAAGCGCCTGATCAAGGAATTGGGAAACGCCATCAATGAGTCTTTGTCGGAGTCTGACAAGATCGCCGACGTGATGGGGCGCATTCGGGCGGCGGGCTATGACCTGTTCCTCGTGCTCGAAGTAACCATCGGCTTCAACAAGAATGGAGAAGCCGAGACTCCGCGCAAGGCGAGGGCTGGCGGCCGGCGCAAAGCCTCGCACGAGTTCCAGCTTACGACCGAAGACGCGGAATTTCTCCGCGGCCTCCGCATCAGCCTGGATGATGAGGGGCGATAGCCTTCACGAGGAAGCTCGCGAGCCGGAGCGATAGGGCGCGCCCGATCACCACGCGATTAACCGGGGCTTGCCCTCGTTTCACTTCCGATCATCGCCCCACCGAGCCCCAGCCGGATTTCGTCTGCAAGGCGCCGCCACCTGAACCGCAAGTCGAAAGCGCCGCGCGATGAGCCCGCAAAGATGCCAAAAATTCTCGTCACCGGCTGCGCCGGGTTTATCGGCTTTCACCTTTGCCAAAGGTTGCTTTCCGAACGCCATCACGTCTGCGGTCTGGATAACCTCAACGAATACTACGATGCAAGTTTAAAGAGAGCGCGCCTCGCCCAGATCAGTGGCGATGCCAATTTCGAATTTTTCGGCCTGGAACTGGCAAACCGGGGCCGCATCGCGGAGTTCTTTCAGAAGGAACGTGTCGATCTCGTCATCCATCTGGCCGCGCAGGCGGGCGTCCGGTACTCCGTGACGAATCCCTACGCCTACGCGGATTCCAATCTGGCGGGGTTTGTAAACATTCTGGAGGGCTGCAGGCATTCCGGCGTCAAGCACCTGGTTTTCGCTTCTTCAAGCTCTGTTTACGGCGCGAGCACTCAAACGCCGTACTCTCCGCACGAGGACGCTGATCATCCGGTAAGCCTCTACGCCGCGACGAAAAGGGCCAATGAACTGATGGCGCACGCTTACGCCCACCTCTATCATCTTCCCGCCACCGGTCTCCGGTTTTTCACGGTTTATGGTCCCTGGGGCCGTCCGGACATGGCGTTGTTCCTTTTCACCAGAGCCATTCTCGCCGGCGAACCGATTCAGGTGTTTAATCGCGGAAAGATGCAGCGCGACTTCACCTACATTGATGACGTGGTGGAAGCGATTCGGCGCGTGATGAACCGTGTTCCGCAGCCTGACGCCGCCTGGGATGCCGCTCACCCTGACCCGGCGAGCAGCTCCGCACCGTTCAGAATCTATAACGTCGGCAATCATCAGCCCGTCGAACTGCTCGCCTTGATTCGCATTCTCGAATCGAAGCTCGGGAAAAAAGCCAAGATTGAGATGACTTGCTTGCAGGCAGGCGATGTGCCGGCGACTTATGCCGATGTTGAAGATCTGTTTCGTGACACAGGTTTCAGGCCTCAGACAACAATTGAAATTGGCGTCGAGCGCTTTGTCGAATGGTATCGGGAATACTACAAGGTATAGGATGTCCGTAGGGCACAGATGAAAGCTCCGGAGCTGGAAAACGGCAGTGGAGAAGGCCGGGGAAACCTCCGGCCGGCCGATGAGATGGTGAGTGCAGAAACAGCCCTGGAAGGCGTTCGTACCTTGCCGGATCAATCTTCGAGCCCGCCTCCCGCCGTACCGGGTGAGGACTACCAGGGAGTCCATTCGGAATCAGATGCCAAGGGTGTAAGCGGTTCAAATCGCCAGCCGCCGCTCTTGAAGCTGAAGATTTACGAGGGTCCTCTCGATCTGCTCCTGGACTTGATTCGCAAGCAAAAAATCAACATTTACGATATCCCTATTGCCACCATCACCGGCCAGTATCTGGAATATCTCCACATGCTGGAAGAGATGAATATTGACGTGGCGGGCGAATTTATTTTTATGGCCGCGACACTGATTCATATTAAGTCGCGGACGCTACTGCCGCCAGACCCTACGGCGCCGCTTGAAGAGCAGGAAGACCCCCGCACGGACCTGGTCGAGCGGCTGCTGGAGCACGAGCAATTTAAGAATGCGGCAGAGATGCTGCAATCCAAGCGCGTGGTGGAGGAAGCGACGTGGTCACAGTCTGGCGTCAGCGAATTTATCGAGGCTGAGGATGAGCCGGGGCTGGCGGTTTCCACTTTTGACCTCATCGCTGCCTTTCAAGAAGTGATCGAGCGGGCGAAGAAGCGCCCTCCGCTGCGCGTGGCGCGCGAAGAAGTGACCGTGGCGGAGATGATCGAGCACGTGAAGCAGGCACTGTTGGCCAGCCGGCATCCCGTGCAGTTGGAGGATTTGATGGCGTGTTATGTGGCCCGCCCGGCTCTCATCGCGATGGTGCTGGCCTTGCTCGAAATGGTGAGAATTCACGCCATTATCTTGCGGCAAAGGGAGCTGTTCGGCCCTATCACGATCCATCGCAATAAACGGTTCGAAGAGATCATGTCCGGAATCGACGTTCAAATGCTTGAGGCGAGCTTCGAGGAGAAATCCGGAAATCAATACCCCGCTGAGGATGGGGACCGCCCGAATGAGCCGGAATCGTGATGGTTCGGGCTTACATTTTGAACCTCCGTCCAAGAGGATTGCTGTGCCATGCTGAATGACGAAACCCTCAAAGCCTTGGTAGAAGGCATCATCTACGTGGCGCCCGAGCCGGTGACGCTGGAGGCGATTGTAAAATCCGTCGAAGGCGAAGATCGCGACCGCATCAAGGCGGCGCTCGAAGCACTGATTGAGGAATATGACCGGCCGGAGCACGGAATCTGCATTCGCCCGGTGGCGGGCGGTTATAAATTTTCCTCCAAGGCGGAGCACCATGAAGTCTTTCGCCGTTATGTCAAGAGCCTGAAACCTCTGGTTCGCCTCTCCAAGCCGGCTCTCGAAACTCTGGCTGTGATCGCCTACCGTCAGCCAGTGACGCTGCCGGAAATCGAAGAGATTCGCGGCGTTGACTGCGGCGGCGTCACCCATACACTGATGGAAAAGAAATTGGTGGTTACGGCAGGGCGAAAAAACGTGGTGGGCCGTCCGATTCTTTACAGGACTTCGCGGGAGTTTCTGGTGCACTTCGGCCTGAAGGACCTGAACGAGCTGCCTAGCTTGCGGGAATTTGAGGAGTTGGCAAGGCAGGCGCTGGGCGTGGAAGC
>DASUKV010000029.1:0-8539 GCA_036278555.1 Terriglobia bacterium
CCGCCGGATCGATCTCCCCATAGAACGGATTGAGGGCGACGGTGGTAATCACGCCATAGTTTTTGCCGCGCAAAGGAGCGGAGACGTAAATTCCCAAAGGTATGCGATGATTTTTGCCGCCATAAGGACCGGCGGCGGTGCGGCCCTGGACCGTGGAATCAAAGCGCGATCCTGCGGCGCTTTGGTCGGCGCAATGGTAGTGCCCCAGGACGCCTTCTATCGCCTTCCACCATTCTTGCGTTGTTTGAGGCTCAGGAATGTTTAGTGGAACCCGCCGAGGGTGAGGCTCTGCCAGCGGCACGGGATCGAGAGGGCACGCGCCCCACAAGAAGCTCATCTCGAGATCAACCGCCTTTTGGCCGCGCCACACAGCTTCCAGGCGCCCGGAATCCGTGAAGCGGCCAATCACCGCGTTGCCCACCTCATAGCGGTCGAGCAGTTCTTGCGCTTCCGTCAATTTCTCCGGCGGCACAGCCAGCAGCATGCGCTCCTGCGATTCCGAGAGCAAAATTTCCCAGGCGGACAAGCTCTTATCCTTCAGAGGAATTTTGCCGATATCCAGGATGACGCCGGTTTCGGCGCCCATTTCACCCGCGCCGCAGGAAATCCCTCCCGCTCCGAGGTCGGTGATGGAGCGAATGCAGCCGGCGTCGCGCAAGGCGGGAATCGCCGTCATAAACCGGCGCTCGGTGATAGGATGGCCGATTTGGACGGCCGCGGATTCTTTCGCCAGAGTTTCGCCCGTCATGGTGGTGGAACTCGCGGTCGCGCCGTGGATGCCGTCGCGGCCTGTCTCGCCGCCCACGAGGAGCGCCAAGTCACCGGGCTGGGGCGGTTCCTTCCGCGCGTATTTCTTCGGGATCAGACCCAGGGAGTGCCCCAGCGCCAGGCACTTGGCGTATCCCGGATGCCGGCGATAGACCGGATGCATCATGGGAATACCCATGGGGTTCACGTAATAAGCGGTAGCGCGGATGGATTCTGAAAGAATCAGTTGCGGGTGAAGGGCGCCGGAAGGAACGTTTTCCTCAGCCATTGCGGGGTCCATTGTCCCCATGATGGTTGTGCCGCCGATGGGATACGCGCCCTTGCCAAAGCCCAGCGTGTCGCGGATCACCCCACCGTGCTTCGTGGCCACACCGCCGAAGGGCGCAATCGAGCTGGGGAAATTGTGCGTTTCGCCCTTAATCGTAACCACCCAATCTTCATAAAACTCCAGGCCACCGGCATTGTCTTTGAACGCCGAAACCACCAGCGGATGCGCGATGCGCGTCGTGGCCTCGGAAAGCTTCTTGAGCAGTCCCAGGCTCTTCCAGGTGGTGTGATAGCAGTGATCACTCCAGCTCTGCACCAGGATTTCAATTTCCGCATCGGTATGCGGCCGCCCGATGCGTTCTTCGTGGGCCTGAATCACCTTCATCTGCGATAAAGGGGCGTACCAGGAGCGTGCGGCGGAGAGCGCTTGCAGTTCTTCGTCGCTCAGTCCGGCCAGCGAAATTTTGGCAATCGGATCCGGTTCACCCATGGGCCGCAGGCTGTGGACTTTTTCGCCCGGCGGCCGAATCCGCTCGACAACTTTGTTAAACAGGAACCGTTCCGCTATTTTTTGCGCTTCGCCCTTCTCGATTCCGAAAAATTGATAGCGCCTGCTGAGCCGCGCAAATTCCAAGCCTGTTTCACCCAGCGCGTGTGCCGCTTCCAGGATGGAGGGTGTCTCTGGGTCGGTGACTGCCGGGCGATAGCCGATCTCGATAACCGGACCCTTTGCAGGATTCAGGACAGAGTCGGCCGATGCCGTCTGATAAACGGGATTGACGAAGAGCGGCAGGAGTTTTTCCGGCTGGACGTTTCCTTCCAGCCAATAAACACGCTCGATCAGCAAGTCACGCAGTTGCGCATGCCCCCGGCGGCGAAAAAAAGCCAGCCAATGGCGCGCTTCGGCATCGTCGCGGGATAAAGTGTAGATTGTATGAATTGGCATGGTGCTAAAGACGGATCGCGTTGTTTAGTAACTTGAGTGCATCTCAGTGATCACAAGACGGCAGCCCTTCCCTACCATAATCTAAAATCGCATCTTCGCCTTGGGTGTCAATAATCGGCAGAGCGGCGCATCGCTTTGCGATTGCCTCAAGCTGATCTGCCAATCGCATAGGATGTCGCCGGTTTCGTATCCGGTCGAGACGCTCCTGGACTGACTTTCGAACGGCTTCCGTGATATTTTCTCCCGCTTCTTTGGCGAGCTCACGGACCAGATGTTCGGTTTCCGGGCTTTTTATGCTGAGTGCCATAGATAGATTCCGTAAGATTAATCGCCTAAATCTGAACTACAGAATCACCCGCTCATCGCCCACCCGGCGCGTGACGCGCTCGCGGTCGAGATATTCAAGCAAGGGAATGGCATATTTGCGACTGATGCCCGTCAATTCCTTAAAGGCGCTTACGTTGATGCGTTCGCTCTGGACCTTATGGCGTTGAAGCATTTTGCGAAGGTTCTCCAGCGCCGAATGGTGGAAGATGAGTCCTTCGGTAATTTTGCGCAGCGTCTTTTCCTTCAGAAGGATTTGCAGGATTTTCTGCGCGCGCGCGCGATCGATGTGCAGCGATGCCAGCACTTCTTCCGCGGAGGGCGCCTTGAGACCCGCTTTTTCAAATGCCTGGCTGATCTGCTCTTTCGCCGCCTGTTCTTCCGCGTTCAGTTGAATCCCGCGGCCGGCCAGAAAAACGGTTTCATCCTTAATTCCAATCTTACCGGCCCCGGTTAAAGCACCAAGCGCCGCGTTAAAAGCCAGGGGTGAACCCTCCCGGCTGCCCAGCCGGGCCTGGCCCCGCAATTCTTCTTTTGACATTCCCTGAACTAGCGGCTGCGCGGCGTGAAACGAAGTCAGAGCGTGCAAAATGTCTTTCGAAAGTCCTTCCAGCGCGCTCCTGTGCAGCAATTGGCTCGGCGGCTGGCCCAAAATCAGGGCTTGCTTCTTTTCTGCTAGCGTTGCGGCAATCCTCAGGATCTCAGCCGCGGGCCAGCCAGTGCGCGCGACGAGTGGAGGGATGCTTTCTTCCCCCAGGGCGCGAAGTAACAATTCCAGTCGCGCCTCCGGCTCACTTCCTGCCAGTGCCTTCAGAAACTCGCGCGCGGCGGGATCACCCGAGCGATGCCGCGCCGGGAAATTATCCAGAACGATTCCTCCGCCGATGGTGATGACGGGCGAAAACTGCCGGACGATGAAGCGATCACCGGGAAGGAACAACCCCGGCTCGGCAAGGCGCAGCTGAGCATAAGCGCGCTCGCCCGGCTGCAACTCGTTGCCGTCAAGCAGCGCAACCTCCGCGATTGTGTCGGCCGTCCAGCAATGAAAATGCACCCGCGCGTGATTCTTCAGCGGGCGGGCGGAGGGAAGAAGCGTCAGGGCGCCATCGAGCCGATCTGTGGCCTGAAATTCGCCAGGCCTTGCCAGCATCATGCCCCGGCGAATCTCCTTGACTTCGACTCCCGCCAGGTTCAGAGCCGTACGCTGGCCCGCCTGAGCTTCATCCACGGCTTGATTGTGCACTTCAAGTCCCCGGACGCGCACCCGGCGGCCGGTGGGCAGGATTTCCACCTCTGCTTCTTTTTCAACCTTCCCGGCAATCAGCGTTCCTGTCACGACCGAGCCGAAGCCCTTCATCACGAAGGCCCGGTCGATGGGCAACCGGAAGGGCTGGCTCACGGGCTTGCCGGTGATTTCCTGCCCCTGGCGGCGCAGTTCCGCTTTGAGAGCGTCCAGGCCCTCGCCGGTTCGCGCGCTTACCGGAATCAACGCCGCGCCTTCAAGAAACGAACCCGTGATGAAATCCTGGATTTCAAGGCGCACAAGGTCCAGGATGTCGCGATCGACGAGGTCGGATTTGGTGATCGCCACCAAGCCGCGCCGGATTCCGAGCAGGCGGCAAATCTCAAAATGCTCGCGGGTCTGTGGCTTGATGGATTCATCCGCCGCCACCACCAGGATCACCGCGTCGATCCCGGTCGCGCCCGCCAGCATATTTTTCACAAACCGTTCGTGGCCCGGAACATCAATAAACGCCGCGCGCAAACCTCCGCCAAGATCGAGATGGGCAAATCCCAGGTCAATCGTGATGCCTCGCCGCTTCTCTTCCTGCAGCCGGTCGGGGTCCGAGCCAGTCAGCGCCAGCACCAGTGCGGATTTGCCGTGGTCAATGTGCCCCGCCGTACCCAGGACAATATCTTTCATCGCGTATTTTGTTTCCGAAGCGCGAAAGTGATAGATGCCGCGCGGCTCCGCGCGCTCGATTTATTTTAGCACCCCGCGCGAGAGCCGCCGCTTAATCACCGCCGGGCTGACAGTGCAGAAGTTATTGAAAAACAAGATGATCTCGCCGCTCGTAGCCGCCAAGGCTCACCCGTATCAAATGCATCAATAGAGCACGATTGTTTGCCGGGTTACAGCGCTCTCCCGATTGCGTCGTTGCGCTGCGCTGATTAGCCTTATGAGAGTGAAACGTGAAACCGGGCCTGCGCTAGTCCCTGATTGAAATTTTATCAGCGGTGTTGTTCCCGCATCACTCCGGAAAGGAAACTACGGCGCGTAACGCTCTTACATCAACTGAAGGGGGCAAAATGTTGCAGCGAAAACTATTCGTATTTCTGGCCGTCAGCGTCATTCTATTAATTCCAATCGTTCTTCAAGCTGATCCCGTAAAAATCAACCTTATTTTCGATGGAGTGGGCCCGGCAGACACTTGGTCCTGGGTGGGGGGAGCGGGAAGCACGCTGACGGCCACCGCCAGCTCCGTGACGATGCTTGGCAATCAGACATCCAATTTATCTGATCTGACCCCAGCGACATTTTCCGGCGGCGGTCATGCCATTACAGCCGCAGGCAGCGAGCTCGACGAAGCGCAGTCTTCGCCGGCCACGCCGGAGCCGGCCTCATTGGTCTTGTTCGGAATAGGATTGGTAGGATTCGGGTTTATTGTTCGTCGTAAACGCCCTGCGGTAACGGGCTTTCTTGCTCGTGGAATAGCGCGGCCTTTCTTTGTACGGCAATTAAGCAGGGCTCGAAATCGTTTCAATTCAAGTTCATTGGAGTGACGGTCTGTGAGGCCCAGCTTTCCGAAGCTCCGTCACGGCGTGTGGAGGCCACAAGCCGCTGAGACTCCCGGTAGTTTGTAATCTTTAATTTCCCCTCCATATTTCATTCAATCTCAGCTTAAGCAACACCTGTCCCAACTCCAGAATAATTTGCTGTGAATTCATTTCTCACCAACGAAACACGGGGGTGGGCGCACACTGGCTGGCGAGGTGAAGCTTGGCTTCCCCGGATCGCGTGCGCTTCGCCAGGGCCTCCGACGCGCTCAGCCGGGCGATTTCGGGATGGTTATTGGTTTCGCTCAGGTGCGCCAGCACCAGGATTTGCGCATCGCCATCGTATTCTTCGCTCAAAAACTCGGCCGTCGCGAGGTTTGATAAGTGCCCCTGGCGGCTCATCACCCGCTGCTTGACGGCCCAAGGATAGGGCCCTACCTTGAGCATTTCGAGATCGTGGTTGGACTCAAAAACGAGGGCGTTCAGCCCGCGCACGCGCTGCTTCACTAGCTCCGGAATAAAGCCCAGGTCGGTGACGACGCCGATTCTAACACCCTCGGCTTCGAACCTGAAGGCTACCGGATCGGCCGCGTCATGAGGAATGGAAAAAGGCAGGACGTCAATATCGCCGATGCGGAGCCGGTCCCCGGCGGAAAAAAGCTCCCATGCTTCGATTTTTGAATCCCACGGCAGGGCGGCGCGCGTAGTGGGAGTCATATAAACCGGACATTTCAAGTCGCGAGCCAGCTTGCGCAGCCCGTTGATGTGGTCGGTGTGCTCGTGAGAGATCAGAATGGCGCTACAGGTTTCAGGCCGCTCGCCGATCGCGGCCAGCCGCGCGAAGGTTTCGCGCCGGCTGAATCCCGCATCCACCAGCAGACAGGTGCGCTCGGTGGCCACCCAGGTGGCGTTTCCCTTGCTTCCGCTGCCCAACACGCAAACGCGGACGCTCAATCAGCCTCTCTTCCGGCTTTGTTTGGTCCTGAAAGTTCGCTAAAAACCGCCTTGTGAACTAAGGCAAATTATAGGTGAGGTCAGGAGAAGGGCCAAGAAAAAAACGAGGGGAGGGGCTCAGGCACACCGCTATTTCTTAAACAGCGCCTCGAACGCCGCGCGCGGATCGCCCGATTTGGAAGACTCCCGCGAGGTTTGCCTTTCGAGCGTCACGCGGGGGGCGTAATAGCCGCATTCGTTGCGCGCGTCTTTCCTGGGGATTCGCGCGGTGATGGGCTGATTGCACTCGAAGCGGGCGGACGTGTCGAAGTGCGAGCACTGCTTGCAACTGTGAAGCTCAAAACCGCAATGGGGGCAGCGCTGATTAAAATCAAACTCCATCGGAAGGATTTTGCCGCAATTCGCGCAGCGCGAGACCTGATGCGCGTCCGGGAACTTTGGCGTTTTCGGCCCAAAAGTTTCGGTTTCCGGCCGGGGACGTTTCGCCGAACGCTCCTCCCCGGAGTTCATATACCCCCGCTGCTTGTATTTTCTTTCCATAGTCATTCCTCAGGCGTTCATGGTCGTCTGAGTCTGAACGGCTTCGCATCGCGCGGTCAAGAACCTTGAATCGATACGGGCCCTCCTCGCCATCAGGCGGGAGCCTTACCCCCCGGAAGAAGGTTCTAGCCTCAGCAGGCAGGAGATACACCGCTTCGGCTTTTTTCCGCGTTCACGCGGTAAGAGGCGGAGAGAGCGGAAGGGCGCGGAGAGGCTTTTCAGCCGCCGTGGCGCCCTGCGAGAAATAGCGTGGCTACTTTTTCGCGCTGTTGAAGGTGCGGATATACTTCGCGAGAGCGTCGATCTGCTCGGGCTTCAGCTTGTTGCTGAAAGCGGGCATGGCTGTCCCCTTTTTGCCGTTGGTAATCGTCTCCTTGATTAGTTTGTCCGAGGTCGCCGCCTGCCACTTCGGGCTGGTGAAGTCGGGTGTGTGGATGGCGGGGAAACCCTTACCATCCTTTCCGTGGCACATGGAGCACTTTGACTGGAATAGCTGCGCGGTATCGCTGCTCGCGCCTGCCGCAAAACTTAGGGTTCCGAAAGCCAGACTTGCCACTGCAACTGCCAGTACGGGAACGATTCGCAATCTCATCATGGTTCTGAACCTCAGCTTTTTTGATGTTCGGGATGCGTGCAGGCGCCCGGAAAAGAGTCGTGGTACTGGCTTCCGCCGTATTGGAGTTCCTGCTCCAGCCCGATTTGTGAAGTGTAATATCCAAAAAGGGTCCAATCTTTGACGTCTTCAAAAAAGCGCACACCCGCTTGGTCCTGCGGGTCGCTATTCTGTGGATTCGCCAGCGGCTCAAGAAGCGCCGTTTGCTGCTGAGAAGTCAAAGCGACAAAGGGCTTCCCGTGGAGGTCGAGCGACCGGCCGTCGATCCAGGCCAAGCCTTCCAGAAACTGGCGCTGGGCGCCGGGATCTTCATCGTTGATGAAAAGGTCGATCACGCGATTCACCAGGGCTTCTTTCGCGCCCGGAGTGTCCGTTGACGGAATAATCAGATCGGTGAGAACGATCAAGGTTTCGTTTTGATGCGGGTCAAAGAAGAGGGGCTTCCAGTTAGGGTCCGGCTGGGGCGCGGCGCCCGCCATCTGCATTCCCGCATGGCCCATCGGCGCTGTGACCGCGGACGCGCTGGATTGCCCCAGGATAGGGAACACGGTGGCTGCGCTCGCGCCCACGGCGATTTTCTTCAGCGCCTCGCGCCGCCCCGCGTGAGAAGGGAATTCCGTTCCAGCCATAAAGGATCGGTTCTGCCTCGGTCAAAATAGGGAAGCTTCAAACCCCAGCCGCGATGTTACAGGCCACCGCCCGAAAAATCAAGCAAATGTACTCCGAGGCTGATGGCTCTCACCGTGTCAGAATTATCTTTGTTTGTTGGCACAGCCCCGTAAGGGGCAGCCCGTGAGTAGCCGTAGGTGCAACCTACGGAGAAAAAGTCCCAAAACCAGACCAACCCCGGAGGGGTTGACCAAGGCCGATCAGCCCGTGTCAACCCGAAACCGCGATGGAGATCTTGACCGCATCAACGGCTTATACGACCCCTCCGGGGTCGCTCCTATCGGGATGCTCCCGTTTCCGTAGGTTGCACCTACGGCTATTCACAGCCTTACCCTCCGGGCAAGCCCACGCGTCTCCAGAGTGTTAGGTTAACGCGCTTATGGGGGTAACGCTGCCAATCAGACATCATATCTCAGTGATAATATCCAGCCACACCCGGATACCCGCACCCGCCTGCAAACCTGTGGTAAAATCACGGTAAATTTTAACGGGATGTGGCGTTCGAGGCAAATTCTACTTTTTTCTGCAACCTTCTTCCTGACTCCCACGTCATGGCTTTTCAGGCGGAAGAAGCGCTCTGTTTTCGCGCACTGCGGCAGGCGCCTGCAAATACGGTAAGTGATGGAAAAACCTGAAGTTTTAGCGCCCATTTCAGAATCCGAAACCAGCCGGCCGCGAAA
>DASUKV010000030.1:0-4910 GCA_036278555.1 Terriglobia bacterium
ATCAGAACAGAAACATCTTCCTTCCCGCGCTGGTGAGGAAAAGCGCCTCCCTGCTCTTGATCATTTCCCTGCCCCGGAAATTCCTGACGATAAATTCCACGACCATTGCGGCGTTTTTGCCATCTACGGCCATCCTGAGGCGGCGCGCCTCACGCATTTGGGGCTTTACGCCTTGCAGCATCGCGGGCAGGAAAGCGCCGGAATTGCCGTTTCGAACGGCGAGGATGTGGTCTGCCAGAAGGGCATGGGCCATGTCAACGAGGTGTTCAGCGCCGGAGTGAAGAACCTTCCCGGCCACGTCGCCATCGGGCACACGCGCTATTCCACTTCCGGCGATACGGACTTGCGGAACGCCCAGCCCCTTACCGTAAGCTGCCAGAAAGGCCAGGTGGCGCTCGCTCACAACGGCAACTTGGTGAACGCTTCAGCGATTCGCCGGGAGCTTGAAAACAAAGGAGATATCTTCCAAACCACGAGCGATACGGAAGTGATCTTGCACTTCTTCGCGCGCTCAAAGCACACCGGCATTCCCGAATCGTTGGCCGACGCCCTCGACCGCGTGGAGGGCGCGTACTCATTGGTGGCGCTCTTTAAGGATAGCGTTTTTGGCATCCGCGACCCGCGCGGCTTCCGTCCGCTCTGCCTGGGCCGTTTGGGCGACGCGCACGTGCTGGCTTCAGAAACCTGCGCCTTTGATCTGATCAATGCTACTTACGTGCGGGACGTCGAGCCCGGCGAGATGGTGATTCTTGACCGCCGGGGTGTCACTTCCTTGCGCTTTGCTCCGCCCGCGCAGCCCGCGCAGTGCATCTTCGAGCACGTCTATTTTTCGCGGCCGGATAGCCTGGTGTTTGGCCGCTCGGTTCAGGAAAGCCGCGAAATGCTGGGGCGGCTGCTGGCCCGCGAGCAGCCGGTTGAGGCGGATTGCGTGGTTCCAGTGCCGGATTCGGGCGTGCCAGCGGCGATTGGCTTTGCCGAAGAATCCGGTATCCCATTGAAAATGGGCCTGATCCGCAATCACTACGTGGGCCGGACGTTTATTGAGCCGGCGCAGGCCAATCGCGACCTGGGCGTGAAGCTGAAGCTGAACCCGGTACGGAGCTTGCTTCAAGGCAAGCGCGTGGTCTTGGTGGACGATTCCATCATTCGCGGCACCACCAGCCGTAAGATCGTACGGATTGTGCGCGACGCCGGGGCGCGCGAGGTGCATATGCGCATCAGTTGCCCGCCCACGGTTTCCCCGTGCTTTTACGGCATTGATACGCCCACGCGGCAGGAATTGATCGCGGCGACCCATAGCGTTGAGGAAATTCGCCGTTACATTGAGGCGGATACCCTGGGGTACCTTTCGCTCGAAAGTTTGCGCCAGGCAGTTGGCGATACGCAAGGGCGCTACTGCCGCGCCTGCTATACGGCGAGCTACCCGACCATCATCCAGGAGCCGCTGATCGCGATCCGCCACCGCGCGTGAAGGCTCTGGTAGCGCGGAGTTGTCTTTTAACTCCGCGGGCTTTCGCTGGCCTGTTGCACAAGCCGCAGAGTTACACAACAACTCTGCGCTACCCCGCTTGAGATGGTTTGCTGTAGCGGCGATGTCCTCATCGCCGATTCGCCGGTGAGGACACCGGCGCTACAATTGCTGTAGCGGCGGCCTCTGGCCGCCGGTTTTTACGAAGCAGAGACCGGCGGCCAGAGGCCGCCGCTACAGAAAAAGGTCTATGGAACCTACCGAAACCCCCGAAACGGAGCTGCATCCCGGGTCTGAAACGACGCCGGCCGCCCCTCCGCCCTCACCGCGGAAACGCGGCGATGGCGCGTGGGAGACGGCCCGTTCCCTTCTCATCATCCTGATCGGCGTCTTCTGCATCCGCACCTTCATCGGCGAAGCCACGGTGATTCCAACCGGTTCGATGGAAAACACCATCCTGATCGGGGATCACGTTTTCCTCAACAAGCTAATGTACGGCCCCAACCTGCCCTATACATCATTGCGGCTCCCGCGCATTAAGAAAATTCATCGCGGCGATATCGTGGCCTTCCGTTACCCCAAAAACCCGTCCGTCATGTACGTCAAGCGCGTGATTGGCGTGGGCGGCGATGTGATCAAAATCGTGAATAAGCACGTCTACCTGAATGGGAAGAAGCTTCGCGAGCCTTACGCCGTGCACGAGTATCCCGGCATTTTTCCGCTGCGCGATAACTTCCCTCCCCCTCCCGATGAAATCGAAAGCCTCCCGGAATCCTGGGGCATTGATCCTTCCTGGGCGCAAACCATGCCGGAGTATATTTACCCGAACGGCCTGCATGTGCCGAAGGGCTATCTCTTTGTGATGGGAGATAATCGGGACAATTCGTCAGACAGCCGCTTCTGGGGCTTCGTGCCGCTCAAGAATGTGGTCGGAGAACCCTTCTTCGTCTATTGGTCCTACAACGCCCCCTCGTCCCAATGGCTCAACGATACCCTCGAAGGCCGGCTGCGCTTTGACGGATCGATCCTGATGAACTTCGTCCAGAAAACGCGCTGGTCACGCATCGGGAAAGTCTTCGAAAACCCCTATTAACCAAAGCAATCAGCAGTCAGCTTACAGCGATCAGCACAACCACTAGGAACCCAGCCCTCTCCCACCGGGAGAGGGGGAACCGCTTGCGGTGGGTGAGGGTGTTTGATAGCTCGCAGAAGCGCTGGGGACGCTCCATAGATTGATAATTTGAAGAAATCGGCGCGACCCGCAAATACCGGTTTAACCCCGCCCGACAAACGGCATCTGGGTCGCCATGACCGACATGAATTGTACGTTGGTATCCAGCGGCAGATTCGCCATATAGACCACCGCCTCGGCCACATGCCGCACGTCCATGCGCGGCTCAGGTCTTAGAGAGCCATCCGCTTGCGGCACTCCGGCTGCCATGCGCTCGGTGAGATGAGTTGCGGCGTTGCCGATATCAATCTGCCCGCAGGCGATGTTGTATTTGCGCCCGTCGAGCGAAATGCACTTGGTGAGCCCGGTAATGGCGTGTTTGGTCGCGGTATAGGGCGCGGAGTTGGGACGAGGCGCGTGGGCGGAAATCGAGCCATTGTTGATGATGCGCCCGCCCGGCGGATTCTGAGCCTTCATCAACTTGATCGCTTCCTGGGCACATAGAAAGGCGCCCGTCAGATTCACGCCGATCACGGCGTTCCATTGCTCATCGCTGATTTCTTCCATCGGAATAGCGGGGGCGTTCACGCCAGCATTGTTGAAGAGGAGATCGAGGCGGCCGAAGGTTTCCCGAATCTTCGAAAAGAGCGCCCGGACCGAATCGGGCTGGCTCACGTCAGCGGGGATCGGGAGCATCCTGGGACCTTCGGGGCTCCCCAGCGCGGCCGTTTCCTCGAGCGCCGCCGCCCTGCGCCCGGCCAACGCCACGCAGAATCCGGCGGATTGCAAAGCCAAGCTGACCGCCCGGCCAATACCGCTGCCCGCGCCCGTCACCAGCGCAACTTTGCTGTCGCTCATAGTTATCCCTTTATCCTCAAGCCCTCTCCCTCCGGGAGAGGGTGGCCGAAGGCCGGGTGAGGGGCACGCTGTAGCGGCGTCTCGCCGCCGGTCTCTACTTTTTAAGAACCGGCGCTCAGAGAGCGCCGCTACAATTCATCGGCCATCACTTCGGCGCCGGCCGCAACGCCGCCAGCAGCTTCGGGGGTGGCATTGTGTTGATCACGCACTTCTTCTCCATCCAGCCGCGCCGCGCCGTCATGACGCCGTAGCGCATGAATTGGAAGTGATCGGGTGAGTGTGCGTCGGTTGAGATCACCACTTTCATCCCTTTATCGTGCGCGAGCTTCACGTGCCGGTCGCACAGATCCAGGCGCTCCGGGCTGGCGTTCACTTCCATGATCACTCCGGCCTTTCGCGCGGCGTCGAACACTTTCTCGACATCAAAATTAAATGGGTCACGCTGCTGGATTCGCCGCCCGGTGGGGTGGCCCAGGATCCTGACGTAAGGGTTTTCCAGGGCCTTCAGCAGGCGCTCGGTCATCTCTTCGCCCGGCTGAGTCATGCGCGAGTGAACGCTCGCGACGACAATATCAAACTGCCGGAGCAGGTCATCGGAGTAATCCATTTTGCCCCCCGCCAGGATGTCCACTTCCGCGCCCGCCCAAATCTCGATGTCCTTCACGGTCTCACGCGCGGCCTTGATGCGCTGGATGTTTTCGACTGCGCGCTTTTCATCAAGGCCGTTTGCGACGGTGACGGCTTTCGAGTGGTCCGTAATCAGGATGTAATGGTAACCCAGGCTCTTCGCCGCGGCGGCCATCTTCTCGACAGTTGTGCGGCCGTCCGAAGCGGTGGTGTGCATCTGCAAATCGCCTTTGATATCGGAAAGCTCCACGAGCTTCGGCAGCTTGCCTTCCTCGGCGGCTTCGATTTCACCGAGATTTTCACGCAGTTCGGGGGGAATCCAGGGCAGGCCCAGCTTTTCGTAAACTTCTTCTTCAGTCGCGCCGGCAATCGATTTTTCGCCCCGGAAAAGCCCGTATTCGCTGAGTTTCAACCCCATCTTGCGCGCCCGCTCGCGCAGCGCGACGTTATGTTCCTTCGAGCCGGTGAAGTATTGCAGAGCCGCGCCATAGGATTCGGTTTCGAGCAGGCGAATGTCCACCTGCATATCGTTCGCGAGCTTCACGCTGACCTTATCCTCACCCTTGCCGAGAACCTGGACAATCCGGGGGTGCTTCACGAAATGTTCGGCAATCGCGGCATGATCGCGGCCGGTGACGATCAGGTCCAGGTCGCCCACCGTCTCGCGCCCGCGCCGGAGCGAGCCCGCCGCCGTCACCTGCTCGACCGATTTCAATTCGTGCAGGTATTTCGAAAGCTCCTGCGCGGTTTCGTAAGCCACATCCAACCGGAAGCGCCCCGCCGCCC
>DASUKV010000031.1:0-16549 GCA_036278555.1 Terriglobia bacterium
TTCGGAGGCCGGCGTGGAATACGTTGGAATCTCACCTTGGCAGGGTGACAAAGGCGACTACCTCGAAGCGCTTGAGGGCTTTACAAAGGGTATTCCCCCGATGGTGCATTTCACGTATGAAGCCGGCTCCGTGGTGAACGCACAGCCTGGCACGACGGTTCTGGCGCGCGAATGGAAGCCCTACTTTGACCGCAATTATCTCCACTTCAGTTCGCATCACCAGACGGCCTGGGACCGCCCTGAATCGCATGCCGCCGTCACCCAGCGCGGCAGCGTGATTTACATTGCTTTCCCTATTTTCGAGTCCTACGCCTTGAACAGCTATTCCGTGGCAAAGCAGATGGTGGCAAACTGCATCGCCCGTTTCCTGGCGAGTCCGCTGATCAAGACCAGCGCACCCTCAACTGCGGAAGTGACAGTCACAGAGCAGCCGGGCCGCCGCATCGTGCACGTCTTGCACTATCCGGCGGAAAGGCGCGCGCCAGACCTGGACGTGGTAGAGGATGTGATTCCTCTCGCCCGCGTCAGGCTGGCCTTGCGGATGGAGCATTCTCCGAGCCGGGTATACCTCGCCCCGCAAAAAGAGGACTTGAAGCTGAGCTACGCCGAGGGATACGCCCACGTCATCGTTCCCGAAGTGAACGGCCATCAGATGGTGGTGTTCGAGGCATAGAATTGCCAAATCAACTTATTTGCCCAACAGACTTCCTTCTTGCCTACTCGTCCTCCGTGATCTTTGTGCTCTCCGTGGTGAAGACTGTTTACTACAGAGATCACCGAGATCACAGAGAAAAGCCAAGGTAGAGTGCGATTTTTCGGTAACGCGGAGTGCGAAATTCCCTTACCATAAGCAGATGGGAGTTCGAACTTGCAGCGTTGCTGTCTCAGGTTGATTTGACTGCAGTCCGCCATTTTTTAGCAAGGATTTCGTAATGAAAAAATACTCGCTCATTTTTGCACTGATTCTGATCGCGGGTTTTTATCACCCGCCGGCGGCGCGCGCGCAGTCCAAGTTTGATACCCGCCTGGAAGAAGCGGCGCTGGTTGTGAACGCCATCATGCGCGCGCCGGATAATGGGATTCCTTTGGATTTCTTGAATCGCGCAGTCTGCGTCGGGATTATTCCTTCGGAGAAAAAGTTCGCGTTCTTTGTTGGCGGGAATTACGGGCGCGGCGCGCTGGTGTGCCGCCGCGGCGGAAACGGACCGTGGGGGGCTCCGTCGATGATCAGCGTGAGCGGGGCGAGCTACGGAATCCAGTTTGGGGGCGAGGGTTCCGATGTGGTTTTCATTGTGATGAATCCAGAGACCGCCGAAAAATTGATGCAGCAAACTCTGAAGCTGGGGATGGATGCTTCCGCCGCTGCGGGGCCGGTTGGCCGCCGGGCGGAAGGGGCGACGAACGCGCACTTCAATGCGGAAATCCTGAGTTACTCGCGGTCGAAAGGCCTTTTCGCGGGACTCTCCTTATCCGGGTCGGTGGTGAAGGAGGATAGCAACGCCAATCGCAAGCTTTACGGTCGCGATCTCACGCCGGAACAGATTCTGATTCAGGGTGTGGTGGCGCCCCCGGCTTCGGCCAAGGCGCTGGATGGCGTTCTTGAAAAATATTCGCCGCACGGCGGGAAGCCGTTTCCGAAAACTTCAGCGACGTCGAAGTAACCTGTGGAACGCGTAGCGCCAGCATCTTGCTGGCATTGCCTATAATGCCGCCGGGACGGCGGCGCTACTGGCCAGCTACTTCACCTCTCCGGCGTAAATCTGCATGATGGTTTCCAGGAATTTGATGGCGTGAACTTTCGGCCGCTGGAAGGAATTGCGTCCGATGATTGAGCCGAACCCGCCGCCGTCGCGGATGGCGCGCGCTTCATCATAAATGTCCTCATCGTTGTCCTTTTTCGCTCCACCCGAAAAGATCACGATTCTACGCCCGTCAAAGGAACTCTGCACCACGTGGCGCACGCGCTCGGCCAGTGTGCCAATCGGAACCGCAGCCGCGGTGTAAGCCTTCTGCGCTTCCGGCTGCTCAATGTGAGCGGTGGGTAATTTCACTTTGATGATGTGCGCTCCTAATTGCGCGGCGATGTGGGCGGCGTAGGCCACCACGTCGATGGCGGTTTCGCCATCTTTGCTCATCCCGGAACCGCGAGGGTAAGACCAAACCACCACGGCCAATCCGTTATTTTTCGCTTCTTCCGCAAGACCGCAAAACTGCTCGTACATTTCCCGAGAGTGCGTCGAGCCGGGATAAATCGTAAAGCCAATGGCCACGCAGCCCAGGCGCAGCGCATCCTGGACGCTCGCCGTAACCGCCGAAATGGGGTCTTTCTCCGCATGAAGCACGTCGTGGTTGTTGAGCTTGAGGATCAGCGGAATTTCTCCGGCGTGCCGGGCGACAGCAGCTTCGATGAAGCCCAACGGCGCGGCATAAGCGTTGCACCCGGATTCGAGCACCACTTCGAAGTGATAATTGGGATCATAGCTGGCGGGATTCACGGCAAAACTCCGCGCCGGGCCGTGTTCAAAGCCCTGGTCAACGGGCAAGATCACGAGGTGACCCGTGCCCGCCAGCCGCCCGTGATTCAGCAGGCGCGCAATATTGGTTTTTGATCCTGGGTTGTCGCTCTCATACCAGCTCAGGATTTCGCGCACGCGATCTGTCATTCTTCCTGCGCCCGCCTGCCGTTCTTCTGTCATCGTTTGCATCACTGCCATTTGACTCCTCCCAAGTCTCATATTTGTCTGAAATTTAATCTTATCACGAGGCCGCGCCGATGGCGGAGGCGACGCGGGCCAAATTGGGCGCTCGCGCCGGCATTGCGGTCAAAGGGATTCATCTGGTAAATTCAAATGCTTTTGAAGCGGGATTGCGATCAGTCGAAAGGTACGGTATGCCGAAAAAATGGAAAGTCTTCGCCACGCGCCCTTTGCCGTCAAGCGTCATAAAGACACTCGCCGAGCGGTGCGAGGTGCAGTTTTATCGTGAGGATACGCTGATGCCGCCGGACCAGCTTGCCCAAGTCTGCCGCGAGCAGGAAATTGAGGGCCTCATGGTGGCGGGACCGCGCGTGACGGCGGAGTTGCTCGAAGCAGCGCCCCACCTGCGCGCCGCCGCCCAAATGGGCGTGGGGTACGACAACATCGACGTGGCGGCGTGCACAGCGCGAGGCGTGATCGTAACAAACGCCGCCGGCTGCCTTGAAGAAACCACGGCCGATCTGGCATTTGCTCTACTTCTGGCCGCCGCACGGCGGGTTGTGGAAGCCGACCGCTTCGTGCGCGAAGGCCGCTGGACGCAATGGCAGTGGGAACTGCTTTGGGGCGCGGACGTTCACCACAAGACACTCGGACTTTACGGTTTCGGAAATATCGGCCAGGCGGTGGCCCGCCGCGCGGCGGGATTTTCCATGCGGATTGTCTACCACGCGCGCCGCCGCGTTCCGGAAAGCCGCGAACTCGGAGCGCAATACGTGGATCGCGAAACGCTGATCCGCGAATCGGATTTCCTGAGCTTGCACGTTCCACTCACAGCGGAGACCGGCGGGATGATCTCTGCGCGGGAGTTCGGTTGGATGAAACCTACAGCGTTTCTTATCAATACGGCCCGCGGCCGCGTGGTGGATGAGGCCGCGTTGGTTAAGGCGCTTGAGCAGGGCCGCCTGGCCGGCGCCGGCCTGGACGTTTTCGAGCAGGAACCCAAGGTGCATCCGGAATTGATCAAGTTGCCGAATGTGGTGCTCATGCCGCACGTCGGCAGCGGTACAGCGGAAACGCGCACGCGGATGGCGGCCACCGCCGCGGAAAACCTGCTGGCTGCGCTCGGAGGTAAGCGGCCCCCGAACCTCATTAACACCGCGCTTTTCACGGCGTAGCGCCGCCATCCTGGCGGCACCCGAAAGGCCGGCAAGATGCGGCGCCACTTCGCGCGAGCACCTCCAACTTGCGTTTTCCTCAAGCCTTCCCAATAATGAGAACCGGAAAGAGATTATGGCAACGCAACGCCAGCCCCTTGTTGATATTCCCCCTTCGTATGAGCGTGGAAGACATCTTGCTCAGCACATCTTCATGGCGACACTGGCGGCTGTGGATGTCCGGCGCGCCATGCTCAGCAAAATCCAATTCGCTGATGGAACGCTGAAGGTGGAGGCGGAAACCGTTCCCATTGCGAAACCGCCCCGGATTGTGGCTTTTGGAAAAGCCGCCGCCCGGATGACGACCGCGCTGAACGAAATCCTGGGCGGGAAAGTGGAAGCGGGAGTTGTCGTCACGCCTGCCGAACCCGTGCACCAGCTTCCAGGGTTCCAGTATTTTTGCGGCGGGCATCCCTACCCGACGCAAGGAAGCCTTGACGGCGCGGCGGCGGCGCTGAAATTGGTTTCCAGCCTCAGCCGCGACGATCTGGTGATTTTTCTGGTCTCTGGCGGCGGATCGGCGATGTTTGAAAAGCCGCTGGACCCATCCATCACTCTGGCTGACCTCGCGGAATTCAACCGGGTGCTCGTGACCGGTGTTTTGCCGATTGAGGAGATCAATATTTTGCGCAAGCACCTGTCGTCGGTGAAGGGCGGGCGCCTTGCGGCAGCGGCTTTCCCCGCTCGCCAACTTACCGTCTATATTTCCGACGTCCCGGAGCAATTTCCCTCGATGGTGGCCTCCGGGCCGACGCGGCCGGACGAATCAACCTGCACCGAGAGCTACGAGCTTGCTCAAAAATACGATCTGCTGGGCCGCTTTCCTCCGCGCATCCGCAAACACTTTGAGCAGCGGACGCTCGAAGAGACTCCGAAGCCGGGAGACAAGCGGTTTTCGAATTCAAGCTATTTTTGCCTGCTTTCCAATCGTGACGCGGTCGAGACAGCAAGGATCCTCGCCGCCGAAGTGGGATTCGAAGCGGCGGTTGATTCCGGAGTCTGGGATGTTGATTATCAGCAAGTGGCGGACCGCTCATTGGGTTCTCTCGAACAAGCGGCGCGGGCAAACCCCGGAAAACCCGTGTGCCTGGTGATGGGCGGAGAGATTACGTGTCCTGTCACGGGGCATGGCGTGGGCGGACGCAACCTCTCATTCGCTCTTTACGCCGCGTCGAAAATCGAAGGGCGGAAGCAGGTGGTATTGAGCGGCGCGACGGATGGCCGGGACGGCAACAGCCCTTCGTGCGGCGCGGTCGCGGATGGCCATACGGCGCCGCGCGCTCGCGTCCTGGGGCTTGATCCGGCAAAGTATCTGGCGGAGAGCGATGCGTACCACTTTTTCAGGACTCTGGGAGACACCATTGAAACGGGGTTTACGGATAATAATGTCCGCGACCTGCGCTTGCTCATGAGCTTCGAATAGCGAGCAGTGGGATCGGATCAAGGAGGTTTGAATGCCGCAGACGATTGGTTTTATCGGGCTGGGAATCATGGGCCAGCCGATGGCCCTGAATCTGGTCAAAGCGGGCCATCGCGTGACAGTTTTTAATCGCACGAAGAGCAAGTGTGAGGCGCTTGAAAAGGCCGGCGCCCGTGCCGCTTCGACGCCGGCTGAGGCGGCGCGCGAAGCGGAAATCGTGATGACGATTGTCAGTGATACGGCGGCGATGGAAGAAGTCACGCTGGGGGAAAATGGGATTTTCGAGACGTTACACCCCGGCGCGGTCCTGATTGATTCGAGCACGATCAGCCCGGCGGTGAGCCGCAAGCTCGCTTGCCACACAGCCGGGAAGGGCGCGCAAATGCTGGATGCGCCGGTGACGGGCAGCAAGCATGGGGCAGAAAAAGGCGAGTTGACGTTTATGATTGGCGGTGAGCGCCAGGCGCTGGACCGCGTGATGCCCGTCTTGCAGGTATTGGGCAAGAAGCATATTTATTGCGGGTTGCACGGCTCGGGGCTCGCGGCCAAGGTGGCGCAAAACGCCATCCAGGCGACGATGGTAGAGATTTTCTGCGAGGGATTCGTACTCGCGGCGAAGGCTGGGGTAAAGCCGGAGACGATGTTTGAGATCATTCAGTCCAGTATGGCGCAGGCGAAGCTGACTGATTTCAAGGCTCCATTTATTTTCAAGGGTGATTTCACACCCTATTTCCCGCTGAAATGGATGCATAAGGACCTGGAACTGGCGATGGAATCCGCGTACGCGCAGGACGTGAGCATGCCCGCGGCGGCGGCTGTGAAGGAAGTCTATGGGGCAGCGAAGGCAAAGGGCAAGGGGGACTTGGACTATGCGGCGGTCATCACATTTCTTGAAGAAATCGCCGGAGTTCAAGTGCGGGCGGCAGAGAAACAAGCAAAAAGCGATTAGCGCCCAGCCGTCAGCAAAAACGGAAAGCTCCAGCGTAACAGTCCTGCAATCTTGGGGGCCCGTTTCAGCCTGGCTTGATCCAATAGCCCGCGACTCGCCATCCGCCGTCTTTTTCCTGGATCAGAGATACTGTTTCCGTAGCCGAAGGCGCTTTCGCAAAGGCCGCTGAATATTGCATGACGATATAATCGCCTTCCGGCGCGTTGGGTGGATTCTTGAGATGGCGAAAATCTTCAAAGCTTCGGGACTTTAGTTTCCCTAGCGGTTCCCGCGCCTGTTTAACCATCGCAACCCACTGGCCTTCTTTAACTTTGGACTTGAAAATCTGTGACGCTTGGTCCCAGCTTTGCCCGTACTGTCCGGCGTCCACGAGCGCTATCCAGGCAGCAGCCGATTTCTTCGCCGCATCTTCCGGGTTCTGCTGGCCGTAAGCCGTGGTGAAGAGCAAGAGACCTGCTGCAAGAAGGGTACATCCCGAAATCAGCAGACGGTTCTTCATCGACTCTCCTCCATCTTACCAATCGAACCGGCGGCCCAGGATCATTTTCAGAATGAAATGGTCCTGGCGGTCACCGTTTCTTGTGAGCCCCCACCCCGGTCCGATATTGAATTCCCACTGCGGGCCAAAATTCAGATCGATCACCGGAAATATCTGATGGGTCTGGTCCGCCAAAGGGTCGAAGCCGGTGACCGAGCCCAGCGAGCTGTAATATTCAACCCCGAGTGAAACCAGCTTTGTGACCGTGTAGCTCACCTTGAACTGCGGCTCGAATTCAAACCCTTCCTTCCGGCTGGGCCCGTGAAACGACCGGTCAAAGTCCGGGTTGATGGACCAGTAGAGGCGGCCCATCTGCTTATCAATGATGGGGCGGATTTCCCACGTCCAGGTGTCGCCGGCAAAGCTCGGGCGCGCCCAGCCGATTTCATTAGAAATGCTGACGCCCACCGGCCAGTGCCAGCTTGCGGGGACGGCAAAGCGCGGCCGGATGTGATCTCCCACCCAGTTGTAACCGTGGCCGGGCGAGTAAGCCGTGAAAATATAAAATCCCGTTTCAAAATAATCCGTCCATCCGTGTGTGATCTCGACCGTCTCGTGCAATTGGTGCTCGGTCGGAAACATTCCGTCCTCAGATTGCTTGGTTCCTTCAAACGTGAAGTTGCTATGAAGCTCGAACATGGTGTGACCGGGTGGGACCAGGTCCGAACCGTAAATCTGAATCTCGTAGTTTGCCTGCCCGTGCGCCGGGAGAGGGGTGAGGAACAGCACAGCGATGAGGGTCAAAGTAAGGCATCCCAGAGCGCGCAATCCAGAATTTGCCAGGGGGGAAAGCTGATGGCCGACTGCTGAAAGCTCAGGGCTTTTAGTTTTCACTCGCCTCTTGTCTCTCGTCTCTTGCCTCTGTTCCTACCGCATTACGGCCGTCCGAGTGGTCCCACGTGTTCAAGCGCTGCATAGTCCGCCGTCAGGCGAAAGGAGACTTGGCGGTCTGAAGCTTCAACCTGCAGGTTCTGGAAAGGGTTGGGCTGGCCGGGATTTGCCGACTGCCAGGCAAGCTGCTGAAGCAGCCGCAGGCCGTCGAGCAACTGCCGCACGGAGGATGCCGCTTGCGGAGTGGTGCAATCCATTTTTACATGCAAGTTTACGTTATCTTCCGCCTCGATCTGATAGGAGAGGGCGCGCACATTTTTGAAGGCGTTCGCCCAGTCCATCTGCAAATTTTTCTCCCCCGGCATCCAGGCTTTGAACCACTTGGAGACGGCTCCGCCGAGCGCGACGCCCCAGATGGGCGAATCGCTTTCGGCTGAGCGCACGAAGTCCGTAAATTGGGTATTCGCGGCAATGCTGGGTCCGTTTCCACTCCGCACTTTTACCATGCTTTGGAGTTCCGCGAGAGGGCCAAAAGCGCCAAGGGTGGTATCCATCACCACAACGCAAGACGAGTTCGGATCATCGGCGAAGCAATAGGCGCTGAAATCTCCTACCCGATGAGGTTTGATTCCGGCGGCCGCGGCCTGCCGAGCCGCCCTCGCTGGATCGAAGCGGCCCAGGGCGAGACCCTCATACCGCATCTCCTTTCCCGCGCCGCTCTGCCAACCCAGCGCCATTTCATCGATGTCCTCCTCGTGGATCCCGATCTTCGCCAGAGAGGACTCCAGGCTCTTCAAGTTGCGCCCGAGAAAGCGGGAACGCAAACTCTGGTAGTTCGATAAGCTCCTTAAGGTGGCAGGACGGGAATATTCGAGGGCGATCGTCTGCGGAGGAAGCCACGAAAGCGCGTCCGTCAAGAGCGATTGGGCGTGAAGCGTATTCCCTGCGCCCAGGACCGCGAGCACAAAGATTACGGCCAGCAGGATAGAACTTGTAGCGCCGGCATCTTGCCGGCAATTCCTCGCGTACCTTGCTCGAATCATGTGTGCTCAGGACGGCTTGGCGCCTGCCGCTGAGATGGCGGCGCTACGGCGCGGCGCGATAAATACGAGGTAACTCTCAATTGCCCCTCATCGAGTGTACGGATTTGCGAACGGAGGGTCAACCGCAAGCCGATTTGAGTGGTCCGGCGGCAGGGCGCGGCCGGAGGCTTTCACTCGCGGCGCATGGCGAGAATCTCCCGGCGGCCGGAGCGAGTGAGGAAAGCCTTGATGCTGGCATCGGGCAGCAGGCGCTCGATCTCGCGGTTCGTGATCGGAGGATAGGGGAATGCCTTATTAGAGTCAATCTCATTCCGTGGGCTTGTAAGCGTTTCCAGCCGCCAGCGGCGCTCAGCGCCCGAAGCGCGGGAAGACTCGCGAAGTAGGATAAAAATGACCCCCAGTGGTTCGAGAAGCGAGAAGAGCCGCTCAACCAAGGCCTGAAGAGCCTCGCGCGGGACGAAGTCAAGAAGATTCCAGCTGAGGATCGCGGTGAGGGAGCCTTCCGGGGCTTGCGGAAGCTGGTCTAAGAATGCGGAAGTCTGGAAGACCGGGGTTTTTCCAGTGCGGTCCCAAAACCGCGAATCGCCTTCAAGGGCTGGAGTGATCAGGTCGGCCACGTAGAGCTTTGCCCCGCGCCGCAGCAAGACCTGCAAAGTGGCAGGGGAAACGGGTCCGCAATCCAGGATTTTCGGATGCGGCACGTCACGCAGGTGCTGCCAAAGCCAGTCCAGTCCCTGGCTGACGGATGGAGCGTCGCTTCCCCCTCGCGCGACGGCTCTTGAAACGCCCTGATTACTTATCCACGACATGCTTGGTATGGCGCTTGCGGCTTTCTGAAGGCAGCACTTCGCAGTGAGACGGCCGATGGGAAATGTGCCGCCGCAGCTTGATGCTCCCAAAGCAAATTAAGAGCGCTGAGATCACGAAGGCATTGCAATCGGCGTGATCTTTTTTGGATAGTGCTTCCGGACCCTTCAGGCCGTATACGAGACGCCGCTCGAAGCCGCCCGGGGGATCGCCTTCTTCTCCTCATCGCGGAGAATTTCAATGCTGCCTTTGAAGTAGGCGCCTTCCTCGATGGCGACACCCGCCGAAACAAGGTCGCCCACCACGCTTCCGGTCCGGTGAATCTCGATTTTTTCGCGAGCGTTAATTTTGCCATCCAGCTTTCCGCTCACTACCACCTGCCGGGCTGTCACGTCCGCCTTGACCTGGCCGTTCTGGCCAATCGTCACGCAATAATCCTTCAAGCTGATGGTTCCATCGAATTGGCCTTCGATGGTAAGGTCTTCGTTTCCGGTCAGCTCGCCTTTGAGCGTCATGGAACCGCCCAGCAAAGTTTGATGCTGACCGTTCGAACTGAAGGTGGAGGGTTTGACTACGGTTTCTACCATATTTTTTTCCTTTTTCTCCGAAAGATTTGGAATCACGGACGCTGTTGCTTTAGGTGTTTCCGGCTCCTGCGGAATTTCACGTCGGGGAGAGTCCATCAAGGGCTTGAAAGGCAGCTCGTGGGGCTCACCCTTTCTTTCTTTTTCCTTTTCCCACCATTTCGGCATGGTTTATCCTCGCACACGAAGATTCCCCTCCTGAAGGTGTACCGAACCGCCCGTGCGACTATGCATCTTATCGCTTCCTCCCTTTTCAAAGCAATAAGTTATTAATCGAAGAATAAGCTGTCTTCGGAAGCAGCATCCGAGCGCTCCGCCGCTACGGACTCTTTCTGGGAGTGGGGCTCAGAATCTCCAATCTGTCGAGAGGCTTACGGCATTGCCTTTGACGCTTCCCAGTGATTGGGCGAAATCGTAGTGCAAGTAGCCGAGAATCAACAAGATTCGTGGGCTCAGGCGGAAGCTCAGGCGCGGCCCTACCCGGAAGGCGCGCGTGAAAGGCTGGGCTTCTTCGGCCTGCTGAACGCCAATATCCGCGATAAAGTCGTACCCGAGCGGCCCGCACAACTGGCCATAGACGTGTGAAGTGGCGAGGTGCTGCTGGTAAAAAGTTGGATTGAAAAACCCCATAAAGATGCCACGCCGCTCGCCCGCGTAGCCAAATGCAAGGCCGGAATAGCCGGCGTCCAGCGCAAACCGCTCGCCGCTAATCAGATTGCGGGTGACGGCCAGCGTGCCGCCATTGCCGTTGTCACGGCCATTTCTCTGAAGGACCGTTGCCCCACCCAGGTCCAACCTCATGCGATCGTAAAGCGCCGAGAAATCCCTGTCGTGATAAAGGCTTGCGCTTAGGGAAGTCCGCGAATTGAAGGCGTACCGGACGCCGGCCTGGATTCGTGTCTGCCGCGCTCCAAAGCGCACCGAAGTGGGTGTATACGTGATGGCTGTGCGGGAACCCGACAAACTGAAGCGCAGCTTGTGGTTTGGGGAAAAGCTGTACCCGAAGTACCCGACGGGCGTGATGCCGAGGGTCTCCAAAGGCTGCGCTTCGCCTGCCAGGCCGAAGAGTTTCCCTGGCCCCAGGCGGGCAAGGCCGATGCCCCCACGCAGAGTTAATGACCTGCTGACCTGCGTCGTCTGCCCGTAGAGCAATTCCGCCGGGGCGACTGCTCCCTGGATGCCTCCCATCGGGCTATTCGAAGGCATCGCGGCAAGTGAAACGTAGGATAAACTCCGGGGCAACCACTTGAAGCTGATTTTTGTCTCGCCGCTGTAAGAGTTCAGATCTTCCAAGTCGCGGCCGGGCATCTCAAATCCGCGCTCCGACACAAACGGGCCGCGGAAGGAGACTTCGCGCGCGTAGGAAGCTGAGGTGTGCAAAATAACAGCGCCGGCGTGGTGCATCTGCGCGCGCAGTCCCGCCACAGCGGAATTGCCGGGTTTCAGTCGAGCGGCCCTTTGGAGGAGCTTCAACGCTGGCTTTTGATCGCCCTCGGCCCGCTCGATTCGCGCCAGCAGCATGAGCGCATCAAAATCATTGGGACGCACCCTGACCAAAGCTTCCGCCAATGGACGGGCGCGGTCAGGATTTCCAAGGTAATAGAAAATGCGCGCGGCGCCGTAAAGGGCGTCCGGATCTTGGAAATTGCTTCCGAAGAGGTAACTGAAATCCTCCAGCGCCTTGTGTAACTGGCCGTCGCCCAGCTCGAGACGGGCGAGTTCAAGGCGCGCTTCGTGCTCCTGGGGATGCCGGCTCAGGATCGCCGCCAGGTTCTTTTGCGCGCTCTCGCCGTCTTTAAGGCGAATCTCAATGCGCGCGATCGAAAGTTGAACCTCGTCGTTTCGAGGATCAAGGGCCAGCAACTTTTCTTGTGTCTGTAAGGCATCCCGCCATCTTTCAGACCAAGCGTAAACGCGGGCAAGGTTTTTCAATGTCTCTCGGTCGGCGGGAGTGCCGTCGAGCATCTTTTGATAAACCCTGATCGCGGCATCATACTGATGATCCCAGCTCAGAATCAGCGCCAATTGCCTCTGCGCTTCGCGATCCTGGGGGTTCAGCCGCAATGCGTGTTTCTCGGCGCCGATCGCCGCTGGATAATTTTTCAGGCGCGCCTCCGCCATGGCCAGCTCTTTCAGCGCCGCGCGATCCTGGGGGTGGTCCGCTAGATAACTGAGGTAATAACCGGCAACGGCCTCAGGTGGCGAGCCTGGCGGAGGACGAAGTTTCTGCCACCTTTCTGCCTCCTCCGCCCGCGCGATGGAGCCTAGAATCGTCTGATTCTCCTTGTCCCTAGGATCTATTTTCACAAGCCGTCTGAAGATGGCCGCGGCCTCTTGGAATTGGCGCGTTCGGTATAAGACCAGCCCCTTTCCTTGGAGGGCATCGTAGTTAGCGGGGTCCGCCGCGAGAACCTTATCGTAAAGTTTCACGGCCATGTCATTCGAATCTGCCGCGGCGAGCGCTTGAGCCAGCCCCAGCTCGCCGCCGGCGTTCCTGGGCGCGATTTCGAGCATTCTGCGGAAGGCTTGCGCCGCCTCGCGGGGCTGATGCGCCCGCGCCAGGGCTTCTCCCAATTCGTACCACACTCCGGCTTGGCCGGATTCTACTTGCAGGTAGCCGCGATACCACGAAACGCCCTCCGCCGCTTCGCCACAGCTTGAAAGGGCGCGGGCAAGCTGGAGTTTCAGATGAGTCGCACTACGTGAGGATTCGGCCGCCATCCGCGCATTTTCAATTTTTTTCTGACAATCTTGCGGAACTGTGGGTCTTCTCGCGGGCGGCCGGGCGGCGAGCGCGCACGGGAGCGCAATGAGGATGCTGGGGATTCTGTTTACCGCACGGAACACGTCAATTTATCTCTACGGGATGTGAGTTACGAGCGGCTCGCGCTGTGCCGCCGCCGGGAGGTTCTTGAAAATCAACTAAGCGGCTTATCCGGCACTCGATTCGGCGGGAGTATCTGCCGTATGCCTTACCTTTTCCCAGCGATGAAGCCCTGCGAGGAATTGCAGGCAGCCCTGAAACCGGAAGTAGAGGATCATTTGACGGAAGCCGAAATTTTCCAGAAGAGCGCCGCCTAGCAAGGTATAAAGGTCGCTCCGCCTGGGATAGCGGCGGTACGTCAGTTCTTCCAAGAGCACCGCGCCAACAGAAAGAAAGGACGCGTAGACCAGACTCAATATCACCAGCGGAATATACAAAGCGGAGAGCGCCAGATGGAGCATGAACGCGAGCGGGACGATCAGATATCCAACGAATTCAACCGCGGCTCCTACGGCTTCAACGAACACGTGAAAAGGGAAGCTGAACAAGCCGGCCAAGCCATACTTGCGGTTGAACAGCATTCCCGAATTCTTCCACAGCGTCTGGCAAAGGCCCAATTGCCAGCGCCGGCGCTGCCGGCCCAGCATCCGAAACGTTGAGGGACACTCGGTCCAGCAGACTGTATCCGTGGTGAAACTGATGCGGACCCGCCGTCCCTGTTGCTCCGCCCAACGGTAAAGCCGCACGACAAGTTCCATATCTTCGCCAACCGTGGCTTTGCTGAACCCGCCTGCTTCAACCACCGCCTGGCGATCGAACATGGCCATCGCCCCCGAAACGATCAAGGTTCCCTTCAGCAGATCCCATCCCGCACGGCCAAACAGAAAGCCGCGAAGGTATTCCACCACCTGAAGCCGTTCAACCCATGAAGAAGGCAGGCGCACGTCCTGCACGCGTCCCCGGGCGGTGTTACACCCGTTGCGAATGCGGATGATGCCGCCGCTCACCACCATGGTTTCCGGCGAGCGCACGACGGGGCGCATGAGACGAAGCATCGCGTCAGGCTCTAAAAGGCAATCCGCATCGAGCGTGCAGAAGTAGGGCGTGCGGCAGACGTTGATCCCGGCGTTGAGCGCGTCGGCCTTTCCGCCGTGTTCCTTGCTGATCACCACGAGGCTGGGAAGATCGGGATTGCAATAGAAGGCGTTCACCGGCCGGGTGGAAAGGGAATTCCGGTAGATCAAGTCCATTGGAGAAAGATGAAGTTCGCCGACAAGGCGCTGAAGCGTCGCATCCTGCGAGCCGTCATCGATGATCACCACACGCACGTCAGGGTAATCCGCCTGGAGAACCGAGTGCACCGCACCCAGAATGGAATCCTCTTCGTCGCGGGCCGGAATAATTACCGTCACCGGCGGAGTCGCAGCGGATTCCCGCAATTCCTGCAAACCGTGGTAGGAAAGCCGCCGGTTATAAACAACAGCGTAGGCGAGGGAGATGATCATTAATAGCGTGTAAACGCCATTACCGGCAAAGAAATAAGCGATGGTCAACCAGTTGAACAGGATCAGCGCGTGCTGCGCCATCCCTTGCCAGAACGGGGCCAATACGGGATTCCCCCTCTTTGCATCTTGTGGCGCCCTATGCGTGCGCATCAAAAGTGCGCGCCAGAAGCGCCTGAATATTCTCCCAACCGTTGACGCCAGAGGTTTCCGCCTGCAGCGTGCGCAAGTAAGAAGTCTTGCCCATGCGGACAATCGCTGCCAGGGCTTCAAGTTCCTGCGCGGAAGCGGCGCCCCTCTCGCAGCGCCTTACGATTTCCGCCATAATGCCGGAAGTCTGAAATTCTTCAGTAATCTGTTCGCGGGCGTACGCGTCCCCGGTGGTCAGAAATGTTTCGATCAGCCATCGAACGCCGGCCTCGCCGCCGCGCGCGAGAGCGCGAGCTGCCGCCTCTCGCACCCGCCAATGGGGATCGCTCAATCGCGCGCAAATGGCTTCTAAGAAGTATTTCTCTCCGTTCTCGCCGAGTCCGCGCACCGCGTGCAATCTGACGAACCATTCCGGGTCAGAGCACAGCCGCGCAAGCGCTGGGGCGGCGCGCTCATCCGTAAAATAGGGAAGCAGGTCCGCAGCGCCTGCCCGCACATCCGGATTTTCATCGTTGGCAAGCTGCGTAAGCGCCAGCCTGGAAAGCTGCGGTCCTATCTTATCCGTCTGAAAAACATGCTTCCCGTGAACGCCCGCATTGGTCTCCAGCATTTCACGAAGAATCTCGATTGCGATGACGCGGAGGCGAGAATCGCGATCCTCAAGAAGCGGCAGTAAATGCGGGGCCGAATCCAAAGGAAATCGCGCCAACGCTGCTTTGAGGGTACGTGCAGAGAGCCCCGGCCGATGGGAGGTAACAATCGACCGCAACTGTTCAACCAACACGGGGAAGCTTTGCGGCTCACCAATGGATGCCAGTGAGCGCAAAGCCACGGCCTGCACGTCCCGGTGGGGATCCTGGAGGGCGCGAGCCAGAAGACGCCAGCTTCCGAGGTCCCGGATGCGCCCCAGGCGTTCGGCGCTTGCTGCCCGCTCGGTAAATCGCAGTCCGAACAGCCGCCGCAGCGCCCCGGGGCGGGCCATACCCTCCTCTTGATTCCGCGATGCCATACGCTGCTGCCACGCTTGAATCAGCCCCAGATCTCTCGCCAGCCGCTGGAGCATCGCGGCGCGGGTGGGACTCTCGAGTTCCTCAACTAAAATCTGTTCGACGGCCGGAGCGTGGCGGGGCGGGATCAAGGCACGAATCGCGGCAAGCCCGGCGTCATATTCAAGGGTGTGATTTGCAAGGGCGTCGACAACAGAGTGTAGATGTTCTCGAAAATGATCGAGCGTTTTGAATTCCGCTTCCCGCTTGATCCGACGCCCAATGACAATGGCGACGAGCGCAATAATTCCAGCAAGAACAATCCAGGAAAGGATCAGCACTGCATGAATGAGCCCAGGAAAAGACGCGACCATGAAGCAACCTCTGAAGGGAAAACCCCCTTTAAGCATTACTTATTAAGTGATACACGGATAGGTATACACCCGGGTAACTGGCTCGTCAACTCCGTTTATTGAGACTCAGAAGGGTGGAAGTTCCATTCAGTCTGAGGAGAGTAAATTCACGGCAAGAGCTTCCCAGCCGAGCTGCTGATTCACATTGCGGGTTTGCAGGCGGTATGTATCATCCAATGCGGTCTTGAGTTTTTCGATGCCAGCGAGGCCGAGGGCCGCGGCCCACATCTTCAGCCGGGAAGCCAAGTCGATGTTGACTAGGCGGTTCTCATCGCCGCTTTCCAGAAGACGAAGCATGTCACTCAGCAGAGTGTAACCCATCTTCAGAGTCCGCTCCGTCTCACTGCGGTTCTCGGCCAGGGCTTTTGCGGAATCGAAAAGCGACTTCCAGCCCGCGGGAGTCATCGAGCCGTGCGGTTTTGACGCGATCCCGTCCAGGAACGCCGTCCACGGCTGCCGCCGCCGCTCAAAATCCGAAAAATCAAAACTCCCGGCGGCGGCGATGCTTCCAGCCGCCACTCGTGCGGCCAGCCCCAGTTGGGCGCTGGTCAGCGTCTTCTCTTCTTTCTCAAGCTGGGCTCGGATCACCTCTTCCTCGACGGGATGAAACTGGACTTTGTGGCAGCGCGAGCGCAGCGTGGGACGCAGCTCA